>CAYSMN010000151.1:0-1519 GCA_964432255.1 uncultured Methanosarcinales archaeon | reverse complement strand
GCGAAGCGAAGTGGTCGTTCCCGGCGTAATGCCCCAGGACCGCGGCCTGCAGGTTCGCGAAGTCGGGCTGGGCGCCGGGCAGCACGCCGTAGTAGATCACGCAGGCGCCGACCTCCCGCTTGAGCGTGGCCAGGTAGAGTGACAGGCCGCCGCCCATGCACCAGCCGACGCAGCCCACCTTGTCGCCGGTGGCGGCGTCCAATCCGCCGAGGTAATCGACGGCGCCCGTCAGGTCGTTCGCCGCCTGGTCGATCTTCATCGCCATCATCAGCTTCGTCGCCTCGTCCGGCTCCGCTGTCGATTCGCCGTGGTAGAGGTCGGGAGCGAGCGCCACGCAGCCCTCGGCGGCGAAGCGATCAGCGATGTCCTTGATGTGCGGCACCAGACCCCACCACTCCTGGATGACGACGAGGCCGGGCCCTTTGCCCGACGCGGGCTTCGCGAGGTAGCCTTGCGCCTCGCGCCCGTTGCTGGGGAACCGAACCATCTCTCCTGCCATTCCGAGTCCTCCTCTTCGTGAGTAGTCGCGATGCTCATCATACGGCGAGCGGGCACTGTCGCAACAGGCTTCGCTAGCCGAGCAGGTGGCGGACGATCGCGGCGCCGGCGAGGCCGCCCGCGGAGAGGTAGATGTTCTTCACCACTTTGCCCGGAAAGACCCCGATCAGGAAGAGCTGCACCCGCATCCCCACAGCGCCGGCGGCCACGCCGGCCACGTCGACAAAGGGGTTAGGGAAGCAAGAGAGGAGAAACATCGTCAGGACGCCTCGTTCCTCCATCCAGCGCTTCACGCGCGGGAAGAACGGCCGGTCGCGGAAGAGGGAGCTGCCGGCGTAGCCCGCGGCGTAGCCGGTCAGCTCGCCCAGCGCTTCCGCTACGCCCGCCACCAGCCCGACCATGATCGGCACCGGGATCCCGAGTACCGGGTCGAGGAGGGCGCCGGCGCCCGTGATCGCCGCGGCTCCGGGCATCGGCAGGACGATGGAGGCGGCGCTGATCAAGCTGACAGCGAAGAGCCCGATGTAGCCGTACGTGGTGAGTTGGGCCAGGTTGACATCGAAGAAGAAGAAGATGAAGGCGAACGCGGTGATCAGCACGGCGACAGCGCCGAGGACGAAGTACTCCAGCCGCCGGACAAACCAGGGCTCCGCGGCCTGTTCGGCCAGCTCGTCTAGTAGCGGCGGCGGCAAATGAGGAGCTTCGCCATCCGCCTGGGCAGTGGTTGCCGATGGGGGCGGCGCGCCGCGACCTGGCGTGTTGCTCGTCATCCGCCGTCATGATACCAACTGCTTCCGCCGCCGACAGCACGAAAAGAGAAGGCCTCCCACGCTGGGGAGGCCTTTCAGTCGCGTGCGCGCTCGGTCGATTAGTCGATGCCTGGCTCGGCGACGTAGCTGGTCAGCACCGGAACAGGCGCCGGTGCGGGGACAGCGGCTTCGGGGGCGCCCATCAGCTCGGAGACGTCCTCCTCGCTGAGCGGCGGCACCTTCACCTCTTCGCCCGCCTCCAGGATGAGGCT
>CAYSMN010000150.1:0-1526 GCA_964432255.1 uncultured Methanosarcinales archaeon | reverse complement strand
ACCGACCATCCTCAGTTTTTCGTCCACGATCCGGTCGCGTTCCGCTTTGCTCTTGGGGGACTGCTCGACCAGCGGGAAGGCCACGTTCTCCGCCGCGGTGAGCGAATCGAACAACGCTCCCATTTGAAAGAGGAATCCAAATTCGCTGCGCAGGGGGGCCAATTCATCCTCTCTCAACGAATCGATCCGTTTTCCGCGATAGTGAACCTCTCCGGCATCGGGGCGAAGCAGTCGGACGATGTGCTTCAAAATCACGCTTTTTCCTGAACCGCTCTCACCCAGGATCACCGTGATCTGGCCACGGCGGAGTTGGAGATCAATGCCGGTAAGGACCTGTAGTGGTCCGAAGCTCTTATGAACCCCGCGCAATTCGATAACCGGGGCTCCATCCTTGTCTATCACTGATGGTGCTGTTTTAATGGTTTTCGACTGCGTCGTTGGTCTCAAAGGCATTTACTCGCCAATAGCAACCGTGGGCATAGACCCCCGGAAGACCTTCGAGAGATTATCATAGCCCAAATCGCCCGAAGATACTTCGTAATGGGACTAGGAAGAGGGTAGCTTTTGTCCTTTGGTACTGCTATAATGGAACTATAAACTAGGGTCAGGTATGCAGCATTAGACGACAAATATGGGAATCGACTGATGACGTTGCAAATCTCGATTTCTCCGGAAACCGAAGCCAAGCTCAAGTTGCGAGCCGCCGCCTCTGGTGAGGATATCTGTTCGTACGTCTCCCAGCTTGTCACGCACCTCGCGGAGCCACCGATCTCATTGGAGGAGCTGAGCGGACCCATTTATCAGCGATTCCTGGAAAGTGGAATGACCGACGATGAACTCGGTGACCTGCTGGAGAAAGCCAAGCACGAACTGCGTGCCGAGCGCCGAGCCCGTGAAAAAGCATGAATCCCACGGGCCGGATGCCGGTGGTCTTCGATTGCACCATTTTCGCGCAGGCCCTCATCAACATCAATGGCCCCTCCGGGAAGTGCCTCACGGCGGCTCAACAAGGGCAAGTCCAGCTTTTCATTACCGATTACGTTCTCCAAGAGATCCGCGAGCTCCCCGACAAGATCCCGACGAAGCTTGACGTCACTCCGGATCGGGTTGATCGCCTTATCCACGAACTGGCTAAGTATACGAAGCTTGTGAAGGGTGTCCCTCCGATCTTCTCGTACGACCGCGACCCCGATGACGCTCATTACATCAACCTGGCGCTGGCGACGAATTCCAAATACGTCGTCTCTCGCGACAATGACCTCCTCGACCTCATGGATGCTTCACGGCCCGAGGGATCGCGGTTTCGATTGCAATTTCCGTCGCTCGACATCATTAACCCGACGTTGCTTCTTGCACTACTTACGCGACAAGATAGCTAAGCCGCACACTCCAGCCGTGCTTAAATCAACGGCTTGAAGCCCCAAATCGCGGTATAAATCCCTTGCAGGGCATAGGACAGAAAGAAGTCCATCACCAGGATGACGATAAAACTGGCCACGAAGGACTCCGTGCAGGCCTGCCCCACG
>CAYSMN010000149.1:1259-1534 GCA_964432255.1 uncultured Methanosarcinales archaeon | reverse complement strand
GTCAGAAATGCAGACGGTGTCCGGTTCGGCGAGGGTTTGTAAACGCGAAGCGATGTTGACCCCATCACCAAAGACATCGCCATCCTTTTGCACGATGTCGCCCAAATGAATGCCAATACGGACGTGGAGCTGTTCAGTTGATTCTTTGTCCGCATTATGGCCGCGCAGTTGGGTCTGAATAGTCTGGGCGCACTGCACGGCGTTCACCACGGAGGGGAAGTCCACCAGGAAGGCATCACCGATGGTTTTGATGACCGTGCCGTGATGCTCGCTCA
>CAYSMN010000149.1:0-1249 GCA_964432255.1 uncultured Methanosarcinales archaeon | reverse complement strand
ATGCACCTCCAGCAGCCGCAGCATGCGGGCTTCGTTGCTGCCCATCTGGCGGCTGATGCCGACAATGTCGGTGAACATGATCGCCGCCAGGCGACGGGTTTCAGCGTCGACGGTCCTGCCGAGAGCGTCTGGCATGACGGTGATTATTCCGCTTGCTGCTCCTGGTTGTCAACTGTTGAAGAAAACGGGGAAAGCTGGGATGGGAATATGGACAATGTGGGGCCTTGATTAATCAAGGCTCCACGGCAGCATGAAAATGGCCGAGGTCGGGAGTGGTGGGAGTGCAGTCCTCATTTCCCAAACCGCGACAGCCCCTGGTAATTGAAAAGCTGCGGGTCGAGTCCCACGTTGACTTTAATGTAGTTGCCCTCGCGCAACGGTAGCGTGACCGTGGCCATGTTGGTGCGATCATCCAGCGCCATGAGAAAATCGGTCTGAGTGGTGGAGAAGGTCTTCTCTTGATTCAGCGCAATGCCCCCGCCGCGGATAATCGTTTTCCAGTACTCGCCGGCGCGGTCGTAGATCTCCTTGTAGTAGCCAAAGAACAGTTCCTGATCGACCAACAGGATCTGTCGCCCATAGGCATAGTAGGGATCTTTCGGGGTGAGTTCTAACACCCACACCGGTCGCCGGGTCAGGTGCAGATTGGTCGGCCACCAGGCCGCGCCGGCCCATTGCTGTTCGGTGAAGAGTTTGCTCTGTCCCGGCCAGGGCATGATCGCCGCGTTCTCGTTCGCCGGCAGGACAAAGCCTTGCGGCTGCGCGGGTTCCCAGACTTTTGGCACCGGCAAGGTGTAGGGCACCAGCGCCTCTTTGACACCGATGAGTTTCCACTCAAAATAATGAATGCGATTGGCAAAGGTGGCGAAGTCGTCCCGGCTGATATGAGAGCCGAAGACGCCGTTGGAACTATCCGCGGCAGTCAGCCGCCGCACCCGCCGAATCACCGGCACGAACGACCAGATGGACCGCCACTTATCCGGATCGAGATAGTTCCAATCCAAAGTGGCTAACCCGACGACATCATACGGGGCGACCCCGTAGAGTAAGACTTTAGCAAAGACCTCCTCAGGGTTGGGAACCGGACCGGACCAGCGGGAGCCATAATTCATGACCTGCCCGCGAAAGTCCACGTAACGGTCCAGCCCCTGGGGAGTAGTCCAGAAAAAGTTGATAAACACATTGATGTCATCCCACTGGACCAAGGTACGGAAGAAGTTGTACATGATCTTGTATTTCGCCTGGGGGT
>CAYSMN010000148.1:0-1535 GCA_964432255.1 uncultured Methanosarcinales archaeon | reverse complement strand
TCAAGTCCGAGTGCGGAAGGTCCAATAGATGTTGATCGTTGGTGTAGGCGTGCACCGTCGTCATCAGCCCCTTCTTGATCGTGAAGTTGTCGTGGAGCACTTTCGCAACCGGAGCAAGACAGTTAGTAGTGCAGGATGCGTTGGAAATGACGTGATGCGCTTTCGGATCGTATTCACTGTCGTTCACGCCCAGCACGATCGTCACGTCTTCGTTCTTGGCGGGCGCCGATATGATGACCTTCTTGACCGAATCGTGGAGGTGCTTGGCGGCGTCATCGCGTTTGGTGAACAGGCCGGTAGACTCGACGACGATTTCAGCGCCAACCGAACCCCAGTCGATCTTGGCGGGATCGCGCTCGCTAAACACGCGGAACTCATCGTTGTTCACCGCGATCCTGTTGTCGTATGCCTTGATGTCGGCGTCGAGATTTCCGAGCACGGAATCGTACTTGAGAAGGTGAGAGAGTGTTTGCGTGTCGGTTATGTCGTTCACGGCGACGAAGTCGATATCGCCGCCTTTCATCGCGGCTCGAAAGATATTACGCCCTATCCGACCGAAGCCGTTTATTCCAACTTTGATTGCCATCCGCCCTCCAGCATTGCTTCTAAGAAGTAACAGAACGGTGGAGACTCACCGCAATAAAAAAGCGACTAGCGAAGCTATAGGATGACTAATTCGCTTGTCAAGGTGAGTGAACTTTGGCAAGTCTTCATGGATAGAGTTGAAATGGGATTTGCCTGGGAGCGCACGCTTCCAGAGTGCCGGCCTCGGACACCAACGAAGCACGCTCGAAGCGTGCATCCCACGGATGATGCTTGAGTCCTCTGGCGTATTCGCGACGTGGAGCTCACTCTATCGGAGGATCGGCCACCGTGCAGGTGTCGCCTTGAGCTGCCCTGATGACTCCGGATTGATCGACATAGAACGATCGTTTTGCGTAGACCGGGGATATCCTTCGGGCACGACCGTACCACAATGTCGTGTTCGGAGTCCCGTCGGGATTGGTGCTGCTGGAATCCATGCTGTAAGAGAAGGCGGTGTCATCGGCACTGCCTGAGCTATCGAGCGCCTTGTTGATGAATTTCTCCTGCACCAGTACCTCGTCCGTAGCGGAATAGTACCCGTGGGCTTTCTTGTACATCTCTTGTCCGGGAGCCCACGTCCGCAGGTAGCGGATCGCGCTGCTCTCATAGGCCACCTTCTTGGCGTTGAGCAGATTGGGTATTGCAATGGCCGAGATGATCCCAATTATGGCTGTCACCAAGATCAGTTCGATCATGGTGAAGCCCTCTTCTCTTTTCATAAGCCTTTCGCCCCCGAGCATGGCCGCCTTGGCTCTGCTAGCTATTGCAATGCGGGGGCCAGACTGTGGCCGCGCCCCGGGAATAGCTCCTCACTTCAAGAATACTCTGCCAGGCACTGTTATTACCGACACCGGGGAATGAGAGTGGTGTTTTTCAGCCCGGCCGGGGCACTTGGGGAGCACCAGAGTTCGGTCACGTCTACCGGTGTTTGTCAGTCACTTGAGAGGTGG
>CAYSMN010000147.1:0-1540 GCA_964432255.1 uncultured Methanosarcinales archaeon | reverse complement strand
AGTCACAGCGCGATGATGCGAACCCTGCTCCCGGCGACGTGCAGGGAATGAAGTCCGCCGGATTGCTGTGATCACTGCTCGCGTAATCCACCGTCGCTGCCCCCGATGTATCGCCCGAGCGCCGGACTGTAATAGCTGTTGAGCGTCCGCTCTCCGTCACGTTGTAGCTGGCAGCACTGAATTTAATGATTCCGCCCGCCGCATCGTCGTTGAGGATCGTGCCCAAGCCTTGATTGTCAGCGAGGGTGACATTGGTCGCCCCGCTTAGGTTGACGAAGAAGGTTTCGTCAGGCTCAAAAGTCTGATCACCGTTGATGGTTACACTGATGGTCTTGGTGGTTTCGCCCGGACTAAACGTCAACATCGTCGAGTTAATCGCCGTGTAATCGGGAGGCGCGGTCGCCGTACCGTTGGCGGTGGCGAAGTTCACATTGACGGTCAGATTGCTCGCCGCTGAAAGCGTGACGGTAAAGTTCAGCGTCTTTGTGCCGGTGACGCCTTCCGTGGTTGAGACATCGTTGATTGATAGCGATGGCTGACTCCTTACGACTTGTCCGCCTGAGAGTGTGCCGCTGCTGGTGGTGAAGTTCGCATCGCCGCTAGAGACCGCTGTGATGCTATGTGTGCCAGCGGAAAGTGACGAAGTTGTGAAGTTGGTGACTCCGCTTGCGTTCAAGGCCACAGCACTACCTAGGTTGTTGCCGTTGTCCTTGAACTGCACGGTCCCGGTCGGCGTGCCTGCTATCGAAGTAACCGTAGCTGTAAATGTCACAGTCTGACCAAAGTCAGACGGATTGACCGATGAAGTGAGGCCGGTTGTGGTTGCTGCCTTGTTGTTGGTCAAACTAAAGGTGGCCGAAGACGCGAAACCGTTACCGCCAGCGGTGACGTTGTAAGGACCGCCGGCCGTGCCGTTCGCGGTAAAGGTCGGAGCAGTCGCTACGGCGCTGGCGTTGATCGTAACGTTGAATGTAGTGACGTTCCCTGGGAAAGTGCCGCTAGCACCTGACCCAGGCGCGGCGAAGGTCACCACTCCTCCCGCGACGGGCACGAAGTCGTCGTCTGCGGCGACAGTCACCACCAAAGCCGAACTGAAAGCTGTCGAAATGGGTGCGCTTTGCCGTGTGCCGCCAGGCGTTGAGACGCGAAAGCCTTGCGACTCGAACGCGCCGATGTCGATCGCACCACCGATGACCCGCAAGAAACCGGCGTGCCGAAGCGGCGAGACATTCCGCGTTGGTCGTTGGGTGGCGCGCTCGCATTATCAGCAGCGTTGATAGCTGGACTACCCGGCAGCAAAGCCATTGTTTGCGTCGGTCCGCCGTCGACGTCGAGGCCGTAGTTGCCCAGTGGCGCGAGCAGCGGATTGCCTCCAATCAGATTGTTGCCCAGATTCGTCACCCCGGACGTATCGCCGCCGGTATTGCCCGCGACGATGCTGTTCTTCAGATTCACCTGGCCCGGGGCCGAGCTACCGCCGTTCTGGAAGACGGCCCCGCCCTGCCCGGTGTTCTGAGAGATCGTGCAGTTGGTCACATTG
>CAYSMN010000146.1:0-1543 GCA_964432255.1 uncultured Methanosarcinales archaeon | reverse complement strand
CGGACTCCTCGCCGACGACACCGCCGTCGGTCGCACCGTCTGACTTGTTCGCTTCGTCGTCTCTGAGTCATCTTGCCGTCCCGGCCTGAGTCCGGGTATCAGCGTCAGGCTGGTCGGCTCGGGCTGTCTTCCCGGCACCTCTTCGTTCAAACCACCGACGATCCCAGCCCACGGTAAACAATGACGGCCGCTTTTCCCGTCAGCCGGTAGGGCTTCGAAGCAACGTCGGAAGTGATGTCGCGCGAAGTTCCTCAATCACCGGCTCAGAACGGTGCCACGGTGCGCCGTCCAACTGAACGATCAATCGGAACCACACGCGCTCGAATGCCGTCTGCGCTTCAGCGGCTCCATAAACAACGCCCGCAGCGAGCAACGGCGCAATATCGTCGGTCAGGCTCCGCGTCAGCTTGGCGAGCATGCGCTCTTCAGCGTTCGCCCGCGTAATCTGGTTGCCTTCGTGTCTTAGATAATGGCCGAAGGTGGCGACGACCTTCTCTGCATTCAGGGAGAGCTGAACCAAGCCTTCATTGAGATCGAAGAGATCGCGATTCTTGTGCCGCTGGAGAAGCGCGCGGAGCTTCGTGCCGAAGAGCTCTTCGGGCACGTACGAAAGAATGGACGTCCTGGCAGTGTGCCAACGGTTTTCGACGCCGAACGGATACCCGCGCACGCCATACAAGCTTCCGTGTTCGCGTGTGTTGATCTCGACCTTCAGTTTGAGGGAGGACGTCGGGTCTGCGTCGGGGGCGAACGCGAATACGAGGTGCATCGAGTGAGGCGCGGCTTTGCGACGACACGGGCCGAGACGCTCTGAGAGCCATGGGTCGTTGAAAATGTCGCACAGCGCTCGGCAGATGATCAGATCTTGTTCTACCTGCCGTGGATCGGGCCACGGTGTCGTTGCGCTCCACTCCTGGACAAAGGCGCTGGGAATCACGCGTCGATCTCGACAGACGCGTTGAGGATCAACTTCCAGCTTGGCGCCTCGGTCGCCGCATCAGCGGCGGCGCCGAGCGCCGCGATCCGTTTCACCGACGGATCGAGCAGCTTCATGGATTTGGCCGCACGGGTGAAGGGACGCAACGCAGTCGATTGACGCCGCTGGCCGAAGTGTTCGAGGAGGTATCCGAGGCGTCGCACAGTCGAATTCTCGTAGAAGGCCGCCGCCTTCGCGAGTTCGCGCGGGTCGGCTTTGCCGCCGAGGTCATGAACGATCTGGGCGGCGCCGTTGAGTCCAGCCGCTTGGTGGAAGTAGCGGACCGCGTCGAGAATCACGAGCTCGATGCCGGCCACCTTGGCGAATCCGGCGTCGGTCTTCAACTGACCAAGCCAGACCTCTCGGTTGGTCCTGGCGAATGCGTCAGGCGCTTGGTAAATGAACTGGATTCGCTGCCGCCCGACGACAATAGGCCTCATCTGCTTTGGGACGATCACCTGAAAGACCAAGGCAGCCTGATGCGAAGATCCGTGGAATGCTGCCGCGCGAAGCAGGGAAATACGGTAGTCCACGTTCAAGTGCCGCATGAGAGGGTCAATCCAGCGC
>CAYSMN010000145.1:0-1555 GCA_964432255.1 uncultured Methanosarcinales archaeon | reverse complement strand
GAATTACCGCGGACCAGGCCGAGTCTATGCGACGCTTTAAGCCCCACGCCCGGGGAAGGGTTGGCCGAATGAACAGGAGGTTCTCTCATCTGACGGTAGTAGTGGACCAGGAGGCAAGCTAGTGGGGCATAAAACACATCCAATAGGGTTCAGACTGGGCATCATTAAAGATTGGCAGACCCACTGGTTTGCGCCTCGGGGTCGCCAGTACCGGGAGCTGGTCCTCAACGATTTGTCAATCCGAAACGCCATACGAGACGAATATCGCTCCTTCTCCGACGCTGGCATCGCCAGGGTCGAGATAGACCGTGGCAATCAGGATATCGTCATCAATATCCACTCCGCGCGTCCCGGCATACTCATCGGCCGCGACGGCGAGCGAGTAAAAAAGCTCAGGAGCCGCCTGGAGTCCATTTCGGGCAAACGTATTCAGCTCAATATCCTGGAGATACAACAGCCTGAGTTGAACGCCTACCTGGTGGCCCGCAACATCGCGGACCAGATGGAGCGCCGCGTCTCCTTCCGCCGCGCCATGCGACAGGCCGTACAACGCGCCATGCAGGCCGGCGCTCAGGGCATAAAGATTATCGTGAAGGGCCGAATCATGGGCGCTGAAATCGCCCGTACTGAAAAAGTTATGGAGGGACGGGTGCCCCTGCATACCCTCATGGCCGATATTGACTACGACTATGCCGAAGCCTCTACCGTCATGGGTCGAATCGGCGTTAAGGTCTGGATTTACAAAGGCACTACGGTACCAAAGCCTGTGGCCGAGCGTGCTGAGGAGATGGAAACTATTCAAGTCACGGTAAGCGCCGGAGAAGAGGACGAGGAGACCGAGGATGTTACAACCTAAGCGGGTCAAGTACCGCAAGTCCATGCGGGGCAACATGAAGGGAAAGGCTGTGGCCGGCAGCACCGTAAACCAGGGCGACTTCGGCCTCAAGGCCCTGTCCCCGGGATGGATAACTGCTCGCCAGATTGAGTCTGCTCGAATCGCCATTACCCGCCACCTCAGGCGTGGCGGTAAGGTGTGGGTAACCATCTTCCCCGACAAGTCGGTTACAAAGAAGCCCGCCGAAACGCGCATGGGCGGCGGAAAAGCCCCCGTGGACCACTGGGTCGCTGTGGTCAAGCCGGGCCGCATCCTGTATGAAGTGGCCGGCGCAGACAAAGCCACCGTATCTGAAGCCTTTCGACTGGCCTCCAACAAGCTGCCCATCCCAGTTAAAATGGTTTCACGCGATAATCTAGCTAACCTTTTGGGCACCGAGTAAGGGGATATTTCTATGCGCATCCAGGAAGTCCGTGACCTGTCCGACCAGGACATCGCAAAGGAGATAGAAAATACCCAAAAGGAGATGCTGAACCTGCGCTTTCGTCACGCCACAAAGCAGCTCAGCAATACCTCCCAGTTGGGCTCGATTCGAAAGAAACTGGCCAGACTAAAGTCTGTGGCCAGAGAGAGGCAGCTTCAGAAGGTTCAATAATGAGCAAAGAGCGACGAAAAGAAAAAGTTGGACGGGTCATAGGCACCAAGATGGCCAAGACGGTA
>CAYSMN010000144.1:0-1559 GCA_964432255.1 uncultured Methanosarcinales archaeon | reverse complement strand
CGGCGTCGCCCGAGAGAAGCATAAGGAAACGTATGAACAAACTCAAGAGACTATTCAGTCCCACCACAGTGCGCATCTCACTTGCTTCCGGCCTGGCGCAGTCGTGAAAAATCTGGGCAGTCCTCTAAGGGCAGCGGATAGGTTCTTGCAGAGGAATCGCGCATTTTTGGAGGGAGAAAAATAGTCGTCGATTTTGCGGGACTCCTTTTGCGTTCTCTGCCAACCTGCGCTCAGTGAGTGAACCGAGCATTGTGCAAGGGCGCCGCATCGGCGCGGTTGAACTGGAGCAAATTCGCCAACTACTGGCGGCGCGTCCGGACTGGAGCCGCCACCGATTGAGCCGCCAGTTGGCTACTCTGTGGGATTGGCGCAACTGGGCTGGCCAACTTAAAGATATGGCCGCCCGGACGTTGTTGCTCAAACTGGAGCAACGGGGCTGGATTAGCTTGCCAGCGCGACGACGAGTTGCCTTCAATCGGATGGGTCATAAGCAGCGGCCGGTAACCCAACTGCCGGTCTCAGAGTTGCCCATCGGCGAACCACTGAGCGCGCTGCTCCCGCTGAGCCTGACGGAAGTGAGCAGGCCGGGAGTGGCCCAACGCGACCTTTTTGATGCGCTTCTGCACCAGCATCATTTTTTGAGTCATCGCGGTACGGTCGGGGAGAATCTCCAGTACTTGGTGTGCGATTGCCAAGGTCGCCCGCTAGCTTGTGTGCTCTTTGGCTCGGCGGCCTGGCAATGTGCCGACCGGGACCGATATGTCGGGTGGGACAGCACCACTCGCTCCCAACGACTCCATCTGCTGACTAACAACACTCGCTTTTTGATTCCTTCCTGGGTGCGGGTAAGCCATCTGGCCAGCCACATTCTCAGTCGCATTACCAAGGGTCTGAGCCACCAGTGGCAGGGCAAGTATGGCCATCCCATTTATTTGCTGGAAACCTTTGTCGAGCGTGACCGTTTTGTCGGCACCTCTTACCAGGCGGCCAACTGGGTGCATGTGGGCCAGACCAAGGGCCGCAGCCGCCAAGACCGAGCCGATGGAACCCGGCATCAAGTTCCCATCAAAGACGTTTACCTTTGTCCCTTGCATCCCCGATTTCGGGAATTTTTGCGAGGAACTCTGCCCATCTGAACTGCCTATAACCCGACTATGACCAACTCCTCTATTGCCAAAGACAAAACTCGCCGAGCCCCCGCCAAAGTCCGCCAGGCCATCCGCGAGGCGCAGGCCCTCAACGAGCAGGTAACCGACAACATTATGGCCGAGGGTGCGGCTTTGGCCAGTGCCGCGGCCAAGGCGGCGGCGCTTTCCAAAGGCGGACTCACCGAGGCTGAGATCCAAGTCTGGGTTAAAGATTTGGACGCGCGCTTAGCCGTCATTGCGCAACATCCGGAACAAAATTTGGGACACCTCGAGGAACAGATCGCCCGCTCGGCTAAGGAACCGCTGCGTTTGGTAGCCGAACGGGCCACCCAAGCCAAGGCCAACGCCACGCCCTGTTGTTGCCGGGACTGCCAACTCGAACTGGTGAGCCAAAAATACCTGGCTCGCACG
>CAYSMN010000143.1:0-1567 GCA_964432255.1 uncultured Methanosarcinales archaeon | reverse complement strand
CCCGCGGCGACGGTGCCCGTCCCGATGTATTTTGAGCTGTGGTGGCGGATTGAGTATCGGCAGATGATCCGAAGCGGGAAGTAAACTTTTCCTTCTGTGCCTTGATGAACTCACGATAATCCGGAGGGTTGAAGTCGAGAAGCGTGCCACCCGAGGCAAAGTGCTGAATAAAGACCTTGCCGATCGCGAATGTGGCGGCGGCAGAGAAGGCTGGCATCGAAACGATGCCAATCGCAGTTCCAACCCCCGGCAGGCCCTTCACGAGGCTTCCGAGACTCACCGCCGTGCCCGTGGCAGTGCTCGCCGGAATGAATGATCCGGCCAAGGTAGCAATGATCGATTTGCCTCGATTTTCGGCAAACGGAACGCCGTAAATTTCCGAAAGGCGGCGCAGCATCTGGAGCTGGACGCCACCGACTGCGACCATATCAAGTATCGGCACCGGGATCAGTCCGGCAGCTCCCGACCATAACGAAAAGCGGTTGACCAATTCCGATGCAAGCTCGTCGCGTTGCTCGTCAGTCATTGGCACGGCGGAATCAGCTTGTTCTTCGGCCATATCACGATCCCTTCACACAGAGAGGTTTGCTGTCGACATTTGCTCCGGCCGACATTTGCTCGGGCCCGCGCATGCTCGGGTCCATGTGATCAATTGGTCGAGGCGGCTCAAACTGATCAATGCGTATGCCAGCGCAAATGTACCTTATAGACGAATTCTGCAGGTGCCAAGTAGGGTGCAAGAGGGTGTCAAGAGGCTGTCAAGAGCGTGTCAGCTGGAATTGATCCTGCGGGCAACGCGGATTCGTGGGCAGATGTCGAGTCGCCCGGACCACGGACGACCGGCGACGAGGTATAATCATATGAATTCATGCCAAGCGCTCAACGAGAGCGGTATTTCAGTGTGTTGGTGCTAATCGGCTCATGACTGCGGCCAGAATCCCGGAGCTTCAGCGTTCAATCGACGGCATGGCGGTGCCCGGAATATTCGTGGATCACCGCGTTATCGCACATGGCGACGAGTTCAGCTTGTTGCCGGACGAACTCGACGCGTTTGTCACCAGCGTGGAAAAGGTTCGACGGGCCAGCGGTGCTGCGAGAATTGTTGCGCGAGAACTCTTGCTTCGGCTCGGTCAACAGCAGCAAGCGATCCCGAAGTCCGCATCGGGCATGCCAATTTGGCCTAGTGGAATCGTCGGATCACTAGCACATGAATCCGAAATTGCGGTTGCGGCATTGGCGATGCGCCGCGATTATTCGAGCTTGGGGGTCGACGTTGAACCCGCGCAAGCGCTCGAACCCGACGACTTGAAAATCATCGCAACAGCGACAGAGCGTCAAATGATCCGTTCCGGGGACGTCTGTTATTCGCGATCAAAGAAGCGGTCTATAAGGCCGTCTACCCGCTCGACGGTGTGTTCTTGGATCATCATGATGTTGAGGTGTCTTTGCCTTCAGGCGCAGCGACAGTGCGCGGTAGGCGAGTTGTCAGTTTCCGATATTGTGTTGCCAGGCACATTGTCGTGCTGGCTTTCATTTCAGCGCTGCCAACCGCCCCTTTGAAGCCAAG
>CAYSMN010000142.1:261-1579 GCA_964432255.1 uncultured Methanosarcinales archaeon | reverse complement strand
GCACGGACCGACGGCGATAGTAGTCCGCCTCCACAAGTCGCCGAACCATGGGCCAGTCTTTGTCTCGTTGTGTCTTTTTCGCCTGGACGAGATCCGCAAGCGCCAGGACGGACACGCGACCGACCCCGGAAAGCACGAGCGATCGGCGGCGCGACCACAGTCTCTCGAACGAATCGCATCCATGCAGCACCGACATGACGTCGATTCGAACATTGTCGGCTCCAGGCATCCCGCACCGGAAGTGGCAGGCATGCCCCCGCAGGAGTACGTCTGCGCTCAACGCGGGCACGAAGACCAACTCCGCGTCCAACTCGCCGAGGGCGGCGTGCAGGCGACCGAGATTCTGCTCGTCAGCGAGCACGGCCACGTCGATGTCGCGGCTGAACTCGGCGGCGCCGTACAGAATGCACGCCTGACCACCCATCAACAGCGCTCGAACCCGGTGCTTGCGCAAAATAGAAAGGGCTTTGTGAATCGGGCTCGGGCTCAAGCGATCCCCCCAACGCCAGGAACGTACGCCACAAGGTCGCCGACTGCCGGAACCGTTCCGCGGGAGTCAGCGCCCACCAATCCAGGATCTCAGGATCCTCAACGGGATCGTACCCGCGGTGGTGTCGCGTCATGGCTCACAGATACCAGAGCTGGCATCGGAATGGCGTAGCGCCGGACGAGGAGACGCATAGAGATCGCCATCGACGATCTCCGCGACAAGGTGATCCGGCACCTTGATCAGATCCTCGTAGGTGGCCGGTAGGCGCTGTCGGCCAGACTGGCCCATGTCGCGAGGATAGCACGCGGGCGCGCGGCGAGGCGGCACCCCACAGCGACATCGACATTGCGGTGTACCTGGAGCGAGTCCCCAACAGACCATACCGGTACGACGCAGATCTCGCGGCGGACCTCATGCCGGTCGCCGGCAATCGCGTCGACGTCGTGATCCTGAACTGGGCGTCTCCGCTGCTCTATCATCGGGTGCTGCGCGACGGTGTGCGGATCTTGGCGCGCGATCTGCGGGCCACGACCGTGCGAGAGGGACGTGCGCTCTCCCGCTACTGCGATTACGTGCCACAACTCGCGAAGATTGCCCAAGGAGCGGCGCGGCGCATGCTCCTGGGCGAGTTCGGCCGATGACCCCTGGCCGGCCCGATACGGAAATCCTGCGCCGCCATCTGCTCGGACTCGATGCCGCCCTTGCGGGCCTGCGTCGGCACGCCGGTCGGCCTGTCGAGGCCCTCCGAGACGACCTCGATGAAACCTGGGCGGTGGAACGCGGGTTTCAGATCTGCACACAGAACTGCCTCGATATTGCCACCCACAT
>CAYSMN010000142.1:0-251 GCA_964432255.1 uncultured Methanosarcinales archaeon | reverse complement strand
GTACGCGTCGGCGATCGATCGACTGGCGGACACGGGCGTTCTCCCTCCTGAGTTCGCCAAGCGGTCCCGGGCAATCGCCGGGTTTCGCAACGTGCTTGTCCATGGGTACCTGGATGTTGATCGCCATCGACTGCACGCGCTGCTCAACGAGCAATTGTCCGACTTCGCGGAGTTTGCTTCCCACGTGCAGGCGTACCTCGGTCGGGTTCAAGGGGCCTGATAGGCTGCGAGATCGATCGTCCGGTAAGGCG
>CAYSMN010000141.1:0-1587 GCA_964432255.1 uncultured Methanosarcinales archaeon | reverse complement strand
CTCCGCCCCATTCGCGTTCACACGGCCGTCCGAGTGAGCGCGTTGGGTCTAGGGCATCTGACGTGGATGTAAGATGCGTAGTTCAGAGGCGACCTAACGCATCGTTCACCCAATATCGCGGGCTTTGGCTAAGGAGTTGATACATCTGGCCGACGGTCACGGTTAGCTTGAATAGCTGGACCAACGGCGATAGCATTCTGGCACTTCTACGGTGATATCATGTAGTCGGCTTCGCACAGTGCGACAGGATTCCACAGGTACACCCATGTTCTCTTTATCATTTGAGACTTGGAAGTCTTCTCGTTCTATGAGTGGCTTAGTTGAGATCATAAAGAACTACTGCCGAGCAGGTTTGCTTACATAATGGGTAGTCTTGCAGGTCCATTCTGGTTTCAGTTTCCCAAGGAGTGGAAGAATGCCATTTTAGGCGATCACGCTGTGAACAGTATTTGGACCGAGCGATCAGCCGCCCTACAGAGTATCTATTCTGGTCTGTTTGATGGCAACGTGGATGAGCCTCCTTCCGAACTGGTCGTCGACTTGCTCTGGCGCTATCTCGATCATGATGATGCCGAATTCCGAACGGCAGCAGGCACCTTTGCCCTTGTCTACTGGGAGAGGCTCCCGGTTCGCTTCCAGGCTGCGCTGGACGAGCGGTTCCGTGTCGAAACTGAAATGCGCGTGTTGATGGAGATCTTGCGAGACGGTATGAGCAGCGACGAGACTGCACCTGGCCTTGGACTTGCCGAAGTAGTTTTAGAACGGGGTAACGACGTAGCCGCCGCATGGCTAATGGAAATCATACGCGATAAGAATCGTGAACCTAACCCGGAGGAGAGTGCATTCGTCGGGCGTTGCCGCGCTCAGGCCGGAACGTACGCCCGCGCCTTCGAGCTACCTGACTTAGAGGCTGCCAACGTCATCGGCGAACCACCGCTCGTGCAGGTAGCTTGGTTGTGGAAACAGGTTACGGGCAGCACGCCCAGCGTGAGCCCCCTTGTCAAAATCGCAGTTCCTCTCTCTGGCGAGCCACCACCAGCATCGTTACGGCGCTCTCGGTCAACGCCTCCTAACCCGCTTCTTGCCGCCGCACCGTTCTTGCGTGACATCGCACGTAGGCTGCATTGCTCGTATGCAGTCTGCGCTCATTACATCTTAGGCTATCAAGCGCAAGAGTTGCCGCTGCTTCTACGAAAGTATGTGAGTGAGGTTGAAAGGGGCGAAGTCTTTTTTACTGAGAGCAATAGACAGCAATCGAAAGACATTAGTGATGGAGTTCGACATGCCATCCTCTCTGGTCGCCGAGAACGCGATGCTGACCGAGAGGCGGGTAACCGATCCATTCCTGCGTTTCCAATTCATATTTTGGGTGCTGGATGGCGTTGATCCAACCTTGGGACAGATATCCCGACCGATCCAACCCCCAACGAGGTTGCGCATCTCGCGATTCGAATGATGAGCAACCAAACGTGGCGGCGTTGTATAACTGCTACCATAGCCGCAACGCCATCGGGGTTGCCACCAACAACCGGCTATGCGTCGGCGTGGCACCATCCCAGGGTAGCCGAGTACAGCAACCCTGGGCTG
>CAYSMN010000140.1:0-1591 GCA_964432255.1 uncultured Methanosarcinales archaeon | reverse complement strand
AACAAGTACCTGCCTCCCGGCACCGAAATCTCCGACTTCTGGGAGCGTCCGCCCACCATCCCCTTCACCTTCGATCAGATCCCCTGGCTTAAGTCCCTCACCGGCCTGCCCCTGGTCATCAAGGGCATCCGCACCGGCGAGGACGCCGCCCAGTGCGTCCGCCACGGTGCCGACGCCATCCTCTGCTCCAACCATGGTGGCCGGCAGGTGGACGGCACCCTCTCCTCCATAGAAACCCTCCCCGAAATCGTCGACGCCGTGGACGGCAAGGCCGAGGTCTATTTCGACTCCGGCATCCGCCGCGGCAGCGACGTCGTCAAGGCGCTGGCCCTCGGCGCCCGCGCCGTCTTCATCGGTCGCCCCATCTTCTGGGGCCTGGCCGTGGACGGCGAAAAGGGCGTCCGCCGCGCCCTGGAAATCCTCCGTAAGGAGCTGGACCTGGCCCTTGGCTACTGCGGCTACACCTCCATCGACCAGATCGAACCCGGCTCCCTCGTCCTCCCGCCCGAAATGACCGACGGCGCCCCCGACTACGTCCACGAACTCCGCGCCCTCGCCAGCCTCCGTGACGACCGCATCATCACCCAACCCGAGTTCGACGCCAAAAAGCGCCAGCTCCTCAACCTCAACAGCAATGGCAGATGATGATGTATTTGTGTCCCATATGGGTGAGTGCAGAGAGGGCAAAGCCCTCTTTGCCAGGGAGCACGGGGTGTCCCCGTGTATTTTTAATCTCCCCCTTCCTGCAGGAAGGGGGAGACGCAGAGGGGGTTGGTATCTCGAGCAGGAAACGGCTCCTTGGTTTAAGACTGCGGAGTGCCTAAAACCATGCGTCTCCTCCCCCTAAGCCTCGCAGACTACGAAGCCCGCGCCCAGCGCGCCATCCCCCACGACATCTGGGGCTTCATCTACGGCGGCTCCCAGGACATGCTCACCACCCGACGCAACCGGCAGGCCTTCCAGGACATCGCCCTCCGGCCCCGCTTCCTCCGAGACGTCACCAAACGCGACCTCGCCACCACCATCCTTGGTCACAAGGTTTCCTTCCCCGTCATGCTCGCCCCAGCTGGCGGCCACACCTTCGTCCACCCGGACGGCGAACTCGCCTCCGCCCGCGCTGCTGGCGCCGCCGGCGCCATCATGGGCCTCTCCACCTCCTCCGACTACTCCATGGAAGAGATAGCCAAAGTCGCCACGAAGCCCCTCCTCTTCCAGCTCTACCACTGTGGCAAGGAACTCACCACCGCCTTAGTCCGCCGCGCCGAAGACGCCGGCTTCAAGGCCATTATGCTCACCGTGGACTGCCCTCTCCCCAGCCCCATGGAAATCAACGCCAAGGACGAGTTCCCCCTCCATCGAGGCGCCGACCTGGGCAACTTCAGAGACCCCGCCGTCCGTAAGCTCTTCCCCAAAGACGCCCGACTACCCGATATGTGGGAACGCCCCCCCAACATCCCCCTCACCTTCAAAGAGTTGGACTGGCTCCGGTCCCTCACCAAGCTGCCCCTCATCCTCAAAGGCATCCGCACCGCCGAGGACGCCCGCCTGGGTGTCGAATGTGGCGCTCAGGGCATCCTCGTCTCTAACCACG
>CAYSMN010000139.1:0-1594 GCA_964432255.1 uncultured Methanosarcinales archaeon | reverse complement strand
GGGCTTCGTCCACCTCCTCGATAATGGTCCAATGGTCCGGCAGTTTCGGCATGGCCGCGACCGGCCCGGCATGAATCGGCATGCGGAACGGCACGTTTGGCCAGTCCGGCTTGAAGCGGAATTTTCCGCCCGGATTGGCAAAGCCCTTGATGTAATGCGCGGTGTCAAAATCCGGCTGGCAGTCGATCCAGCGCTTTTCTTCAAGCTCGGCGAGCGTGCCCCAGCCGGAATTTTGCAGCGTCCAGTCGATGAGTTCCCGCGCGCTCATGTCAAAGCCTGGATGTCTTGCGCCCAGGCGCGACGCGAGCCCGCATATCACCTCGTGGTTCGAGCGGCACTCGCCCGGCGGTTCGATCAGCTTCGGCCCGAGCAGGATGTATTGGCTGCCGCCCGCCTGGTAGACATCGTCGTGTTCGAGAAACATCGTGGCAGGCAGCACCACATCGGCCATCTTCGCGGTCTCGGTCAAAAACTGCTCGTGCACGCAGGTAAACAAATCCTCGCGCGCGAAGCCGCGTTTGACGATTTCCTGATCGGGTGCGACCGAGACCGGATTGGTGTTCTGGATCAGCAGCGCTGTGACTGGAGGCCCGTTCGCCAGCGCCTGCTGATCGCCGCAAAGAATTGCGCCGACGCGCGACTGGTCGAGCATGCGCACGGAGCGATCCTGCGCGTCGCGACCTTCGATCATCGACTTGTTCCAGTGGTAGATGTCGGCGTTGTTATGGAAAGCGCCGCCCCCTTCGTATAGCCACGCACCGGTCACCGTGGGAATGCAGGTTGCCGCGTGCATGTTCACTGGTCCGTTGCGCGAGCGTGAGAAGCCGTAGCCCAGCCGGAAGAAGGCGCGCTTCGTGGAGCCCACAAGCCGCGCGAATTCCTCGATCGTCGCTACCGGGCAGCCGGTGATCTTTTCCGCCCATCGCGGCGTGCGTGTACGCACGTGGGCTTCGAGTTCGCGCGGCGCATCGGTATAACGATCGAGGTAATCCCAATCCGCCTTGCCATCGCGGAAAAGGCAATGCATGACGGCGCAGGCGAGCGCGCCGTCCGTGCCCGGCTTCACCAGCACCCGCAGATCCGCCTGCTCAATTGTGCCGTTCATGTAGATATCGACCGCCGCGATTTTCGCGCCGCGCTCTTTGCGCGCGCGCACGGCGTGCTTCATCACGTTGACCTGGGTGTTGACCGCATTGGTGCCCCAGATCACGACCAGATCGGATTTTGCCATTTCGCGCGGATCGGGCCCGGCGATCTTGCCGGTGCCGGCGGCGAATCCGCTGTAAGCGGCATTGACGCAGATGGTGGAATGAAAACCGGAATATTTTTTGACATGGCGCAGGCGATGGATACCGTCGCGCATCACCAGGCCCATGGTGCCGGCGTAGAAGTACGGCCAGACCGCTTGCGCGCCGTGCTGCTGCTCGGCTTTTAGAAATTTCTCCGCCACCAGATCGAACGCATCATCCCAGGAGATCGACGCGAACTGACCCGAACCCTTCGACCCCTTGCGTATCAGCGGATGCGTGAGCCGGTCGGGATGATGCACGCGCTCGGCATAGCGCGCGACTTTTGCGCAGATCACACCCGCCGT
>CAYSMN010000138.1:0-1597 GCA_964432255.1 uncultured Methanosarcinales archaeon | reverse complement strand
CGAAAAAACCATACGGATTTCGGGCCCCGGGGTATTTGATCTTCTTAAAAATGAATCCGGAGTACACCGTGTCCAGAGAGTACCTACCACTGAAAAGCGCGGTAGGATACACACCTCAACCGCCACTGTTGCGGTACTACCCGAGATTAAGGAAAACGAGGTCCAGATTAACCCTGGAGACCTTGAGTGGAGTTTTACAACGGGAGGCGGACATGGAGGACAAAACGTCAATAAGGTCGCTACAGCGGTGAGACTGATCCATAGACCCACGGGGTTGGTAGTTGAAGCCCGCGAAGAACGCTTCCAATTACAAAACAGGGAGATTGCCCTATCGCTTCTTAGATCAAAGTTGTGGGAAAAGCAGGAAGAGGAAAAATTACGCACAATTGCGGGTTATCGTTCAGCCATCGGGCGCGGAATGCGAAGTGAAAAGATCCGCACCTATAATTATCCTCAAGATCGGATTACCGATCACAGGCTTAAGAAAAATTGGGGAAATTTGGAAGTTATTGTCGACGGAAATTTGGATAAAGTAATCGAATTAACCAAAAATCTTCAGTAAACTTCCAGTTGACAACGTTTTGGAAAAGAAATATAAGTAATCTCACCCATGGCAGTCGAATTATCTTCCTATAAGCAACAAACAATCGAAAAGGCTATCGATAACTTTGGTGAACAGTTCCATGGAGGCGAAAGAGCTTGGGAAATATATCAGAATTGGTTCAGACAAGCTTTTTTTATTCCTGAAGAATCATTAAATAAAATCGGTGAGCTCTGGATAACAGAAATTCTAGATTGTAATGAGAATACGGTCGATACGTTTATGCAGGATGAGGTTAACGACGAGATAGGACTAAAACATGCGGGTGTAATTGATTACAAAGCCAATAGCCGCGGTTTTTGGGAAGGTGTCCGTATTGCAGCGCCAAATCTTGTTGCAGAAAAAGATCTTGATTATATTATCGAAGAAGATCATAACGGAGCGGCCGCCTGGGCATTGATTTCCGCTCTGGACGAAATTAATCCAAGAATGGACTGCCTCCCTTCAAAACTTGTGAGTAACGCCCTTCTTTATAAATAGGTTATTTGAAGAGATTAATCGCTCCCTGAAGAATGACATCATCTTTATCCGTGTCTTTCGGAGTAATAACGGTATCCGGCATTAGCCCTTTCTCGTGAACCCAAGTACCATTTGGCGTTAGCCATTTTGCGGTTGTGACATGAAGGCCGCTCCCTCCCGCAATATCTATCGGTTCCTGGATCGTTCCTTTGCCAAAGCTTTTCTCCCCCACCAGTTTTATCCCCCGATCATCCCTTAAAGCTCCGGCTAAGATTTCAGAAGCCGATGCACTTCCTCCGTTAATTAGGACCAAAACATTGTAATTTTGCAGTCTGCCAAGTTTGTCTGATTTAATTTCAAGCTTACCGTCCGCGTTTTGCTGAATAACTACCGTTGTCCCGTTTTTGACAAAGTCACCAGCAAGCTCAACCGCAGCCTGAAGATATCCTCCGGGATTGTTGCGAAGGTCTACAATAATATTTTTGATTTCGGATTTACCTACAATTTCATCAACTGCTTTATCCCATTCTCCCGGGG
>CAYSMN010000137.1:0-1602 GCA_964432255.1 uncultured Methanosarcinales archaeon | reverse complement strand
CGAACTGGACCCGCAGTACGCAGAAGGATATGTGCGGCTGGGATTGATTGCCACCTGGGAATGGCTTGCGCAATGGAACCAAGATCCCCAAATTCTCGAGCAGGCTTTTGCCTTAGCGCAAAAAGCTGTCGCTTTGGATGATTCCTTGCCTCAGGCCCATCAGCTCTTGAGCCACATCTCCCGGTTGCAAAAGAAGACTGATCAAGCTGTCATCGAAGCAGAACGCGCAGTTACCCTCGATCCCAACGACGCTGAAGGCTACGCGTTTCTGGCGCAGGCTCTGACCGCCGCAGGGCAACCGGAGAAAGCTATAAAGGCAATGGGGAAAGCGATGCGCCTGAACCCCCGTTATCCGGCTTGGTACTCGATGTTCTTGGGCGGTGCTTATTCCGCTCTCGGACAGGATGAGCGGGCAATTGCCACTCTCAAAGAAGGGGTCATCCGCAACCCCAGATATTTGTGGTGCCACGTCCTCTTGGCTAGCACCTACGGTAGAGTAGGTCGGGAGGAAGAAGCACAGGCTGAGGCAGCGGAAATCTTACGGATAAGTCCCAATTTCTCGCTGGAGGGAGCGAGGCAGATATTCTTCAACAAAAATCCTGACGCGGTAGAGCGTTTCATCGACGGCTTGCGCAAGGCGGGGCTGCAATAGGCAAAGTTGTCAGCAGTCAGCAATCAGCGGTCAGCTAAGAGGAAGGAAAAGCGGGTGTTCAAAGCTCATGAATAACAAATATTGCTAATCTCTGATGTTCGATGTAGGGTCACGAACAAGTACTCTCGAAGGAGCAAGACTGCCATGAATGTGTCTCTCACCCCCGAGCTCGAAGAACTTGTCAATCAGAAGGTTGTCAGTGGCATGTATCATTCGGCGAGCGAGGTCATTCGCGAGGCGTTGCGGTTGCTGAAGGAACAAGATGAGCTGAGGCAGTATCGTCTCGAACAGCTTCGCAAAGAGATTGCCATTGGCTTGGAGCAGCTTGACCGCGGCGAAGGAATTCCGGGAAAGGCCGTGTTCGAAAGACTCCAGCAGAAAAGCCGAACCCGCCGCAATGGCAGAACATGAACAACCTTATCTTCTCTCCTCGAGCCGAGCAGGATCTCACCGAAGTTTGGGATTTTATTGCCCAAGATGATATCGATGCCGCGGACCGCGTTCGCGACGACATCGAACAAAAGTGTCAGACCCTTGCCGACAATCCTGGAATGGGACGTGCACGCGACGAACTCGCTCTATCCCTACGGAGCTTCCCTGTAGGCAGATACATCATCTTCTACCGACCTATCGAAGACGGCATCGAGGTCGCCCGCATCTTGCACGGCGCACGAGATCTCAGAAGTATTTTCGAATAGGCACCCTAAGCGCCCTGCCTGGTGGACAAGATGGAAGCGCACAGCGTCAAGCGGAAACTGGCCGCGATCCTGGCCGCCGATGTCAAAGGCTACAGTCGCCTCATGGGCGAGGATGAAGAGGCGACGCTGCACACGCTGCACGCCTGCCGCCAAGTGACGGACGCCCTCATCGCACAGTTCCAAGGACGGATTGTGAGTACGGCCGGTGACAGTATCCTGGCCGAGTTTTCCCGCGTGGTCTATGCCGTGCGC
>CAYSMN010000136.1:0-1604 GCA_964432255.1 uncultured Methanosarcinales archaeon | reverse complement strand
GACGACTTTTTCGTCCAGACCCAGGCCGACCTGGTCAATCGTCTTGGCACGATTACCAGCGTGCTGACCTTATTTTTGATGTCGGTGGCGGCTATTTCGCTCGTTGTCGGTGGCATTGGTATTATGAACATCATGCTGGTTTCGGTGACTGAACGGACCCGCGAAATTGGCCTGCGCAAGGCCCTGGGCGCGACCGACGGTGATGTTTTACGGCAATTTTTGTTCGAGGCGGTCCTTCTCACCGGAATCGGCGGACTCATCGGCATCAGCCTGGGCGGCCTGCTGGCGTTTTTGGCCGCTCAAATCTTGACCCGGGTGGCCGGGCTGAATTGGGTGTTCCAGTTTCCAGTGGGTGCGGCCGCGCTGGGTGTGGTGATTGCGGCTGGGGTGGGGCTGGTCTTCGGGCTGTACCCGGCCCGCCAGGCCGCGCGCAAAAGCCCGATTGAGGCGCTGCGATACGAATAAAAAGTTGTCGGTCGCTCTAATTTCCGCTACAATGGCAATACTATGAATCCAGAAATCGGAAAACCCGAACCCCGAGAGCCGAACGGCTTACAGCCGGAGCAATACGAAAAGAAATTGCGCCAACTCGAGGAGAAAGTAGCCAAATTGGAGACAGACAATCAGGAGCTTCGTAAACAAGCCTATCGTGATCGGTTAACCGGGGCATATAGCCGTCTGGCAATGGAGTTGATGCTTAGGCAGATGGCGGACGAACCAGTCCCTGAAGGCGAGGTGCAAAAACGTGGTGGAAATCCGGATATTGGTGTACTTATGCTTGATATTGATAAATTTAAAGTGATCAATGACACTTACGGGCATGAAGCTGGCGATAAGGTGCTGGCCGAAGCCGGCCGGTGGCTGCGTGGTATTTTTAGAGGCTATGACATAGTCGGTCGTTACGGCGGCGAAGAATTTATTGTCGTATTCCCTCATACTGACACTGTCCGTCTTCATAATAAGCTTAAAGAGGCAAATGAAAACCCGCATGAAGTCAACCCAGAGAAATTTAATCCCAAAGAAGAACATGCCCAGCTTTCCTTCACGACAGACGTGACTGACCTGAAGGGGGAAGTCCAGCACCTCAAGGTGAGCTTTAGTGGCGGGTTGACCAAATTTAAAAGTGGTAAAGATTCTTCTATAATTGATTATAAGTTTCT
This sequence comes from uncultured Methanosarcinales archaeon, assembly GCA_964432255.1. GTDB lineage: Archaea > Nanobdellota > Nanobdellia > Woesearchaeales > ARS49 > CABMGU01. Next base: position 444 of record CAYSMN010000136.1, on the reverse strand, counting down.
GCCGGAAAAGGATCGGCCAAAGGTCCGAGCGGATAAACCTACAACTATCAGTCGGGCAGATGCGCTTTTGCTTAAGGCCAAAGAATCTGGGCGTAATCGGATTTTGCTTGACCCGGAAGCAGCGGCTGAATTAAAGTTATGAAAAACCGCGGCAGAATTCAGGGCGGCCACGGTGGAAAAAAGGGACCAGGGTTCCGCACACCGTCACGCTTTCGGAACCAGCGCGTCTATTCACTCATCAAAGTGAAAACGAGCCGGCAAACTCGAGCTCATTCTTAAGACTATCAGTATGGACTACCCGATCAAAGGCACCCGCGTCAAAGTTACAGCCGAACTTTCCGACTACTTGAGCAAAAAGCTGGCCGGCCTAGACAAACTGCTGGCCCATTTTGGTAGTTCAGTAAAACTTTGGGTTGAGCTGGAGTGCACCACCCGGCATCACCG
>CAYSMN010000135.1:0-1607 GCA_964432255.1 uncultured Methanosarcinales archaeon | reverse complement strand
GGCCATAAACCATACGGCGGCGCGGTGAGGCATTCATAGCCTGAGTCAAGAACGTCACCAACACGCGCGCTTCTTGCAAACCGATTGGCATTTCGAGCAACTCAATTTTGCCCCTCTTGTAAACGCCTTCTACAGTCGTGTTCATTGTGTCTCACCTTATTTAATGAGTGCGGTTCATTTTATTACCGCCACGAATTTATGAGTTTTGAATCGATTTTATCAAAATATAAGCAAAAAATTCGCAAGCTGCAACATGTGTCTTGATTGCCAATGCAGTTCTTACTTTCGCCAGTAACGTATCGATATGCAGAAAATACAATTAGTCTTTCTTACCCGTCACCACTTGAAAACTTGCCCGCGCCTCCCGCAACGCCGCGAGAATCGCCTCCCGGCCTTCTTTTTCCAATGCGCTGAAGAATTGCAGCAGCCACGCGCGATACGGCGCTAATTTTTCATTCGTGCTAATGAAGTGTTTCGTGCCGTTGAAAGTCCAGTCGACTTTGAAAGAATCGGGTGGGCTGGCAATGGCGGCTTGCAAGGTATCCAGCTTGGCAGGAAGGGGCGTAGTTTTGTTGAGCGCCAGCAGGTTGGCAATGGCAATAGCACACCGGTTTATTTTGGTAGAAGGTCAAACGACCTTTTCTTGACAACACCGTGTTGCCGATACAACGCGTCGTAACCGACGCGTTTGAAATAGAATTTGGCAGCCGGATGCGTTTTGCGGCCCAACATGCCGGCTTTCAAAACGGTGCTGTCAACATAATAATCTCCCGTTTCGACCTCAATGGCCACAATTTTTCCTTTGAGATTCTCAACCGCAATATTCGGCAGAATTTTTGACCGGAAAATAGTCTCACCTTTTTGGGAGAATTCGGACAGCGCAACTTGTTCCATAAGGCTCACCTTTTATATCTATAGCAAAGTCCCGCTCAAAATGATTGATGCCACCGAAAAATAAATAATCAGGCCGGTCACGTCAACCAATGTGGCAACAAACGGCGCCGAAGAAGCAGCCGGGTCAAATCCCAACCGGCGCATAATGAACGGCAGCATCGAGCCGGACAGCGATCCCCAGAGCACGATGCCAAGCAAGCTAAAGGCCACGGTCAACGCCACGAGAATGTAGTGTTTGCCATAAAGCGTTTCGTGATGTGGCCACAGAACAATTCGCACCAACGCAATAGAACCAAGCACAGCGCCCAATGCAAGCCCGGCGGCAAACTCACGGCGCATAACCCGCCACCAATCGCGCAAACGGATTTCTTCCAGCGCCATAGCACGAATCACCAGCGAGGCCGCCTGCGAGCCGGAATTGCCGCCGCTGCTGATAATGAGCGGGATGAACAGCGCCAGCACAATGGCGCGCGCAATTTCACCTTCAAAATAACCCATCGCCGTTGCCGTCAACATTTCACCAAGGAACAATACGGTAAGCCAGCCGGCCCGCTTCTTGACCATCCGCCAGAAACTAATTTGCAAATAAGGCTCGTCGAGCGTTTCAACCGCGGCCATCTTCTGCATATCTTCGGTTGCTTCTTTTTCAACCACGTCGATGATGTCATCAACCGTGACGATCGTCGGGTCGAAGTTGATCGTGTAGCTGATGC
>CAYSMN010000134.1:397-1609 GCA_964432255.1 uncultured Methanosarcinales archaeon | reverse complement strand
AGGCCCGGCACTTCCGTGTCGATTTGGACCCGGCTGTTCGTGACGACAGGGAACGCTGCGATATTGAGGCGCAACGTGGAATAGAGGCCGTAAAGAACCACGACCAGACCACAGGCCAAGACCAAGAACCGCTGGTTCAAGGCACGTTGAATGATGCCGGCGATCACAACGGGGTTCCTCTACTCCACTGCCATCCTTGCACCGCACCCACGGGTATCAATCGCCCTCTCCAAAGACTTCTTTTTCGAGTTCGGATTTCAGCGTGAATGCGTTGACGCTCACGTAGCGCTCACCCGGATGGAGTCCTTCGGCGATCTCCACCCGCCGGCCATCGGATCGACCGACCGTGATGAGCCGCGACTTGAACCCTTCGCCCGTCTCAACGAACACGCAGCTTTCGCCGTTGACCGTCTGCACGGCGTCCTTGGGCACGAGCACCGTCGCGGGGATCGTGCTGATCTGCACCCGAGCGGTTACGAACAACCCGGGCCGCCAGTGCTTCTCAGGATTGGGGAGCCTCACCCGCGCGACTGCCGTTCGCGTGGCCTCATCCGCCAAGGGGCTGACGTACTCAATGACGGCGGAACTCTCAGCGGCGTTTCGTCCTACGCCTGCGATAACCGTCACCGGCTGGCCGACACGGATGAGCGGCAGGTACTGCGGATAGACGGTGAGGTTCACCCAGACCGTCGAAAGGTCGGCCAACTCGAACACGTCGCTCTCGCCGGTGATGAGTTCTCCCAGCGTGATGTGCTTCTCCACGACCGTTCCGGCAAACGGCGCCTTGATCTCATACCGTGAGAACTCGGTGTCCCATTCCGCCGCGAGGTTATGGACTTGTTCTTCACTCAGGCCCAGCGAGTGAAGCTTGGCCTCCGTCGTGCGATGCTCGATCTCCGCCTCGGCGAGCCGTTGCTTCGCTTCCAGATACTGCTGTTCGGAAGAAATCTTCTTGGCGCGCAGTTCTTCCTCGCGGGCCAGACTGGCTCGGGCCAGGCCCAAGCGGGCTTCGGCCGCCAAATCGGCGGCCCTGGCCTCCGCTAGCTCGCGGCTTTCAAGGACCGCCATGACCTCATCAGCCATGACCTCGTCGCCCAAATTCTTTCTCACGTCCAGCGCGATTCCGGTGACCCGCGGCACAATGTGGGCCAGCGTGTCGGCGTTCAGCGTGATCTCTCCGGGAAGGTTCACCACCTCTTCCAGCGTGCCGCC
>CAYSMN010000134.1:0-337 GCA_964432255.1 uncultured Methanosarcinales archaeon | reverse complement strand
AACTTCGATTCCCGCCTCACGAATGGCCTCGGACGATAGTCGAATGGGGTTCTCCTCAGTGCCATTGGGGTCCTCACGGTGTGCCTCACCATCCGAACGGTGGATCTCTTGCCCACGGTTCGAATGATCTTCATCGTGAGGTTCGTTTTGTTGGGAGAGGAAACCGGGAATGAACCATGAATACATGACCCCCGCCCCCGCACCCGCGCCTACCAACAAACCGAGAACGAGGCCGATGAATAAACGTTGATTCATACTTGGTGAACCCTCCAGCTCAAAGGAGATAAGCGGCCGTACCGTTCAAAACAAAATCATGCACGAACTGCTCCCACGGCGC
>CAYSMN010000133.1:0-1619 GCA_964432255.1 uncultured Methanosarcinales archaeon | reverse complement strand
ATGCCGACCATGGCCCAACGGGCAAGGCCCGCTTCGTGCTTGCCGATCAGGTCGGGCTGGGTAAGACGCTGCAGTTCGTGAAGTGCCTTATAGAGGCTCCGCTCTATGGCGGTCTCGTAGCGGGAGAGCGTAGAGAAGGCGTCCGCTCCATTGGCATCTCGCACGAAGGCGAAGCCTAGAGTCGGTGTCTCCGCTTCCTGTTGGGCTTTAATTCGTTGGAGCTGGGCGAGAGCCTCCTTGTGTTTTTTCTCGTCCGTGACGACCGTCTTGCCTTGGAAAATTCCCTTGAGGAATTCCGGATCCCATCCCTCGGTCCGCTCGTAGGCCTTGACTTCGCGCTCCGCCCGTTCAGTTAACGGTCCGTAGAGTTGCCAGGCAAAGATTCCTGCCTCCACGCGGTTCAATCTCCGCAGTCGCCAGCGATCCGGTCCACGAGGAGGGCTTCCAGCTCGCCAACAGGTTGGAGTTCCGTCTGGAGGCGTTCCCGTAATTCCCTGAAGGCGTTCTCGTCCTCGCCAGGGAGCTTTTCATCAGAAGGTCGCTGAGAGCAATTCCAGCGGCCTTCTTTTCTTCATCGACCGTCGGCGAAATGGCAATCATCCCCGACGTTTCGGCCAGAGAAGGGCCGAGACTATCTGGGGTCGTTCGGAATCCGGCGTTGGGTGAAGCCGATCACCATGCCGAAAGCGTCCTCCCGGTTGAGCACGAGCGAATCCGCACTCTGTGCCTCGATGCGCTGCTTTTTGGACTGTAGAAAGTCTGCCGCTCTTTTGAGATCTTTAGTCTTGAACGTGACCGAATAGATGCCTTCACCAGCCTGCTCCATGTCCCGGCCTTCAGGGCTCGCCATGGAGAGCGGCTGAGCCACCTCGATCACCGTATCTTCGCCGACGGCGAAAAAGGCGCTCTTTTTCTGCCCGGGAGTCTCCTCTTCATGTAATAGTTTTCCTCCCAGTATGTCCTGGTACAAAGCCTTACCCTCTTGGTGGTCTCTGACCAGCACGGTGATATGCGAGGCCCGTTCGATGCCGAGCGGATGCTGGTCCCGCCAGAAGGTAGCAGACCATCCGGGCTGCAACCGGGCGTCTATAGTAAATTTCTCGATGACGGCAAATTCCAGGAGCGCGTGCGTGTCCTTGGGGTGAGTCCACACCGCCAGCTTCCCTTGCGGTTCCTGGACGATATTCCCCACCAGGTCATAGAGGCGGATGTTGGACTTGTTGAGTGCGGCACAGGTGTCCTCCACGCTCTCCACATACCAGGCGATGGAATGGAAGTGCTGGCCGAACCGGGCGTAGAACTTCCCGATAGGTGACTTCTCCGCGCCGGGGACGCGGGCCAATTGCACCGGCTCCATGACGCAGTCGCTGATGGTGAGCAGGGAGGCTTCTCGCACGGCCGGCTTCATGTACGCCCGGTAGAAGCGGCAGACCGAAAAAACTTCATCGTACCACTGGTCTACGGCATCCAGATCGCTCACGACATGGGTGAGATGGAAAAGTTTGCCGATCTTGAACATGAGTTCCCTCCTTCTTTGCGTTCCAGCCCTACCGTCATTTCACCATCTTTCTCGGTTGCGGCTGTTCGTGCCCCACGATGGGATGAGGTCGATAGGGCTT
>CAYSMN010000132.1:1214-1683 GCA_964432255.1 uncultured Methanosarcinales archaeon | reverse complement strand
GTGAGACTTTGTCATGATCACAGAACACGATCGAGTTGTCTTGACGGCGCCAGTGCCCAAGGAACGTTTGGAGATTGGCGACGTCGGAACAGTGGTTCACGTGTACCAGGATGGCAAGGCCTTCGAGGTGGAGTTCACCGCCCTGGACGGCCACACTGCTGTAGTGGCGACGGTAGAGACTTCTCAGGTCCGGCCGATTAGCAGCCGTGAGATCACCCACTCCCGCGAGCTGGCGGCCCGCTGACGCTCGGGGATTCGGTGCGGAAGAGACCGATCGGTAGCATGCGGTCCGAAGACTTCACAATCGGCGAAACATTCTGGACGACGGCGGGTCCGCATCGGTGCACCGATGTCGGGACGCGCACCATCGTGGCCGTCCAACTGGGGCCGAGAATGATCGTCCAGCAAGAATCGGTCGGCGATGAGCATCGATCTACGCACACGGCTTGCTCCGGATGAGCATCCCCGT
>CAYSMN010000132.1:0-1204 GCA_964432255.1 uncultured Methanosarcinales archaeon | reverse complement strand
CGATCTACAACGGTCGTCGTCGATGATCCGAGCTGGCTGAACGGTCCGCCTTACGCAGTGGCCGAGGTTGTGTTCGACGAGTACGACCTGGCCGACTGCTACCGAACGGAAGCCGAAATGCGCGCGGCGCAGGAAGGGTGAGGGGCCGACAGGTTCGGAGCACGATGGCCCCCCTGTCGGCCCCCGGTGTCGGCCCGGCTGTCGGCCCCGAGCACCTCGCGCGCGTTCGACGACAGCGGCTGATCAACGTCAACTACTTTTGCCGGCCGGCAAATTTAGTTGTCGTTGATCAAGCGGCACGCGCAACCCCCTGAACAGGCAACGCATTTCAGCAGTCGGCGCGGCCGGTGGCCGCGCCCGTCGAGCGGCGCATCGGGCCGCCCGTTGGGGCACGGCTCGGGAGTATCAACTCGCCGCATGGCGTGCCGCCATCGGATGCCTGTTACACTGCGCCACATCCGTCCAGGAGTTGCGTTATGGGTTTCCGATTCCGCCGTCGAATGCGTGTGCTGCCCGGATTGTGGATGAACATCAGCAAGACCGGACCTTTGAGCGTGTCCGCAGGGGTTCGCGGCATCACCGCAAACTTCGGTCGGAAAGGCACCCGTCTCACCGGAAGTGTCCACGGCACAGGCCTGAGTTATCGAACAAGACTGCGCCCGCATGGGTGGTGGATGTTCGGATTGGTGGTCGGCATCGCCGTCCTACTTCTTGTGCTGGCGAACCGTTGAAGTGTCGTCAACTGGCAAACCGGAAGGACGCTGATATGTGGTCAAATCCCGAGGCAAAATGGGACGGGTTCCAACCGGTCCAATATCTGCTGGATACAAAAAAAGTTCTCGCCTTGCCGTTCGCAATAGTGAACAAGAATGAGACAAATCCAAGTGAGCCAGTCCAGACGACTCTTGGTGACGTGGTTCGAGAAACAGCCAGCTGGCAAATCAAGAACGTCGAAACCGGATTTGACTCTGGGCGTAGCAATAGTCATCAGATAACCATTTCTGCCGACCAGGAATCGATGGTGCTGTCGAGCGTTGCGTTCAACTGCCAACTCCTGAACACGCTTGTCGATTTTCGTTTCGTGAACGTGAATCCGTTCGATGCCGTGTGGTTCTGGTACGGCGAGGCGGCCGTGTTGGACGACCCTCATACCTATGTGTGACCTACAGATCGGAAAAGTGGTCGGGGCGACTGGATTCGAGCC
>CAYSMN010000131.1:1417-1684 GCA_964432255.1 uncultured Methanosarcinales archaeon | reverse complement strand
GCATCAGTTTATGCAATGGCATAGGTCGCGGGACAGCCTTATCGGGACAACAGGCGCTTTCCGTTGTGAAAAATGGCAAACGCGTTGTGGCGTAAGGTCCGATGCATCAATGAAACTAAATTCGCACGGACCGGATTTGGTTCCCAATTGGCATTTGTAACAGATTTCTTACATAATCTGCCTAACAGAGACCCGCGAAGCCGCCAAGCCATATTTCAGTTGATCAAATCAGGCTTGCACTTTTGATGGCAGGCGGATACCAAACAG
>CAYSMN010000131.1:0-1407 GCA_964432255.1 uncultured Methanosarcinales archaeon | reverse complement strand
CGGACGTGTAGGACAACGCTGCGTTGCAGGAATTTTAACTCGGGAGTTTTTTGCCCATGGCCCGCGTTACCGTTGAAGATTGCATCGATAAGGTTGAGAACCGCTTCGATCTCGTGTTGCTGGCGAGCCATCGCGCGCGCATGGTTTCGTCGGGCTCGCAAATCACTGTCGAACGCGACAACGACAAGAATCCGGTCGTTGCCTTGCGCGAAATCGCCGAGAAAACGATCTCGCCGGGCGATCTCAAGGAAGACCTCATCCACTCGTTGCAGAAGTACGTCGAGGTCGACGAACCCGAGGCCGAGGCGGTGCCGCTCGTCGCCGGGACCGGCGGCACGGTCGATGCGGATGATACGGAAGTCGCGGTCGAGCACATGAGCGAGGAAGAGTTGCTCAAGGGCCTGGAAGGGCTCGCGCCACCGGAGGAGCAACCCGACCGGCATTAGCCGATCGATTTTGAAGCGACAGCCCGGAAATCCGGGCCGTTGGCGCTTTTACGGGCGAATTTACCTTTGATTAGCCCTGCTCCCTTGCGGGCATGCCGAATTCTCATGATATTTTAAGAGGCGGCTTAAACCATGATGTGGTTAGGGCCAAGAAGGGAAGCATGGCTCGTTCGACCACCGATTTGCCCAGCGCGCCGCGCGCGCCACGGCGGCTTGCGCCGCTTGAGCGCGGCTTGAATATCGTTTCTCAAGTCATTGGCCGGTCTGGCAAAAAAGAGGAAAAGGACAAGCCGGCAAAGCCGCCGATGATGCGGCAATACGATCTGATCGAACGGGTTCGGCGCTATAACCCCGCGACCGACGAGGCGCTGCTCAATCGCGCCTACGTCTACGCCATGAAGGCGCACGGCGAGCAAAAACGCGCCTCGGGCGATCCTTATTTCTCCCACCCGCTCGAGGTCGCGGCCATTCTGACTGACCTAAAGCTCGACGACGCCACGATCGCGGCGGCGCTGCTGCACGACACGATCGAGGATACGCCCGCGACCCGCGCGGAGATCGAGCAGATTTTCGGTCATGACATCGGCGTGCTGGTCGAGGGCCTCACCAAGCTGAAAAAGCTCGATCTGGTTTCGAAAGAGGCCAAGCAGGCGGAAAATCTGCGCAAGCTGCTTCTGGCAATCGCCGAAGACGTACGCGTGCTTCTGGTCAAGCTCGCAGACCGGCTGCACAACATGCGAACGCTCGACCATCTGCCGGCCGAGGTGCGCAAGCGAATGGCCGAGGAGACGGTCGACATTTATGCACCGCTGGCCGGGCGCATCGGCATGTACGAGCTGCGAGAGGAACTGGAAGATCTGTCGTTCCGCGAGCTCAATCCCGAGGCGCATGCGGTGATGAGCCAGCGCCTCGGTGCTCTCGCCGACCGCCACAAGGATCTGATCGGCGAGATTGAGAACCA
>CAYSMN010000130.1:0-1696 GCA_964432255.1 uncultured Methanosarcinales archaeon | reverse complement strand
TTTAGCGGGGGGCGGTTACTCTTTGTCTGAAGTTTTTACCTGATATTGAGCCCTATTTCTTCAACAAACCGTCTATGATGGCGGTAAAGCTGGCCAAGGGGTAAGCGCCAGCCACCAGCTGGGTGCCGACATACGTGCCCGGCGTACCAGTAATGCCGGAAGCTTGGGCATCAGCGGCTTCCTTGCTCACTTTAGCCGTGTACTTGCCGCTGTCCAGACAAGAATTAAAGTTGCCGGTATTTAGCTTGAGGTCAGCCGCGTACTTCTTGAGATTATCAACGGTTAAAGCGCTTTGGTTGGCAAACAGGATATCATGGTATTCCCAGAATTTGCCTTGCTCTGACGCGCATTCTGACGCTTCGGCGGCCTTTTGGGCGTACGGATGGATGGAGGTCAGGGGAAAGTGGCGATACACTAAGCGCACCTGATCCTTATACTGATCCAAAACTTGCTTGAGCGTCGGTGCGACCTTCGAGCAGAACGGGCACTGGAAATCCGAGTATTCAATCATGGTGACTTTAGCATTGACGTTACCGCGGATATGATCGTCTTTTGTCACCGTCGGTACTTTAGAAAAATCACCGCCTGGCTCCGGAGTCGGGGTCGGCGTGGGGGTTGGAGCGGGAGTTGGGCTAGGCCGTACTGCTACTGTACCGCCGCCGGCTGCCAGTCCGGCCGGCAATGACCCTTTAAATAAAAGGGTGAAGAACCCGATCGTGCTGATCACCGCCACACCGACGGCAAGGCCTGAAATAAACCCCTGTTTGCCCGTCATGTCGAAGAAATCTTTGGTTCCCATCATAGTTAGCTTGTTAATTTTATTCAAAATAACAATATAGCAAGATAACAATATAACAAAATGCTCATTCCTTGCTATTTTGCTATCTTGTTTTTTTGTTACCTTTACTTGAACATACTACCACACCCCCCAAACTCTACGCAATACCCGGCCGCCGTAAGTGCCAGTCAGTGGCCTGCTGGTACTGGTGGCCGGCGCATAGGAGGGTGGCCTCGTCAAATTGTTTGCCCAGCAATTGCAAGCCCACGGGCAGGTCTGGACCGCCCGAAGTGGGCTTGGCAAACCCACATGGGATCGACATACCTGGGATACCGGCGATATTGGCAGAGACCGTGTAAATATCCGCCAAGTACATTGAGAGTGGATCATCAGTTTTTTCACCGAATTTGAAGGCAACGGTCGGCGATACGGGAGTGGCTATGACGTCAACTTCTCCAAACACCCGATCAAAGTCTTGCTTGACTAATGTCCGGACTTTTTGCGCCTGGCGGTAATACGCGTCGTAGTACCCTGCTGACAATGCATAGGTGCCTAGCATAATCCGACGACGAATTTCCGGACCAAAACCCTCAGCTCGAGTTTGTAAATAATTTTCCAACAGACTGGATGCCCCGGCCGAGTGTCCAAACCGCACACCATCATAGCGCGACAAGTTCGTTGAAAGCTCCGACGGCATAATAATGTAATAGACGGCCAGCGAGTATGGGCTGTATGGCAGGCTGACTTCTTTAGTCATCACGCCCAATTCTTCTAATTTTTTGATAGCTACGCGAACACACTCCTCTACTACTGGGTCAAGCCCTTCGGCAAAGTACTCTTTTGGAATGCCGATGCGCAATCCCTTGATTGATTGATTGAGCCCACTCACATAATCCGGAACTTCTCCAGAAACTGAAG
>CAYSMN010000129.1:0-1706 GCA_964432255.1 uncultured Methanosarcinales archaeon | reverse complement strand
CACCGACGATCCGCGCGGGTTTCTGGCGCGATTTCCGAGCGGCGCGGTGATCGATGAGGCCCAGCGCTGCCCGTCGCTGTTCTCGTACCTGCAGGTGCGCGTGGACGGGTCGGCCCGCCGGGGCCAGTTCGTCCTCACCCTTTCCCAGCAGCTCGGGCTCATGGGGAACATCTCGCAGACGCTGGCAGGCCGGGTCGGCACCGTCGATCTGCTGCCGTTCTCGCACGCGGAACTGCGCGACGCGAAATGTGCGCCGGCATCCCTGGAGGACGCGCTCTTTCGCGGCGGGTATCCGCCACTTTTCGACCAGCCTGCTGCCGCTCCGATCCAGTGGCTGAACGCTTACCTTCGCACGTATGTCGAGCGCGATGTGCGTCAGGCGCTCAACGTGCGCAACCTGTCTGTGTTCCGGCGGTTTTTGAGCCTGTGTGCCGGCACCGCCGGCCAGATGCTGAACACGGTTCGTCTGGGCGCTGATTGCGGCGTCAGTCACAACACCGTGCGCGCCTGGCTCAGCGTGCTCGAAGCAGGATTTGTCGTCTTTCGGCTGCAGCCGCACCACCAGAACTTCCGCAAGCGCATCGTCAAGACGCCCAAGCTCTACTTCTACGACTCGGGTCTCCTTGTCCGCCTGCTGGGCATCGAAGCGCCTGCGCAACTGCGCGCCCACCCGCTGCGCGGAGCGGTGTTCGAGAATTGGGTGGTGGTGGAACTCCTGAAGGCCCACCTCAATCGCGGTGAGGAGGCCCGGCTTTTCTTCTGGCGCGATCACGTCGGGCACGAAGTCGACGTGCTGCGCGACAGCGGTACAACGTTGCAGGCGTGGGAGTGCAAGTCCGGGATGACGTTCGTACCGGAGTGGACGGCCGGCCTGGCGCATTGGGGCGGGCTCGCGGGAGCGAAAGCCGGCGCACTGCATCTGGTCTACGGCGGCGACGAATCCTTCCTGCGCAAAGACATCCGCGTTATCTCGTGGAGCGACGTCGGTGTGAAGGGCCGATAAGTGGAGAGCGGCTGAGCCCTCGTCGCTCTATAATTCGCTGCGATGCCGCTTGCCTCCGGCATTGGCGCCGCGCCGTCTCCGCGGGGTCAGCCTCACGAGCCTGCTCGGTGGCCGACTCCTTCAACCCCGCATCGCTACGATCCCCTGACGTCTGGCGCCGAACCACGTCTGCCCCGTTAACTGAGATACCCGTCTAACCCTTCCTATCGTCAGAAGTACTCCATCACGGTGAGGCCTTCACGCAAGTACGCCCTGATGGGCGACTCGATGATTTCGCCGGATGGCTTGGCCATCAGCCCGCGCATGCCGGCGAGCCGGCGAATCTGCTGTTTGCTGCCTCTCGCGCCCGAGGCCGCCATCACGTCGACCGGGTTGAACGTCCGGCCTTCCTTGTCGATGGCTTTTATCTCCCCGAACATCGCGTTGGCGATCTCTTCGGTCGCCTCCGACCAGATCGCGATCCCCGGGTTTGTAGCGCTCGCGCTGGCGAACTTCACTTCTTCTGGGCCAACACTTCCGTGCGTTCGCATTAAGTTAACCGGCTGGCTACGATGAAGAAGCGCTACACTCAAAGGCATGCACGCACTCAAAGCGCAGGTGAAGAACGGCAGGCTCGTTGTCGACGTGCCCACTGATCTGCCTGACGGCACGGAGTTGGAGGTCGTCGTCATCGACGACGGACTCACCAGTGAGGAACGAGCGG
>CAYSMN010000128.1:0-1707 GCA_964432255.1 uncultured Methanosarcinales archaeon | reverse complement strand
AGCTGCGCTTCGAGAAACTGATTCGTGCCCTCCGCGAGGACTTCGCGGTCCCGAAGGTTTTCCTCGATGAACAACGACGCCAGCCGCTCCGTCACGCGCATGGCGGTCCGCGCCTCGTCGGATGTGAAGCCGACCTTGAACGCGTCCCCCTTCACGACCTGTATCTCGATGTTCTGCTTCCGCATGCGCTCCACGATGTCTTCCATGATCGCGGTGCGCCGCTCGTCGGCGTAGAGATTGAAGTCCTGGATGATCCGCTCGAGCCGGGTGCGGCTCAGAATCTGCTGGGTGATCGACTGCAGCCGGTCCTCGATCCGCGTCGTGACGGTCGAGCGCACGTAGCTTTCGGGGACGCGTTGCGGGACCACGAGGATCAGCGTCTCGGAGTGATACAGGTTCGGGAGCGTGCGCGTCCACGCACCCACGGCCACACCGATGGCCACGGTCGGCAGAATGGCCCACCACTTCCGCCGCCACGCAATCCGCGCAACGTCTTCAGGCGTGTACTGTTTGCCGGGAATCACGGCTGTCTCGCTGCTTGTCGGTTGAGGAGCGGAGCCCAGAGGACCAGGCCAACCGTCGCGCTCCGGCGATTGAAATTCTGCGGGAAGTCAAGGTCGGAAAAATAACCGCTGGGGGTCTCGTACCGGTAATACGAATACTGGGCATAGACACCGACGTACCGGCTCACCGCAACCGTCAGTTTCGTCGAGGCGCTCTTGCTCACGAGCACGTCGTCTGAAGCAAAGAACGCGCGCTGGCCGCGCATGTAGGCTGCGCCTGCGGAGAACTGCAGGCGAGGAAGGATCTGCCCTCCGACACCGGCATTCGCCGAATCGGTCAAGAGTGGCTGCACGATCCCGAGAACGTACTCGGTTCCCCGCACCGCGCCGATTGACGCCGACCACGTCCTGCCAAGGCTTCTCGCCAGTGTGACTCCGCCATTCAGTCTGAACGCCGTCTGATCGGCCTGCCGCAGCGCCGACAGCCCGGTGCTGAAGCTGAGGGTGTAGTACCGGCCGAACGAGATCGAGCCTCCGTCCCCATAATCGACGCCGAAATCGACCAGGCGGTTGCTCGTTCGCTGGCTCGGCGACGAGGCGCCCGAGTACTCAATCTGTTGAATGCCATACCCGAGATGAAGCGCGATCTTTCGAGTCAGGTTGTGAAAGTAACTGCCGTGAGCGACGCGGGTGTCGATTTTCGTTCGACCGAAGATCTGGGTTTCGTCCACACCCACATCCAGGGCGACGCTGTCGCGCTTCGTAAACCGGTCGGCGATCGACGCGCCGGCACTCAGCGTGGACACCCACTGCGAGGACGTGATAAACCCAGTGTCCGTCCCGACCGGACTGACGTCCGGAAAGATAGTGGTGGCCGAAGCCGCGGTGTCGGCGGAGGCTCCAGCGTCGGCTGGGGCCGCGGTGGCGATGGGGGCCGCGCCCAGGCCGGCGGCCGCGTTCTTGAGGAACGGCGCGTACTGATAGTAAGGCGCGTACGCGGCGTTGGACCGCACAGCGAAGGAGATTTTCGGCGTCAGATTAGTGCGGAAGATCGCGTTGACGGCGCCGCTGGGGACCCACAACGTGCCGACACTCAGTCGCGTCGAGAACTCCCTGACGGCCGCGCCCGCACCGAATTGAAACGTGCTGTTGGACTTCGAGCGCCCGACACGGCCGTAGCCGTAACTCAGGCTCGAGTCGAACC
>CAYSMN010000127.1:0-1715 GCA_964432255.1 uncultured Methanosarcinales archaeon | reverse complement strand
CGAATCGAGGAAATCCGGGTTCCGGACGTTCGCGGCGAGCTCCTGATGGCTGGATGTTCCCAGCGTGCACGAGGGGCTGCTGGAGACCCGGTAGATGAGCAACTGCGTGTGGCTGTGGTCACCCGTGCCCGACGACACGGGCCGGAAGACGTACGACGAAGCAACGTTGCCCTTGTTCTCGACGTTCCACGTGTAGCTCGTGATGCTCGAATCGAGAAAATCCGGGTCGAGAAAATCCGGGTTCCGAATGTCCGCATCGAGGAAATCCGGGTCCAGGAAATCCGGGTCCAGGAAGTCGGGATCCAGGAAGTCGGGATCCAGGAAGTCCGGATCCAGGAAGTCCGGATTGAGGTGACTGGCGTCCAGAAAGTCCGGGTCGAGGAAATCCGGATTGATGAAGCTCGGATCGACGGAGATGAACGTTGTCGGGTAAATGTTCGTGTTGATTGTCGGATCGCTCACCGAGACATCGTGCGTTTCGTTGAAGCTGGCCACGTCAAGATCGACCGGGTTCGGCGCCGTGGGATCGGGATTCAGGATCACGGAGCCCTGCGAGATGGGACTGCCGCCGATATTCTCTGCGATATCGATCTTGACCAGTTCTTGCGGGTTCGTTGACTTCACGAACACGGTGCGGGCCATCTGGGTGTGCGGGGGCACCGCCGCCTGCAAATTGTCGAGCGTGTCGGCGGGGAACTGCACGAATGACGCCGTGCCGGTGGAGGGCTGGTTGAGCGTCAACTGAATGAGCTTTTCGGCGGCCGTGGTGTTCTGCACGTAGACGACAAACGCTCGCTGAGTGGTACCGGCGAGTGTCCGCGCGTTTCCCGGGGAGCCGGCGATCAGTCCTGTGGTGAGCTGTGTCGTGTACACGTTCTGATCCCGTGTCCGGTTTTCCGGCAGCAGCGCACTACAGGAATTCGGGTTCAAAGGCGGCACCCAGTTGAGAAACTGGTTGGTATTGACGGCGGCGACGTCGCGGTTGTCCCCCCACACACCGTGAAACACCGTTGGGATGTCAGGGTCCGTGTTGAACCGCCAGGGCCTGCCGGCGATTGGCGGGAGGATCGACGGTGACGCCGCCACATCGATGTAGTCGCCGATGAATGGCAGGATTCCGCCACCGAAGAGCGGCGCGCCCTCCTTGTTGTAGTTGAGCTGAACGACTTGGCCAGTTCTCGCGACGCCGTAGAGGTATCTGGATACTTTGGTGGAAGGCCGCCTGGGCTGACCGTCGGTGCCCAGTGAATAGTCGGTGAAGAGCGCGCCTTTCCCAGGCTCCGCCATCGCTCCGTACACGTCGAGTGTCCGGAACGTTCTCTGTATGTCAGAGAAGACAATCGGATCCCAGAAGAACAGGCCGTACAGCGAGTGCGTGAAATTCCTGATGAAGTCGTTGCGCTGGTCGTACCAGATGGCCGTCACTTTCCCGCCCGCGCACGTCACCGACGGCATGAATTTATCGCCGAAGGCGTTGGGCCCGTCGTCCACCGGCAGGGGCGCCGACCACTGGCTGCCGTCGGTGGTCGTGGAGTAATAGATCTGGGCCCTGTCGGTGAGCCCGAGAGGTCCCAGCTCCGACCACAGCACGTAAAGGCGGCCCGTCGGGCCATCCACGCACGCGGATGGATACGAATTCGTCCGGATGGCGCGCGCCGTGCTCACCGAGGTCGGCTGCGTCGATTGATCGAACGCCGTTGATTGACTGGTGGCGT
>CAYSMN010000126.1:0-1723 GCA_964432255.1 uncultured Methanosarcinales archaeon | reverse complement strand
GCAGGCCGCGCGCCTCCGCATCGATCCAGCCGCCGGGCTCCCAGACCACTTCGCAGGCCGCGAGCGGCTCGGCGAAGCCCTTCAGCGCCAGCGGGCCGAGGTCGCGGAACGTGTAGCCCCCGCGGGAGCCAACGACGGCGCGCACGAGCTCTGACACCAAGATCCGGCCGCCCTGAGCGCTGTCGCAGAGCCGTTTGGCGACCACCACCGGCGTCCCAAAGTAGTCGCCTTCGTCGCCGCTCGGCTCTCCGACGTGCAGGCCGACTCGCACTTGGAGGGAACGGCTCTCATCCGCATCCTCGTTGTGGCGTTGCACCGCCTCCTGCATCGCCACCGCGCACGCGAGGGCATCCACGGCGCTGGCAAAGACGACCATGAGGCCATCGCCCAGGCTCTTGACCTCTTGGCCACGAAGCGTTGCTACCGCCCGGCGGAGGAGCTGGAAGTGCGCCTGGCGCAGGCGCTCGGCTTCATCGTCACCGAGCTTGTCGAGCAGGTCGGTCGAGCCGACAAGGTCGGTGAAGAGGAACGTAACGGTGCCGATACCAGTTGGGCCCTCTACCACAGCGACGCGTCCTCTCCTACTGCACGACTTCGATCTCGAGCGGATCGCTGCGGACCGGATCGAAGCCGTCGCCGTTGATCTCGGCCACGAGGGGTATCGTGTTGGCCGTTGACGAGAGGAACGTCACGCTGAACACGAATCGGCCGACCTCACGCGGCGCCAGGTCCGGCAGGGCCCAGACGCGCTCGCCCGTTGAAGCAGGTTCCTGCTCGTCTCTCGCCGCCGCTCTCATCTCGACTCCCTGCGGCGAACGCAGCTTCAAGGAAAGGCCCGTCTGTATCTGGTCACGAGTATTGAAGTACAGCACGGCGAAATAGGCCTTCTTCGGCAGGGCAACCGGGCTGGCGAAGACCGCCATCTTTACCACGCCGGCTGCCATCTCAAGGATCACTGGTTCTACACCCGCCGCCGCTGCCCCCAGTGCTACCTGACTGGTACAGTCCTTTTCGTAGGCACTTTGAGCGCTAATCGCCACAGCAGTACTGCTATCTCTTTGAGCGGTAAGGGCGACCGGGCCTAGACACCGCGCGCGGCCGGTTGCTCCCTCGTAGATGCCGGTCCCACCGGTATAGATGAAGGCCATGGGGGCAGCGGGGTCTTGGACCGCGAGCCCTGCTGAGGGCGATGTCCCATAGTGAAGCGGGAAATCCGACACTCCGGACAGCGTATTCCCACCCTGGTCCGTAATGGTGAAGGTGCCCGGCGTGGCACCCCACTGACAGCGGTCGCTGACGTAAAGGATGCCGTCACCTGAGAAGGTCATGTGGCCAGAAATGTCGCCGCTAACGTCATTAGAGGCTGTGCCCCTGAAGATGATGTCGCTGGATTGGCAGTCTCCGCTGACTACCTGAAAAGAGCCCGTCCCATTCGCGAGGCGGTAATCGAGCTCGTGGTACGCCGCGCCGGCCGACGAACCGCTTCCGCCGACGGCGCCGCTGAGGAAGAGGCCGCCGACGCTCACGCCACCGATGACCCCGAGCGCAAGCACCGCCGCCGCGACACGAAACGCCCCGCTCGCCCGGAGCCGGCGCAGGCCACGCGCTTCTACATCGATCCAGCCGCCGGGCTCCTTTGGCCGCACGGCATACAGGCGGAGAGAGTCGGCGATGCCCTTGAGGACATGCTGACCGCGGTCTTCAAACCGCACCGCGACGGAGG
>CAYSMN010000125.1:0-1729 GCA_964432255.1 uncultured Methanosarcinales archaeon | reverse complement strand
CTTTTGACAGTGCGTATACAAGCACTGCGAGGGTGAGCGGGTCGTCTTCTTGGAATACGCTGGCGTCGTGTATAGTATGGTTGCTGAGCTCTGCCAGAGCCGAATAGTCTTCTTTTTTGAGCGCTTCAATGACTTTCTGCAATACTGCAAGGATGTCTTCTTTGATTATCGGGCGCATATGCTTGCTTACGAACAACCCTATATAAGAGAATTTAACCACCTAGCAGGAGTGAAAAAGAGTAAAGTTTAAAAGCGGAGAGGCAGAGAACAGCCATATATGACAGTGAAGAACCTGATTGAGAGCAATAAGCTCTTTAGTCTTGAACGACAGGCGCGTGACCAGTACGTGGCACAAACATACGGCATTACTCAGGATGATTTCTCGCACATCCGGACAGATACTAAAAAAAGAGATGTAATAGGAAGGGTTCTGCGAGCTGCGCAAAGGCTTCAGCAGCGCTTGCGGGAAAATGGCGTCGACCATTCTATTATTCCAGCCCAATTTACAACGACAACGTTGGCCGCACTTGTTGATGATGGCACTTATTCACGGGGCAATTTCAGGCAACTGACCACTGTTGTTAATCGAGCCATCAGGAGACAGTACGAACAGCAAAGAGATGACCTGCGAGCGCAGGGCATCGATGTGCCGTATGTCCATCTCCTGCGGCAAAATCTAGGTATTTATGAGGGAACATTGCAGGAAGCAATGATGCGTTATGGGGCACTGGAAGTCTCTGTTGGCGATTTGTTGAAGGACGTACGAATTCCGCTTGAAATCGGGGAATTAGAAGCAACGTTATTGGGGGTGTACTTTGCGCGTGCCAATCTCGCAGGAAAACCTGTTTCAGGAATCGAAATATGGGGAGATAAAGATGATTTTGAATTTTATGAGACCGTGGTAAGTCCGCTCATTAAGAAAATTCACAACATAGATGGAAAAGTGATCAACGGAAATACAAAGTCTCGAAATGAAAAAAGCTTTTCATACAACGTGCCCGCGATTATATTTTCTTCACAAGCAATAGCGACATGGCTGAATGGACATTGGGGATTGCCTTCACCCCGGGAGAATGTTGAAGTTCCAACAACGTTGCCGGGAGAAGGGCAGCGCCTGGGTTTGTTCAAAGGTATCATGGCAAGCGATGCGCGTCTGTTCGTATATGAGGATCGCTCTCGTATGCGCATTTCGCGTGATGATGAAAAGTACATTATCTCGGTTAAAACGCTGGCAGAACAGCTCGGGTTTTCGCCTCAAATGCATAAGCAGGAAACTGGCCAGTATGTTTTGGATTTTTCCAAGTCTGAAATGGTTGATATGCTGAGTATGGGGATTTTTGTGAATCCGCACCATCAACGTATAGCTGCACCGCTGAGAAAATACATTGTTGAATTTCCGCCGGAAGTCCGGGGGCGCTTCAGCCGTGATGAGTTGCGCCTGATGGCGTTTTTGTATAATTGCAATGTTTCTCCCGAATCAATTGCTTCACATTTCAGTCTTACATCTTCTCAGGATTTGTCATACTATGTGAAATACGCCAAGGATGCCGGTTTCAGAGTTATTGAACGAGAAAGAAAGCAGTGCTATAGAAGAGACATCAATGAAGTTCTGAAAACATACGACAAAGAATTGCCGCAGAAGCCTAATCCACAGTAAACAATTCTGAATGTGTGGCTTAAAAACAATTACGCCAATTTTCCTAATTCGTCTCTGCCTTTTTGAAGATAG
>CAYSMN010000124.1:0-1734 GCA_964432255.1 uncultured Methanosarcinales archaeon | reverse complement strand
ACAATCTGCCCGAGATTGGGAAAAAGCTGGCGTACAAGGCGAATCGCGAGGGCGTCGAAGATCATTTCCCCGATCCGAGTGTCCGGAAGACTATTGAAGTGGATGTCTCTCTCATCGATCACTATGACAAGCTGCTCGGCGAGGTCGAACTCTATATCACTCGTACGGCTAAGGCCCACGATGGCCAAACCTTCTCACGCTTACAATCGGTCCCCGGTATTGGCAAGATTCTGGCACTCGTCCTCCTCTACGAGATCCAGGACATCGCCCGTTTTCCCCGCGTGCAGGACTTCGTCTCGTATTGCCGCTTGGTGAAGTGCGCCAAAGAGTCGGGAGGCAAACGACTCGGGACCTCGGGCAAGAAGATTGGCAACGTGCATCTGCGCTGGGCGTTTGCCGAAGCCGCCGTCCTTTTCTTACGGCAGAACCAACTCGGCAAGGAATATTTTGCGAAATTGGAGCACAAACACGGCAAAGCCAAAGCGCTGACGGTACTCGCGCACAAGCTCGCGCGGGCCGTGTACTACATGCTCACGCGGAAACAAGCCTTTGACCTCAATCGCTTTGTCACCGCGTAACCGCTGAGGGGAGAGACGGAGCCTGCCGTCTAACTGGCCGACAACGGGCAGAGCCTATTCGATGTTCCTTCCTTATATATACAGCCCGGACTGTGTGAGGGAGCATGTGGACCCAAGGCCCGGAGCCCTTGGCGTTGATTGGACCGTCCCTCCCGCTCACCTTCTTGGTGATCCGTCACCAAGTGCCCGGTGGCTGCCCCTCCCCCGAGTCTGACACTAACTAGGAGTGTCTTCGGACACAACCCGCTACATTGAGAAGACCGGAACGAGGGCACAGAAGAGTTTCTAGGGCGTGGCGCTTGCGGGTGCCACTGTTTCACGTGGAACCTGCTCCGCGGAAACATCGACCCTCTATAGGTGTTTGGTGCAGTCATAGGCTGTGACCAGCAACCGAAATCAAGTCAGCCGCACGTGCCTGGTTACGACGACTCACCCTTTGTTTCACGGACGGCCACCCCGCCTCCGTGCGATGCATCCGTCTGCCCTCTTGACACCGGAGCCCTGATAGGTGGTTAGGCCGCTCTTCCCGGTTCGCTTTATCCAACTTTACGGCGTCTCCAGTAATCTGGTCGGCGGCGTCCGTGTGCTACGGCCACGATCCAGACCGCGTCTTTTGTCTCCGCGTAGAAGAGGCCGTAAGGAAAACGTTGGAGGATGAAGTGACGTAGCTCGGTTGTCTTGTAGGGCGCTCCGAGTTGTGGGTTCTGTTGAATTCTCCGAACGGCGCGCTCGACAGCAGTCTGCAAAGCCAAGCCCAATCCTGCCTGCTGCTGTTCGTAATACGCGATGGCTTCGTCCAGCTCTGTTCTGGCGCTGCGGTGAAAGATGATCGGTTTCACGAATACTTCGCTCGCAGTTCCGTAAACACTTTGTCCGCCGGTTCACCCACCGCTTCGCCACTCTTAATCTCTTCCATTCTCTGGGTCAGCTCCGCATCCCAGGCGGCCTCTGCATCCACATCTACTTCTTCATCCAAGGAAAGGATCAAGAAAGAGGCAAGCTCGGCTCGCTCTCGTAGCGAGAGGTGAGAGAGTTCGAACTTGAGTTTTTCTGCTGTCTCGGTCATAGCTTAAAAGCTCCTTCTCATGAAAGATTGAGCCACTAGTGCATTTTCAGGAAACCTCTTGGGGAATAGATAAGGGTTCTTCGTACGGAC
>CAYSMN010000123.1:0-1735 GCA_964432255.1 uncultured Methanosarcinales archaeon | reverse complement strand
ATGTTGCCCTCACCACAGAACGAATACGCCCAGGCGACATTGTCGGCATTATGGGTTTCGGCGCAGGATTATCAGACGGCGTAAACGTTTACAAAGCATAATCCTAAAATTTATAAGCCAAACAACATAGTTCACTCACATGAAAAAATTACTACTGCTCCTACTTCTCGCAACCAGCGTATTTGCACTACAACAACCACAAGGCAGGGTGAATGATTTTGCTGACATCATCACGCCTGAATGGGAAGCAAAAATCACAGGGTTAATTGACCAAATAGAAGAAAACACGACATCAGAAATCACCGTTATAACTGTCCAAAGCCTTGAAGAACAGCCAATAGAAGAACTCGCGCTAAAATACCTGGAAGAGTGGGGCGTGGGGAAAAAAGAAACAGACAACGGCATAGTTGTCCTGGTTGCTTTGCAAGAGCGCGAATACAGAATTGAGACAGGATACGGCGTTGAGGGAATACTTCCAGATGCTCGCGCAGGGCGCATAGGAAGAGAAATCCTGCAATTATATTTCAGACAGCAGCTTTACGGAGAAGGCATTTACGCTGCAGTTCAAGAAATAGAAGGCCTTTTAGCACAAGACCCAACCATTATGGCGAAATACAGCCCAAGACGAGAACTCATCACGCCATTCGCAAACCAAATTCTCTTCATCACATTCATTCTTGTCTTTTTCATATGCGGAATGGCAGAAGCACGGGCAACAAAAAAGCAACAATGGACAACATTCATCGCCGGCAACACATTAGTCAACGGAGCACTTGCCTGGCTCGGCTTCTGGGCGCCATTCTTTGCATTAATCGCCGCATCAATATTTTTCTTCATTGCAGGCTTAGTAATCTTTACACTAATCAATGCAAAACCGCACCCGAAAAGCTTCCACGGAGCATTCTGGTGGGGAGGACGGGGAGGCTTTGGAGGCATAGGCAAGGGCAGCGGCGGCTTTGGAGGCTTTGGCGGAGGCATGGGCGGAGGCGGAGGAGCAGGAGGCAGATGGTAAACTTTTTAAGCGAACACGCCCTGGAGTAAGAATATGGCATTCAAAATGAAACCATGGATGTGGGTAATAACAGTTGTTGTTATCTTAGGAATCTGGTTCTTCGCAAGCTACAACGGACTAGTCAAAAGAGAAATCACAGTAGACAAAGCATGGTCAGACATAGAAGTACAATACCAACGAAGATTCGATTTAATTCCAAACTTAGTAAACACTGTAAAAGGCTATGCGGGGTTTGAGGAGAGAGTCATCACTGAAGTAACAGAAGCAAGAAGCAGATGGCAAGGCGCAGTAGCAGCACGTGACACAAACGCAGCAGTTGCTGCAACCGGACAATTTGAAGGAGCACTATCACGATTGATAGCAGTCGCGGAAAACTATCCAGACCTAAAAGCATCACAAACATACCTTTCTCTAATGGACGAACTGGCAGGAACAGAAAACAGAGTAGCAGTTGCCAGAACTCGCTATAACGAAGCAGCAGCAGACTACAACTACGCAACAAGAAAAGTGCCAACAAACATCATAGCAAGCATGTTCGGCTTTGAGAAGAAAACACTCTTTGAAGCAAAAGAGCAAGCCGCAGAAGTACCAGTTGTAAACATATGAACGTCCGCGTACTAACCTGGAACAAAACAAGACCGCCAACAGAAGAAGAATTACGAGCGCAGATGACCAAAGAAGGCATGAAGCCGCATATTGAGGTTATGGAGAAGAACGAGTTTG
>CAYSMN010000122.1:0-1766 GCA_964432255.1 uncultured Methanosarcinales archaeon | reverse complement strand
TGAAAGACATCCTTGAAGAGCTCAACAAAGCCAAGGCTAAATTCTCTTTGCAGGAAATCAAGGCTAAGCTGAAAGGCCATCCAAAGATTAAGGACTTGAATCCCAAGACAAATGACGTGGTTCTGGAAGTTAATGATTGAATCAAACTTTATCTGACTATTTATTAAAATCAATAGAAAAGGTGAAGCACTTGTTAATGTTGTCACTGTTTAGGAGCTAAAAAACAAAGATTTATATAATGCCGTTCGTACCTATGAGCCATGTCAGAAAGAAAACCTTTTGCGGTTATGCATCAAGGCGATGCTTTTGAGAGTGATTCTTTGGAAGGAGCTCTTAATGAACTTGTCGAAGTCCGGTTACATTATCATCAAGGCGGATATCGTAACTATGACTTTGAAGGTGGCATTTACAAGAAAATTGATGAAAATGGCGATACCCAAGTCAAACTTCCTAACCAAACGGAATTTGATCAACGGTCCGAAGAAAGAATGAAACCATTTGCAGTTATAACTCGTTGCGATGACAAAAGTCTCTTAGGAACGACGGTCACAATTGGTGATGCAGGGCCTTTTGAAATTGGAAAGGACATTGGTTTGCCCGAATTAAAATATTATGGGTTTGACACATTGGAAAGCGCCAGAGCCGCACTTGTAGAGAATCGAAATAAAGAAGCAGGATTATACCAATTGATCTTTTTTGATAAACATCCTGGACCAGCACGTATCAAGTGATTGATTTCTGAATCGTGCAGAACCTCTACCTTCTTGTATGGTCTTAATGAAGAAAATAAGGTGGACAGCTTAACTGTTTTCCCTCGAAACGAAGTACACACAGTTACGGAGGCCGGTTTAACTTCCGGGTTCGAATGAGACCGGGTGGAACCCGACCCCTCTGGCCGTCCAGTATTGACGACAAAGGCAGGTATTTATAAACCTTTCTTATTTTCCATCGTGCATGGCAAAAGTACTCGTTACGGGAGGCGCGGGCTTTATTGGAAGCCATTTGGTTGAGGCGCTTGTTGCGAAAAAGCATGACGTGACTGTTCTTGATAATCTTTCTTCTGGCAAAGAAGCGAATCTTGCCAGTGTTAAAAGCAAAATCACTTTCATCAAGGGTGATGTTTGCGATGTTGCTGCTGTAAAAAAAGCGTGTGAAAAGCAGGATGTCGTTTTTCATCTTGCAGCTATTGCAAGTGTACCTTATTCTATTCAGCATCCATTGGAAACGCACGAGGTTAACACGACTGGCACGCTGAAAGTCTTGCTGGCAGCGAGAGACGCAAAAGTGAAACGCTTCATCTACTCAAGTAGTGCTGCGGTATATGGTGACGAGCCCACTCTCCCAAAGACTGAGAGGAGCCAGTTAAGGCCTCAAACTCCTTATGCCTTGACAAAACTTGCAGCAGAACAATACACGCTGATGTTCCACAAACTATACGGCATGGAAACCGTTGCATTGCGTTATTTCAATGTATTTGGTCCAAGACAAGATCCTTCTTCGCCCTATTCTGGTGTTATTACAAAATTTGTCAGCGCGCTGAAAAGTGGCAAGCAGCCCATAATCTTCGGTGACGGCATGCAGACGCGTGATTTTGTCTATGTTTCTGATGTGGTGCAGGCAAACATGAAAGCCATGACTGCGCATGCTGCAGGAAAAGTCTTCAACATTGCAACAGGCGTCCAAGTCTCTATTAAGGAAATGCTTGTGCATTTGAATGAAATATTGGAAACAAAAATTATGCCGAAATACGAGTCGCGCCAGCCCGG
>CAYSMN010000121.1:277-1783 GCA_964432255.1 uncultured Methanosarcinales archaeon | reverse complement strand
GGCCAAAGGCGGAGCCGCCTCTATGCCACTAACTGGCACCAGCGTTACAAACACGCAACGTTTTCGCTGGTCGGCGTGTCGGGGCGGGAACAAAAGGGGACGGCTGCGAGTTCAAAAGGGGACAGGTGATGTGGGGGTGGAACTGTCCCTTGGTCGAGGGGTTGAGGAGGCCTGAGCGTAGCGAAGGCCGACGAAAGCCCTCGACCAAGGGACAGCGGTTGGTTTGACTTGGGGCTATTAAAAAAGCAAATCGCAAAACGTCTCACCAACCTGTTTCTCCAGCAAATCCTCCAGCAGTTCAATGCGGGGCTGATCGACATCACTGAGGCCTCCTTCCAACTCCAGATCGGCCGCACCCACCTTTACCGGCTGCGCGCCCGCTTCCTCAAAGAGCGCTCCCACTTCGCCGCCAAGCTCTCAGGCGGCGACCATTGGCCGGACTGGTCTCCGGAAGCCATCGCCTTCCTCAAGGAGTTCCTTCCGCTCCAAAAGCCTCCCAACTTCCAACTAGTGGCCGACGAACTGGAAATCCGCCTCGGTTTCAAACGCCATCGAGAGTCCGTGGCCGCTTATGCCAGAACCCATTTTCCAGACCTCATCTGCCAGCCTGAACCTCGTCCCAAAGCCCGGCGCCGATGGGAACGCTCACGCATTGATGAACTGTGGCAGCACGACTCCTCCATCCACCAGTGGTGGCCCGCCCATGAAAAGCAAACCCTGCTGCTGACCGTCGATGATCATTCCCGCAAACTCCTGGGCGCGGTCTTTGTCCCCGCCGACACCACTTGGAATCATTTCGAGCATTTTCGCCGCCTCTTTCTCCGGCACCACCTGCCGATGGTCGTGTACACCGACGGTCTTAGCCTCTTTGGCCATGATTCCATGGCCGATGACCGTGATCCCTGTTCCGAGTTCCAACGCGCCTTCTCGGCTCTGGGGGTCACCCATCTGGTCGCGCCCAGCCCGCAGGCCAAAGGCAAGATCGAACGGCGCTTTGGAACCCTGCAAAAGCGCCTGGTGGCAATCCTGGCCTATGAAAAAGTCAGCAGCCATGCCGCCGCGCAGATCGTGCTCGACCGAGAGATTCAACGCCAAAATACCACCCTCTGCCGCACCACCGGCCTCAGCCCCAATGCGGCCTGGGAGAAAGCCTTGACGGAAAAGCGCGCCCTCACGCGTCCCTGTCCGCCGGCAACTCTTCTGGACCTCCATCTGGCTCTCCACCTGAAACGACGGGTCAACTCCGACAGCCAGATCGACTTTCTTGGGCGGAGCTGGCACATCGCTCCCACCAAACGATCCGCAATCACCCTAATCCATCACCCGCTCAGACAGTTCTGGGCGGTCACTCAACCCCCAAGCCCGCCCCTCAACAACTGGCCCGAAATCCTCGGAAAATACTCACTCTAAATCTGTCCCCTTTTGAACTCGCGCAGAAATCCCCTTTTGAACTCCCGCCGACATTGCTCAAGTATTTCCTCGCAGTGCTTCTTGGTAACCCAGTGC
>CAYSMN010000121.1:0-251 GCA_964432255.1 uncultured Methanosarcinales archaeon | reverse complement strand
TTTGAACTCCCGCCGACACGAATTCCTCTAGGCTTGACCTCGTTATGCTGAAACCACAAGCATACCTTCATGCACATTGCGTCTATTGTGGTTCTGGTATTGGTGTTCAACACAACCGTTACTCATGCGGCAAAGCTGACCTTGCACAAATTTGATAAAAAGCATTTGACCAAAGAATTCTGGGCGGAAGGAGCGTGCTTCGGTGATTTCAATCATGACGGGCGGGCGGACATTGCTTACGGGCCGCATTG
>CAYSMN010000120.1:0-1795 GCA_964432255.1 uncultured Methanosarcinales archaeon | reverse complement strand
ATCTTCTGTTTCTGCATTATAAAATCTGGATTTCCAAACATTTTTGGATACATTTCAAATTCATATCCCATGGAGGAAAGCAAATCCTTCATTCTAAGATCAATCTTTGTATTAGTACTCCTGATTCTAGACATCACCCAAGATCTTTTTTCAGGAGTAAAAACGTCTGTCAATGTTGTAGGCTATCAACCACACATATTCATTTTTTATGGATTGCTTGAGAACGGACGTTGTTCCAGATCATTCATAAGTACTTCGACAGTTTGTTTACCAGTCAAAACAGTAGTGTAAGAAGGTTTCATACGAAGACCAGAAAATTCATCAACAAACAACCATTTCTTGGAGGACTTAGATTTCTTGAACCTTTCAATTTTCTTGGGGACACTATTTTTGGTTATGCAGATAAAATCACAATTATTGTTTGATGCCTTGTCTCTTATCGTCTGGTTTATGTCACCTTCGTGTATCCAGACATAAGTATTCTTGATTGTGGCATAACCCTTGCAATTCTTTCTAAGAACACATTGGTAGCAGCTGATTGGATTCTGGCCCCTGAGTTCGCCACTGTCTCCAGTGGTTCCATATCTGATGCACCAGATCATGTCAAAGACAGGATCCATGTTCACTTTTTTGGACTGAGATATGAGCCAGATCAGTCTTTCAAGTTTGGATCTATTTTTGAACTTTTTGAAAAACTCTTCATGCTCAAATCTTTTTTGTGTCTTCAGTGTATCATTCGGTCTTAATTGTGGCCCGAAAATTCCTAACGGATAGTTCACAAAGGCAAGAATCCAGCTGTCCATAGGAATTGCCTCCTCGTTTGCAAAACCTTGTTGTAAAAAGCAAGAAACCACCTTGGGATAAATTCCAACAGTTGTATCGCTGTTAAAATACCTCAGATAAAACTCGTCTACAAGGCGCTTATCCCATTTTTCATATTCTAAAGAATTGATACTCATTACACACCATATGAAACCGGCAGCTCTTTTCGGAAACCTGTCAAACATATCTACAAGTAATCCAAGCTCATGAGATTCATCCGGAGTAAGAGTATTGTTTCTCACATGTTCTTCTTCTATGTACCGTACAAATTCATCCCTAGTATCTGGCCAGCTCCTACCACGATTCATCGATCTGACTTCCTTTCCCTGAATTTGGTCCCTGTTTGTAAACTCTAGTTCCCAGATTTTTTCAATTGCATGCAGCAAATTATCAAACCTAGGGAAGTCAGAAGTGTTTTTTGCTTTCACATCATTGTAAGTGGGAAGCAGAAAAAACAGATAAAACTCATAATCTTCGATTTCAACCTTGATTTTATTTCCATATTCACGGAGGAACCAGTACAGCTGACGCAATTCCTGCTGTCTTCCTCCCCTTCCCGCAGTATTCCACGCAGCGACAAATCTTACAATGGAGTAAAATTCTTCATAATACCTTCCATATGGAATCGAATCTCCGTGATGAACTTTGATCACGTCGTCCCATATTTTTGAAAAAAATTCCTCATACTCAGTATCGCCCCTGCATCCTTGAATGATGTCGTTCTTTGTCACTCTTTTTGATCAAGATCCTTGTTTGACAGAAATCTCACTTCAGGTTTGCAGGTGCCTTCCGTGAAGTCTGTGAAATTTACTGCTACAGGAAATCCAAATACTCTGTTGCCATTCTTGTGAACATGCACATAAACAAGTGGGAAGTTTGGCAAGTCATGCAGAAAGAGTTCAAAGCTAGGAATCCATTGTACAGGAACAGAGTCAAGCTTTATGATGTTTTCATATTTTATGGAATCGCTCAT
>CAYSMN010000119.1:0-1806 GCA_964432255.1 uncultured Methanosarcinales archaeon | reverse complement strand
ATGGCATTCATACCTGCAGAGCTGGCACACCCGGTACTGTTCAACGGCATCGTCATCGCCGCAAGCTTCTACATACTATTCAAAAGCGCAGACTTGATAGTCTTCGGCATTTCTGATTACGCCAAAAAACTGGGATTAAGCGACGCTATTATTGGACTCGTTGTTGTAGCCATGGCAGCAAGCGCGCCAGAAATAATCAGCTCGGTTACTGGTTTCCTAACAGGCCAGGCAAGCGTTGGATTCGGAGCAATATTGGGAAGCAACATGGTCCACGTCGGCTTTGCGCTGGGCTTGCTCTGCCTTTTAGGCAGAAAAATAAAGCTCGAGCCAAACATATTCACCAAAAAAAGACTCCTCATGTGGGTATTACTCATGCTCCCCTTCCTACTCGCACTTGATGGCATGCTCAGCCGGTCAGACGGCGCACTACTGTTGATTGGCTTCTGCTTCTACATCGGAATGCTCTGGAAAATAGAAGGAACCATGGGAAAACTCAAAAAGAACGTCCAGCTGAAGAATATTTGGCGAGACGCGCTAATCTTTCTTCTCGCACTCGCCGCACTACTTTTAGCAGGCAGATGGCTCGTGTTCAGCTCAATCCAAATAGCCGCATACTACAATATACCAGCGTACTTCATCGCGCTGACGGTAATCGGAATTGGAACAACAATTCCAGACTTTGCAGTTGAAATTAAATCACTGTTTAAGGCGCACCCAGGAATTGGACTTGGAGATTTGCTGGGCTCACTAATGATTGAACTTCTGTTGTTTTTCGGAATAGTCGCACTCTTCAAACCAATCACCGTAAACGTCATGCAAGTATTAAACGCGCTCATATTTTTAGTCGCGCTCATCACCATCATAATGTTCCTTATGAACCGCAAAGAACTCACGTGGAAACACGGACTGTTCTTCATGAGCTGCTATGCACTGTTTTTAGCCATTGAAATATTCAAAATCCTATGACCATGCCATGGATTAAGTACATTGGCTACATAATCGCATTCGTCATACTCTTCTCACTGCTCAACTTCTGGCTGAACACGCACCCGCCGAAATTCAAGAGCAGAGAGACTCCTGAAAATTACGGACTCGATTACGAAAACGTGCGATTCAAAACAAAAGACGGATTAAATTTAGCCGGCTGGCTGATAAAAGGGAAGAAGGGAGCACCGACCGTAATTGTTGGACACGGATACCCGTTTGACAAAGGCAACATTTTGCACGTTGTGACTTTTTTACACCCTGATTACACTATTTTCTTATTTGACTTCAGAAGCTTTGGACAGAGCGATGGAACTGTGACTACAGCAGGAGTTAAGGAAATAGAGGATTACAAAGCAGCAATCAAATATCTCAAGACAAGAAAAGATATCAATCATACATTTGGTGCATACGGCTTTTCATTAAGCGCAGCAACGTTCCTAATGGCAGAACATCCAGATGTCAATGCAGTTGTTGCGGACAGCTCATACGCAAGCATACACGACATAATTAACGCACTTTACTGGTATTTTGGACCGCTAAAGTTTCCGTTTGTCTGGATGACTGAATTGTATGGAAAGATATTCTATGGAATTGATTCAGGGAAATATCAGGCGCGCGTCACTGTGCCAACATTGCTCATACACGGCAGTGCTGACTCACAAATACCTGCTAGTAATTCACAGAAGATTTATGACAGAGCGGATAAAGACCTCGCAGAATTATGGATAATTGAAGGCGCAGACCATGGACAAAGTTACGCTGTAAATCCTAAAGAATATAAAGCACGAGTAAAAGACTTCTTCAAGAAGAACCTATGAT
>CAYSMN010000118.1:0-1818 GCA_964432255.1 uncultured Methanosarcinales archaeon | reverse complement strand
CGGGCCATCCACATCTGGTCGGCGGCGCGCTTGGAGCCTTTGCCGAAGATCTGGAATTCCCACTGGCCTTTGGCGACTTCGGCGTTGATGCCTTCGTGGTTGATGTTGCGTTCAAGCGGTGTCAACCATTCGGCAATCGTTAGCTTGACCGACGAGCCGTCATCAAATTCATGCAAGTCTTGAACCGAGCCTTTGCCAAATGATGTTGTCCCCACCAGTGTTGCCGCTTTGTAGTCCTGCAATGCGCCGGCCACAATTTCTGAACCCGACGCACTCCCCTTGTTGATGAGCACGACCGTGGGGATGCCCACGAAACTCGGCTGGCGGTCAGCGGTGTGCTCGGCCTTACTGCCGTCACGGAAGCGTTCTTTGACCACGACTTTGCCGTCCACCCACTCGCCGGCAATTTCAATGGCCGTGTTCAAAAATCCGCCCGGGTTGTTGCGCAGATCCAAAATGATTCCTTTCGGATTATCTTTGAGGACTTCCTGAACTGTCTTATTCCAGTCTCCCAAAGTGTTTTCATTGAAATAACGCAGTCCGATGTAGGCAATGCCGTTGTCTTTCTTTTCATAGACCACGCTGTCTATCTCAATGGTATTGCGCACAATTTTGACGTCACGCGGCTCATCGTCACCCTTGGTGAAAATATTGAGCGTCACTGTGGTGCCCTTAGGCCGGCGGTATTTTCGCCATTGATTTCCAGGATGTAGTCGCCGGCGTGGAGTCCGGCCTTTTCGGCGGGATTGCCCGGCAAAGGCGCCACGATAATCAGCTGGCTGTCTTCAAAACCGATTTCCGCGCCAATGCCTTCAAAACTGCCGGACAGCTCTTCTTCAAATTTCTGGGAATCTACCGGCGGCAAAAACACCGAGTAAGGATCTTTGAGCGAACCGACAATGCCCTCAACCGCGCCGTAGAATAGCTGGGTTTCGGGAATTTCGGACTTCACGTAATTATTTTTAACATAATCCCACACCTGCCAAAACTGGCGGAAGTCCGTGTCCTTGAGCAGGTGCGAAGGAATTTCATCCTGAGTGTGGGTGACTGTGCCGCCCTTTAGGTTTGCCGCCTGACCCGGATTCAGCGCCACCCCGCGGCCGAATAAAAATCCGGCGATGAAAATAACCACCAGCGCAGTGGTGATGGCGTAGAAACGCGGCAACCGGGCGAGCAAGCGCAAGCTTAATTTTTTCTGCTGGACTGCCTTGTCAGTTTGATTTTCTTTCATACTCTGCATGAGTTCTTTGTTATCTTGTTATTTTGTTATCTTGTTATCATGATTTACTCGTCTACTCTCCGAATTGACGCACCAAGTTTACTTAACCGGCCGCAGACATCTTCATACCCGCGTTCAATGGAGTAGACATTGCGGAGCACCGACTCCCCTTCTGCCGCGAGCATGGCCACGACAATAATGACGGACGGGCGCAGGGCTGGCGGGCAAATCAGTTCATCACCCCGCAGCCTGGTTGGACCGGTAATGTAGACGCGGTGGGGATCAGCCAAAACTACATTGGCCCCCAAACGGTTGAGCTCGGTGTAGTAGATCGCCCGGTTCTCATACGCCCAGTCGTGGATTAGTGTCGTGCCCTTGGCTTGCGTCGCAATCGGGACAAAGAACGGCAGGTTGTCCAGGTTCAGGCCGGGAAACGGCCGGCCGTAAATTTTTTCGTCCAACGCTTTTAAGGTTGAGGACGCGGTCTTGATGTCAGCCAAGTTCGCCCGCCCATTGTGGGCCTTGTACCGGCGCGTGATGGCGTAGCGCCAACCCATTTTTTCGAGCTTGAGCAATTCCAGTTCCAAGAAATCAATCGG
>CAYSMN010000117.1:0-1850 GCA_964432255.1 uncultured Methanosarcinales archaeon | reverse complement strand
TCGTCGTCGACGAGGAGTTGGATCGCACGCTGCCCAAGATGGGCGAGCGTATTCGCACGGCGCACGGCAACGGCGTGGTGGTCAACCGTCAAATCCTCACCCAACTCGTCGAGATCGAGATGGAGGACCAGAAGCGCATTACCGTAACCGTGGAGGACGTTTTGGGCGCGAATGAAGCGGCCCCGCCGGGGCGAGCGGATGCCGTAGTAGATCATCCGGGCTTGCAACCGCGGGCCGAGTCTTCAAGCGACGCCGGGCCGGAAGACATCAAGGAGACGGTAGAGGACGATCCCGGCGCCCCGAGTGATCCAAAGTCCCGCACCCGCGGGCGTCGATGGCGTAGGCGGGAGCCGGGCGATGATCCGGGTGGCATGAATCCGGGCCGTTAATCCGCTCCCGGCTTGTGGTGTCATTCTGAGCGAAGCGAAGAATCTTGCCGGAAAACGAAGACTCTCCGCCCTTTGACCCAGACCCTTCGCTCCGCTTCAGGGTGACAAGTAATAATTGTTCCGAGTAATATCACGATGGGCACGAAACCGGAAAAGGTTGTTACCGATCTGACGGGCAAGCTCGGCCCCTATCCCGAAGAGGCCTACGCCTTCCTTCAAGAGGGGCTGAGCTATTCGATGGAGCGCATCCACGGCCCCCTCACGCCGGTGTTGCAGGCCCTGCAGAAGTACATGGCGGAGACCGGCCTGGACGCCGCCGAGATCGTGGAACGCTACGAGCGAGGCGAGCTGCCCGAATCCCTGACGGAGACGATTGTGAATGTGGGAGGCCCGGACAAGCTGAACCGGCACGTCAGCGGGCAAGACCTGTGTTGGTCCTTGCGCGACTTCGCCATTCAACGCTGGGGAAAGTTGGCCAGGCTGGTCCTGGAGCGTTGGAACCTGCGGGAAACCATGGATTTCGGCCGAATGGTCTTTACCTTGATCGAGCACGATTTCATGCGAAAGGAGCCCCACGATTGCCTGGAGGATTTCCGGGACATCTATGATTTTCGCACCGCCTTTAGCGACCCCGCCCGCCCGGTCCCGGAGGACGAGGAAAACGACGCATCCTACTCATGAACCTGAGCCCCATCCCTACTGGAATGACGACTCTCTTCCAATCTGATCCTCCTGAGACGCGCACTCTTTCGGAGGCCGTCGCCGCCGAAGGAGCGGCGGGCAGGGCCCGCCCTACCCCTGAGACGCGCACCCTTGCGGAGGCCGTCGCCGCCGCGAAGGACGGTCAGCGGCTTTCCCTGGCCGAAGGCATTCTGCTCTACGAACGGGCCGACCTTCATACCCTGGGCGAATTAGCCAACGGCCTCCGCCAGCGGCTGCACGGCCGGAACGCGTACTACAACGTCAACCGCCACATCAACTACACCAACTTCTGCGTGTTGCGGTGCAAGTTCTGCTCCTTCTATCGCCCCTATCCAAAAGACGAGCCCCGGAATTCATTCCGGGATCCAAACGAGCCCCCGATTTCAATCGGGGTTCCCAACGAGCCCCGGATTTCAATCCGGGGTGCGGGCGACGATGCACCGCACGACCCGCTGGCCCAATACAGCAAGCGAGCGAACGACACCTACGAGTTATCCGTCGAAGAAGTGGTCGATCGCGCCCGCCAAGCCTACGAGGCCGGCGCCACCGAAGTGCATATCGTCGGGGGCCTCCATCCCAAGCTGCCCTTCGTCTATTACACCGAAATGTGCCGGGCTTTGCGGGCGGCGTGTCCGAAGCTGCACATCAAGGCCTTCACCGCCATCGAGATCATTCATTTCACGCGGATCAGCAAGCCGAAACTTAGCGTGTGGGAGGTCCTCACCGCCTTGATGGAGGCCGGGTTGGATTCCATGCCCG
>CAYSMN010000116.1:0-1861 GCA_964432255.1 uncultured Methanosarcinales archaeon | reverse complement strand
GAACAAAGAACGAAATTACTTGTTTTCATTCTAAAAGTTCTAGCCATCCTGTTTTGAAAGGCGTAAATCATCATCTTTTCCGTGCTCCTTTGCCTGTTCCTTTTTATCCTGTTTTTTCCGCTTTGGGTAGGAGTTTGTGTTTTAACAAAGTTGATGTTTTGCACATTCCTTATCCGAAGTTTCCTTATTTCAAGAAGCCAAAAGTTCCTGTTGTTGTAACAGTGCACGATGTTATTCCTTTTCTTTTTCCAAAGTATCATAATTGGAAGAGAAATGTCTATTTTGGAAGCTTCTTGCCCTGGTATTTCAAGAAAGTTGATGCTATTATTGCTGTAAGCAACCATACAAAGCAGGATTTGGTAAGATATTACAAAATTCCTGAAGAAAAGATTTCTGTTATACATGATACCTTGCCGCCAATTGAGTATGTTGAAACTGAGAAAGAGCAGTATGTCTTGCACCTGGGCACTTTGGAGCCTAGAAAGAATGCAGAGGGTGTTATCAAAGCCTACTCGATATTGAAATCAAGGGGCTTCAATCATAAATTAGTGATTGCTGGGGGCAAAGGCTGGAAGTATCAGAATATTTTCAGGCTTGTTCAGAAATTAAATCTGCAGGACAGCGTTATTTTTACTGGTTACGTGAGCAACAAGCAAAAAGATGAGTTGTTTCGAAAGGCTTCTGTATTCGTTTACCCGTCTTTTTATGAGGGTTTTGGCCTTCCTGTTCTTGAGGCTATGGCTTACGGCACTCCTGTTGTTACTTCCAATATCTCATCTATTCCAGAGGTGGTTGGGGATGCCGCCGTCTTAGTTGATCCGCATAGCCCAAATGCTATTGCTGATGGTATTTTGAAGGCCATCGGTGATTCTAAAAATCTTGTGCGAAAAGGATTAAAAAGGTCAAAGTTTTTCTCGCTTGAATCAATGACTGAAAAGGTGCTTACAGTGTATGAGGGGGTTTTGAAGTGAAAGCGAGCATTATTGTTTCTAACAAAGAGTCGCAGGATGTTTTGCCGTTGACAATCTCTGCTTTGTGTAATCAGAACTATCCGCGTGATAAATATGAGGTGATTCTTCCAGATTGTGGAAATTTTACAAGAGAAGAAAAAGCTGTTTTGGGAAGTTATGAAAGAGAGTATCCGCATTTCCGAATTTTGAGGCTGCCGGGCAATAGGGGCTGGTTGGTTAACGAAGCAGTGAGACAATCCAAAGGCGAGCTGCTTCTTTTTATCGAATCGCACTGCCTCGTGTATAAGGATTGGTTGAAAGATTTTGTTGGTTTATTTAGGGCTAAAAAAATAGAGGTGGCCTATGGTAAGATGACGCCTGTTGAAACGGATTCATTGGTGAGTAATACGATAGAAATCCAGCGCGATTATGTTCTGGAGAAGGGTGAGAGGTTGGGTATTGAAACAGCATTTTTTGATTTTCACAATACTGCCATCACAAGAAAATGCTTTGAGAAGATGGGTGGCGTATCCGATGATGTTCCTTTCACGGCAGAATTTGAGCTTGGCGCGCGCCTGCATCAAAAGGGGATTAAGATCTTCAGGTTTAACAAAGCGGTTTTGCATTTCAGCATCACAAAACTTCCCGAGTATTTGAAAGCAATCGCTGGCCAGGGCCGGGATAAATCAATAATGCTGAAAAATCGTGATAATGCGTTTATGGCGCACTATTTTCCTCATCCGAAATTTGTTAAATACCTGTCAGTTATCAGGTTGTTCAGAATTCCGCTGTTGCTGTATGTCGAGCTTCTGCTATGCGTCGGTCAAGTTGGGTTTAATTTGGCGGAACTGCTGCGTTCAAAGCGCCTGGCTTATTACTTTTTCAGGAAGCTTGCAGCAAATAGCCATCGC
>CAYSMN010000115.1:0-1864 GCA_964432255.1 uncultured Methanosarcinales archaeon | reverse complement strand
CTGGTGCGACTGGTATCTCGCCGCGAATCTCGCCGACCAGGACGCGCTCGACGGCCAGTTGATGCCCGGCCTCGATCCGGCCGGCGTGCCGCGCGGATTGAAGGGCACCGCGCTGCCGTTTCACTACAACCGTCTCGATCAGCTGAAAGCGATCGTCGACGCCCACCGGGGCGATCTCGGCGCTATCGTGATGGAACCGCAGCGCGGCGAAGCGCCCGATCCCGGGTTCCTCGAGGCCGTCCGCGACATCGCCACGGAGATCGGGGCAGTCCTGATTTTCGACGAGGTCACCACCGGCTTCAGGATGACGGACGGCGGCATTCACCTGCTGCTCGGCGTCATGCCCGACATCGCCGTGTTCGCGAAGTCGATGGCCAACGGGTATCCGATGGCGGCGATCATCGGGACGCCGCCGGTGATGGAAGCGGCGCAGTCCACGTTCATCAGCAGCACCAACTGGACCGAGCGCGTCGGGACGGTTGCGGCGCTCGCGACGATCCGGAAGTTCCGCCGCGAGCGCGTTGCGGCGCACCTGCAGAAGATCGGGAACCTGACGTTCGCCGGTTGGAAGCAGGCGGCCGGGAAGTCGGGCCTGACGATCCATACCGAAGGCCTGCCGAGCCTCACGCATTTCGGGTTCGAGCATCCGGACGAGCCGGCGCTCACGACGCTCTTCACGCAGGACATGCTCGAGCGCGGGTATCTCGCGTACAGCCAGTTCAAGCCGTCGTTCGCGCACCAGCCGTCCCACGTCGACGCCTACGTGCGCGCCGTCGAGGCGTCGTTCCAGATGATCGCCGACGCGATCAGCCATGCCGATTACGCGTCGCGCCTGAAAGGCCCCTGCGCGCGGCGCGGGTTTTACCGCCTGACGTCCTAGGTCGATTCAACACAAAGGACACCAAGGACACACAGGGAATGCATTCACGAGATCGAGGCTCAAGCCCAAGGGGTTTTGCCTTCGTGTCCATTGTGTCAACTACCCGGTGAAGCACAGGCTCCTCGGACGAACGGGCCTCACCGTGTCCGCCCTCTCCCTCGGCACCGTCTCGCTCGGCGTCGAGTACGGCATCGCCGCGCCGGGGGAGTTCGGACGGCCGAATGATGCCGAGGCGATCGCGCGCCTGCGCGCGGCGGTCGAGCGCGGCGTGACGCTGATCGATACGGCGCCGGCGTACGGGGAGAGCGAACGCCTCGTCGGCGAGGCGATCGGCGCTGACCCCCGCGTCATCGTCGCGACGAAGGTGAGTGCACCCGTGGGGTCCGGTTCATCTGTGGGGTCCGGCTTCAGCCGGACCTGCATCTCATCCATCGAAGCATCCTTGCGCGCGCTCGGTCGCGACGTCCTCGACATCGTCCAGATTCACAACGCGACGCGCGCGCTGATCGAGGAAGGCGCGGCCGCCGACGCGCTGCTCGATGCTCAGCGCCGCGGCCTGATCCGAGTGCTCGGCGCGTCTGTGTATGGCGAGGCGGCGGCGCGTGCGGCCATCCGCTCGGGGCACTTCGGTCTGCTGCAGGTGGCGTTCAACGTGATCGACCAGCGCATGGCGGCGACCGTGCTGCCGGCGGCGGAAGCGGCCGGCGTGGGTGTTCTGGTGCGATCGGCCTTGCTCAAGGGCGCGTTGACACCCAAAGCGCAGTGGCTGCCGGCGTCGCTCGCCTCTCTGCAGGCCGCCGCGACGCGCGCGCGCGACGTGCTCGCCGGCGGAGCCTGGGAACCCCTGCCGGCCGCTGCGCTGCGTTTCTGCCTGTCCGAGCCGCACGTCGCGTCGGTGTTGACCGGCGCCCGCACGCTCGCGGAGCTCGACGCGGCGATCTCCGCGGAAGCCGCCGGTCCGCTCGATGCGACCCAACTGTCGGC
>CAYSMN010000114.1:1147-1872 GCA_964432255.1 uncultured Methanosarcinales archaeon | reverse complement strand
ATCGCGGATGTAATGACTCGCGATGTAATTACGGTGTCGCCTGACACTCCGCTGCATGAAATCGCTGCTTTGCTTGAAAGCAAAGGAATCAAGCGCGTACCGATCGTGAATAATGGGCAACTGGTCGGCATCGTCAGCCGGGCCAATCTGATCCAGGCGATAGCCAGTGCTCGTCAAGGCCTGGATATTCCAATCTCCGATACCAACATCCGTGAAAAGCTGCTTGCTTACCTCAAGCAGCAGTCCTGGGCGCACACCATGCTGCTCAATATCACCGTTAACGGCGGAGTTATCGATTTATGGGGGATAGTGCGATCGGAAACAGAGAGAAAGGCACTTCGCGTTGCGGCGGAATCGATTCCGGGCGTTCGCGCCGTCAACGATCATCTGGTCATCGAGAAAATGATGATTGGGACGTGATAGCAGGCAAGAGTTGGTGATGTAGTTCGCGATGTTCAGCTTTGATTTTGGTGCAGGTGATTTTGCTGATTGACCGGATTCTTGCATCGCTAAAGAGGGGGCGTCGTGGACGGTAAACAATTGCGACTGAATGTTCTGGATGAGCTCGAATTCGACCCGAGAATCAACGCCGAAAACATCGGGGTTAGCGCCGATGATGGAGTTGTGACTTTGACGGGTTACGTTTCAAGTTGCGCAGAGAAATTGGCTGCCGAGCGCGCGGCTCGTCGGGTCAAGGGTGTTCGCGCGATCGCGCAGGAGATTGA
>CAYSMN010000114.1:0-1137 GCA_964432255.1 uncultured Methanosarcinales archaeon | reverse complement strand
AGGTGTGCTACCCCGGCGATCAGCAAGCCCCGGATGACGAGATCGCAAAACGCGCGCTTAACATTCTCAAATGGGACGCCATGATTCCGCAGGACGACGTCAAAGTGACCGTGCAGAAGGGACGGGTGACGCTCACCGGCGAAGTGAAATGGGAATATCAGAGAAAGGCCGCCGAGGGCGCCATTCAAAGACTATCCGGCGTGACCGGCGTTACAAATCGGATCTTGTTGAAACCTGAGGTCTTGGCGCCCAAGATCAAGACGAAAATCGAGGCCGCACTGGCCAGGCATGCTCATGTCGAAGCTCAGGCGATTTGATTCAGCATCAAAGATGGAAACAAGGTATGCCTCGAGGGCAAAGTCGATAGTTGGGACGAACGCGAACTTGTCGAGAATGCCGCTTGGTCCGTCGCAGGCGTTCAGTCAGTCGATAATCGGCTCACAATCGTGCGGTAACTGAGATAGTCTCCCATATAGAAAATATGTGCATACAAGCTGTGTCGGTTCCACGAAGCAAGTCTGCGTCAAAATTGACTTTGCATGCTGCGTCTCGAACATTGAAGCGCGCGTCGGGATAGCGCAATGAATAATCGCTCGCGTCATTCGAAAACTATGCAGGAGGCTCGATGAGTGTTCTCGGATCGAAGGGGTTTGTCGTCGTTTTAGTGTTGTTTGCTATGATGACAATTGCGGCCCGCGACGCGATGGCCCTTAGTGCAGCTGAGCGGCGGGGCAGAATGCTAGCGCTGCGGCTCTGCGCACAATGCCACGCCATTGGAAAGTTCGGCCCAAGTCCGCAGAACGGCGCGCCGCCATTTCGCCATCTCGATACGCGTATTGATCTCGCCACCTTCCAGCAACGCCTGCGTCAAGGCCTCATGTCCGGCCACCCTGACATGCCGGAATTTCGCTTCACGCGCGAAGACGCCCGCGCCTTTGTCACTTATCTGCGGTTAATTCAACGGCCGTAAATCAAAATCAGCCACAAGTATCTTCTTGCCCGCTCCGTGCGGCATGTTGTTACGGACGCATACGCAAAATCGGCACGTATGAATGGTCCAAGACATCGATGACTATTTCAACCAGATTTCCATGCCACTGAGATCAACTGTGGCTTGCAGACCGATCTGTCTGCCGC
>CAYSMN010000113.1:0-1876 GCA_964432255.1 uncultured Methanosarcinales archaeon | reverse complement strand
TTTCTTCGGTTCTTTCAATGATTATTATTCCTGTTTGAGTGAGCTTTACCTCTTTAGGTCCTACATGCGACATGTTATAGGTGGCATTGAAACCCATGATTATTTTACAATTTTCATCGATTCTAGCTTCTATCGATGCAGGTGGACTGTGCTTAACCTCAATGGCCTTTTCCTCAAGAAGAGGCTCTACTTTGAAACCAGATAATCCAATCCAGTTATCGAAATTAGAATATCTTATAGAAATATCTTTGAATTTGATGAGATCCGGCGTGTCAAAGTGTTGTCCACGAAATATGTGTAGAACTTCATAACTAGTTCTAGGGACTCCAGTGCCAAAGCTATAATGTGATTCATAGCATTTGTAAAGTGTTATCTCTTCTCCCTCTAGAGATCTTCCTAGTATTATTATGGGTTCATGTGAAGTGTTTACA
Source organism: uncultured Methanosarcinales archaeon (assembly GCA_964432255.1). GTDB lineage: Archaea > Nanobdellota > Nanobdellia > Woesearchaeales > ARS49 > CABMGU01. The sequence continues at coordinate 1,445 of CAYSMN010000113.1, read as the reverse complement.
TCAGTTAATTCCCTAAACGAACCCCATAGTTTGAGAGTTATTGTATCTGGTGTGAATTCTAGTGTTCCTGGAAACCATTTCTCACTATTACCAGGCAGCCACCAGCCACCCTCAATTTTGAAACTATCACTCAATAGTGGTAATGAAGTCAATTCTATTTTTTCTCCAAAGTAATAGATAAGCTAATCACAATTCACATTTTCATGTTTTATAATTTTTGCAATCTTTCAACCATTTCTAATCTGAGTTTTTTGAGTTCTTCTGATGGTTTGATTCCCACATAAATTACACGCTTTTATTGGCATCATAGAGCTCCTTTGTTAAAGTATACTCATATCGATCTTGTCTTGTCCATTCTTATTTTAGTATAGTTTTCACTTCATACCAATCGAAATTGACCTAAAGAATCCTAGTCCAAAATGTACTTAAAAGCAACAAAATTTGACTTAAAATAGGTTCGAATCTGTTGAGATTCAGCCTTTTCATGAATGACTCGAAAGCTATCAAAATATTGAGTTTTTGCGATCAAACTAGAAGATTCCCCAAAATTGAGCAGAGTTCACGATCTTCAGGTCAGATAAGGAAGCTGATAACAAATGGTGGGATCCAACACAGATCACAATAGAATTTAATGAAAAATAAGCAACTAAAACAAGGATACAAGAGATGCAAAAAGTATCAAAAAGTGATGAAAAACCCTTACTTTTAACAATTGATCAAATAAAAAACGAAAAATCACGAAAACCTATGACATGGCAAGAGATTCAGCAAATTTTAGTTGAAAAGCAAAAAAATGGGGAAATTAGATAGCACATGCAAATAAGTGACATGAGAACAGATTCTATATCAAGATTTTACAGAAGGATCAAAGAAAAAGAAAATCCAAGCGAAAATGGACAGTAACAAAACATCATCGGATTTAGGCACGAATATCTGTCCGAAATCTGTCCGATTTCTTGTCCGTTTTACAAAATTTTAGGCACAGAATCGGACGGACAGACCAAAAATACTATAGTAATTCCTGTCCTGTCCGGATGTCCGTTTTTTGTTGTCTGAAAAATTTTTTGAGCGATATAGAGATTACACGCTACGCTACACGCCCATGATTTTTTTGAACATAAGTGATGGTACATTATCACGCCATTTCAGTAGATTAAAAAGACATTATGAAACTGATGAAGATTCATTATAGGCATGACTTACAGGCATGATTTTTGCCTTACGAATGACTTACTTTTGACTTATCAGGGTATTTTCTACGCATAAAATAAGTCCGTCAGTCAAATTCACTATAGTATTTGTTGACTTGACTTATGACTTATTTTTAACTTTAAAAAATTTTTTCTGCACAATAGAGAAAAATAAGTGATGAAAAAAACCAATTACGCGCGACGTGAACACGCGCGAGAAAAATTCCTAATTTTTGTCAATTTCAGCTAGTTTTT
>CAYSMN010000112.1:0-1890 GCA_964432255.1 uncultured Methanosarcinales archaeon | reverse complement strand
CGCAAACAGCTTTAATTGTGCAAGGGCGAGTAAGAATCATCGGCTCGTCCAAGTCCGGCTTCTTGTTGACCTCTTTCAAGAATACACGAACAAAGTTCAAACAATTGAAAATATTCTCCTTCAACTCATCAATACCGGTTTTCTCTTCGGCGCTAACGAAAACAGGATTGGGCAATAATTCGTGCACCTGCTTGCGCGTTTTATCATCAATCAAATCTGCCTTGTTAACACAAACAATAGCAGGAACATACTTCCGATTGCCCTCGATGGCGTCGATGAACTGGTCAATGTCAATATCGCTGCGGATAACAACATCAGCGCTCATCATCTTGAACTCATGCAGGATAGCGCCCAATGTCTCAGCGCTCACCCTGCTCAATTTAACAGTAGAATTAATGCTCAAGCCGCCCCTGACTTTTTTCACAATCTTCACATCAGGCTTACTCTGATTAACTCGTATCCCAACATCATAAACTTCCTTCCGCAAAGAAGAAAAATGCTCAGGATGAAGAGCGTCAATAACAAAGAGAACTAAATCAGCGTTACGAGCCATAGCAAGCACTTCCTTACCACGGCCTTTGCCATACGCAGCACCAGAAATAATACCGGGAACGTCAAGAATCTGGATTTTAGCATTGTTATAGTTTAAAGTGCCAGGAATGCAGTCAAGAGTAGTGAAATCATAAGCAGCAACCTTAGACTTCGTGCCACACAAAGCATTCAACAAAGTGGACTTACCAACGCTTGGGAAGCCCACAAGAATGACAGTCGCGTTGCCGGTCTTCTTGACAAACCAGCCCTCACCACCACCCTTGCCAGCAGTCTTCTTCTCAATCTTCTCACGAAGCTTCGCAATCTGAGACTTCATCAAGCCAAACCAATGCTCTGAAGACTTGTTGTACTTCGCCTTGGACATGGCATCTTCCATCTCCTGAATCTTCGAATGCAAGTCGCTCATAACACGCAAGTCAACTGTGTGATATAAAAAACTTTATAACCGCCAGCACAGCCGTTCACATTATGGCATTCATTCAAGTACTGCATTTGCTGTTCACCAAAGTCTCAGTAGCCATGCTTACACTCTTTATCGGCTTCATAATAGCCAAGCTTGCCGGCAAGATAGCCAAAAAAGTATTGGCAGAAGCAGAACTGAACAGAATACTTGTCGCGGCAGGATTCAAGCCGTTAAGCGATGCGCTTGGAGTTATCATTGAATATGTTATTTATGCTGCAACCATCCTTGTCATTTTGCAGCAGTTTGGACTTACGTACATTGTGCTTGGCATCATCAGCATTATTGGCATTATTGTCGTACTCTTCTCACTCCTGCTCGCACTCAGAGACTTCATACCAAACGCCGTTGTAGGCCTATTCATCAGAAGAAAAATGAAGAAATTTCTAGGCAAAAAAGTGCAGATTGGAACAGTCAGCGGAACGCTTGAACACGTTGGAATTATAAGAAGCACGGTCAGAGACAAAGACGAGCACTGCGTGCCCCACCTTTACACTTCAAGAAAAGAAATTACACGACTTCGAGCAAGCTGACGATATTAAATATTTGAGTTCTCGTATACGACTGAACGTTTGAATCTTGAGCAATATCCTCTAATTCATGAAGAGCCTTGCTCACCTTAATAGAAGTCTCAGAATTCTCATTTAACAATTTCAACGTTGACACAATCTTTACTTTAACATTCTTCGGCGTTGAGGTATCCTGTTCAATCTCCTTCAGTGCAACTATCACTTGTTGAATGGTGTCCATGTCCTCACTCCTTCACACTTGCCATGACTTCTTCCTGCAATTTTTTAGCCTTTTCCTTCAACTGCTTTTCCTGCTTTTCCAAAGTCTGCACGCGCAGTTCAAACAATTCCTTCCTGCCCTTCAATTCA
>CAYSMN010000111.1:0-1895 GCA_964432255.1 uncultured Methanosarcinales archaeon | reverse complement strand
ACAATTGCCTACAGATGCAGAACAACCGAAACACTCACTAGAAGGATTATGGAAGGGCGTCTCTATTTCTGAGGAAGACATTGCCGAAGCGCGACGCGAAATGTGGGGACAATTTGCAGAAGGAGATGATTGGTGATACGCGCAATGAGCGATACTCACGCGTTATTCAGGTTAACCTAAGTTGCCTGACAGAAAGACCAGCGGCGTGAAAGAAACTAAGGAGCAAGTCAGGGCGACGGCGTAAGCGAGCAAAGCCGCGATCCAATAGGGAGCGAATTTCTTCTGTAGTGGCAGGGCGAGTATTTTTGAGATGTTGTTTGACATTGCCATGACAATACTCTTCGGGGTTAAGTTCTGGAGCATAGGCCGGTAGTTCTTCAATCAGAATTTCAGGATGTTCGCGAAGATAGGTTTGGGTGAGCTGGCTGAGATGAATACTGGCGTGGTCCCAAATCAAAATGAGGGTGCCTGGAATTTGCCGTTGAACATGCTCAAGTGTTTCAATCAGCTGTTCACTTTTGACCGAACCTTCAAAATGGCGCTTGTAGATTTTGCCCGACAGCGTCAGAGCCACAGCCGTTGATAAGGCGCGACGCTTTTTTGTGACTCGGCGGAAGAGGGGGCGTTTTCCTTTGCGAGCCCAAGTCGTCGCCAGTGTTTCTTGAAAGGAAAAGCCGAATTCATCCCAAAAGATGATTTCTGCGCCGCGTCGCCGTGACTTTTTTTATCCTTAGCCAATCTTGTTGCAACCACGCCTGTACCAACTCTGTTTCCTGCTCAACAGCTTGTGGCAAAGGTTTTTGTGGGCTGAAACCCAAGCGGCGCAACAGCCGATTGAGGTAATTGGGATGATACGGGACTTCAAATTCCTGTTGGAGCAACTGGCGCACACGTTCCAACGTCCAACGGTCTGTGGGAAAGCCATAAGCCAAGGCGCCACGATCCAAGATACGTTTTAGTTTTTGTTTTTGCGGCTTGCTCAGTTTTGATGGACTGCCTGCGGCTTTTCGCTTGCGGAGACCGCGTAGGCCTGTGGCTGCGATGGTTTTTGCCCAATCACTTACGGTCATGCGGCTAACATCCAAGTGTCGAGAAATTTCGGCTTGCGACAATTTGCCTGCCTTCAACAGGCGTCCGCCTGCCAGTCGCCGTTCTTCCATTTGTTCGCGTGTTAAGTTTGCTGGTTTCCATGTCATGCCATTTATTGTAAGGCAATCTCAGTTAACCTGAATAATAGGCTTTTTTCCTTTCAGTGATAGCGAGCCGATGACAGCTGATGACATCTCAATAAACTTTGACGATTATCCATATTCACACTCTCTCTATCGAGCAATGCGGGGCTACTTGAAAATCGTACTTCCATCAGGAGTCCATCCAATGCTAGGCGTTTATAAATTCTTCGGCGCACCCTTGAGTAACTATGTGAGGAGGATTTCATCTTGGCCTCTTGGAGCTGAGCTCGCTTTTCCTTTAGGCAACGATTTGGAGAGAGACCCTGAAATCGTAAAAGAGTTGAAAATCCGAAGAGCCAAGGTTTTCAATGAAGAACAATATTTCCCCAAAGAGAGCCTTGAAAAGTTAATATCAGCTGCTCGTCAAAAGGCAATCAGATTTCTTCAGCAAGTAGGCAGATAAATCGAAGGAGACTATCCTCCTATGAAACGGAAAACAACCGTACTACCAACAGAAGTAGAAGCAGGACTTAATGCCTTGTTCGATCAATTAGAAGATGAAAATCTAAAAATACCTTCATGCGTCTCCGTCATTCATCAAATCTACAACTCATATATTCTCAAGAGTTTGATAAATTCTCGCACGAAAGATGTTCTACTTGGAGCGCTGGAAAGAGCTCTACCAAAGATAGCCCTGACACAAGACGAATGGAGCTGGGTTAG
>CAYSMN010000110.1:1376-1915 GCA_964432255.1 uncultured Methanosarcinales archaeon | reverse complement strand
CATCAAGGCCCACCCGCTGGCGCTCTTGCATTTCAGCCGCCTCAAAGACCAGAAAGCCAAACGAAAAATCGCCGAACTCACGGTTGGCTATCCGAATAAATCTCGCTACTACGTTGACAAACTGGCCGAGGGCATCGGGTCGCTAGCCGCCGCGTTTTACCCCAAAGACGTGATCATTAGGCTGTCTGACTTTAAATCAAACGAATACGCCAACTTGCTCGGCGGCGCGCAGTTTGAGCCAGTTGAGTCCAACCCAATGCTGGGCTGGCGCGGGGCATCACGCTACTATTCGCCCCAGTACACCCGGGCGTTTGCCCTTGAATGTCAGGCGATTCGCAAGGCGCGCGAGCAATTTGGACTGCGTAACATCAAAGTGATGGTGCCGTTCTGCCGCACGGTAGAGGAAGGCAAAAAAGTCCTGGCGCTGTTGGCTGAACATGGACTCAAGCGGGGAGTCAAAGGCCTGGAGCTGTATGTGATGTGCGAAATTCCATCGAACGTAATTTTAGCTGATGAGTTTGCCAAGATTTTTGACGGCT
>CAYSMN010000110.1:319-1366 GCA_964432255.1 uncultured Methanosarcinales archaeon | reverse complement strand
TGACCGTGATTCCGAACTGGTCGCCCACATTTACAACGAACGCAATGACGCGGTTAAACAGCTCATCAGGCAAGTGATCAAAGCGGCGCGCAAGCATCACCGTAAAATTGGCATTTGCGGCCAAGCGCCGTCTGACTTTCCGGATTTCGCCCGGTTCTTAGTGCGCGAGGGGATTGATAGCATCTCCCTGAATCCTGATACGGTAGTGAGTACGACGCTGGCGATTCTTAAAGAAGAAAACAAAATAACAAGATAACAACATAGCAAGATAGCAAGGAGATTTTATCTTGTTATATTGCTATTTTGCTATATTGACATATCTACCATCACCTGCTAAACTGTTAACCGCAACTGTCATTACGACAGTTTTGCTAATTCCGCACAGGTTAAGGAGCGTTCTTTGATGGACACGAAACGCAGCTCATTGCTTGTCATCACGACCCCGGGTGGCGCGATTATTTCCGCCATGGACTATGACCCGGAAAATGCCCGTGACGCGACTCCGTGGATGGACGAAAAGCTGACCGGAGTTCGCCGGCTCCAGCAGTACTTTGATCTGCCCCTTGATGTGTCGTGGCAGAACGGCAAAGGGAAGCGAAGGAAACGCTTCGGTGACTTCAGTTCCGCGGCCGCGCATCTCAACGAGCACGTCGGTGCTGACCGCCATCACGATTTCGAGATCCGCCTTGTCCCGCGGCGGAAAAGCCGGGCCGCCAAACCCCCGGCGACCAAGCGTCAGGCTCGGCAAAGATTCGCCGAAGTCAAATAATAACCCGTACATTTGTTTTCACTTATCAGCCCTACAGGCTGACTTTTTTTGTTAAATGTTATATTGTTACTAGTCCACGATACCAGGTGTCGTGACAGAAAGACACCTGGTATCGTTTCTGTGTTACAATATCGCTATGCTTACCTTCCTCCACACCTTCCACCCCGCCGCCATTGCCCTCCAACTTGGCCCCATCATGATCCACTGGTACGGCATCACCATGGTGACCGGCATGCTGGCTGGTTTGCAAGTGGGACGAGTCTTGGCTAAGCGCGTTG
>CAYSMN010000110.1:0-309 GCA_964432255.1 uncultured Methanosarcinales archaeon | reverse complement strand
CTCATCTTGTTCAGCTTGACCGGCGCGCGCGTCTACGCCGTCCTGCTTAACCTGCCGTTTTACCTGGCTAACCCGTGGGAAATCCCGGCCGTCTGGCATGGCGGCTTGGCAATTCACGGGGCGATTATTGCCGGGCTGCTGACTCTTTGGTTCTACACCAAACGCCAGCGCCAGTCATTTTGGCAATGGGCTGATATCTGCGCCGTCTCTATTGCCTTGGGCCAGGCGATTGGCCGGTGGGGGAATTATTTTAATCAGGAGCTGTTTGGCGGTCCGACCAATTTGCCCTGGGGCATTCCCATTGACCCG
>CAYSMN010000109.1:738-2018 GCA_964432255.1 uncultured Methanosarcinales archaeon | reverse complement strand
CGCCTCGCCCGTCTCGGTGCGACGCCAGACTTTCACCACGGGCTGTTAGGGCCCGTCAAAGACGGGCCCTTACGGCAGCGTGTACACGATCAGCGTGTCGGTCGCGACCATTGCCACGTACTGTTTGCCGTTTTTCCCCCGATACGTGGCCGGATCCGCATTCCCCCGTCGCTCGAGCGTCGTCGTCCACAATTCTTTTCCGCTCGCCGCGTCGAACGCACGGAAACGGTTGTCGTCGGTGGACGGCACGAACACCACGCCGCCGGCAGTGACGATCGCGCCGGCCATCGCGAGACGTCCGGTGCGCTGCTTGCTTTCGGGAAGGCCCTCGGTGATTCCGAGCGGCACCTGCCATGCGAAGTTGCCGGTAGACGCGTTGACCGCGATGAGTCGGCCCCACGGCGGTTTCTGGCAAGGCCAGGCGGCGTTTCCGATCCGCACATCGAAGTTGCCGCGGCCGGGCCCGGTCCGCTCGGGCATGACCTTGTCGAAGGGAACCGGTCCGCCATTCGGCTTGTTCTCGATCCATCCCAGCGCGCCGGCGTCCTGCGACACGACAAAGACGTATCCGGATTTCGGATCGTACGCCGTACCGCCCCAGTTCGCGCCTCCGAGTCCGCCGGGAAACACCAGAGCCGTCTTCGGCGGCGCGCCCTCGGCGCGATACGCCCACGGCGTGAAGGGCCCGGCATTGTAGACGCCGTTTTTCTCGACGAGCTCCCTGCACGCGGCCGCGTGCTCGGACGTGGTCTCCGCCGGGGTGGCGAGATCCTCAGGCTTGAAACCGACGCGCGCCAGCGGCGGAGGCTTCACCGGAATCGGTTGCGTTGGAAAGGCGAGCTCGCCCGGGACGTCGCTCCTGGCGACCGGGCGCTCCTCGACGCCGAAAACCGGCCGGCCGGTTTCGCGGTTCAGGATGTACATGTAGCCCGACTTGGTGGTCACGGCGAGCGCGGGCGTCGTGCGGCCGTTTTGCACGACGTCGAACAATCCCGGAGGCGCGGGCGGATCGGCGTCCCACAAGTCGTGATGGATGGTCTGAAAATGCCATCGGTACTTGCCCGTGCGGACGTCCAGGGCGACGACGGAATTGCCGAACAGGTTGGCGCCTTTGCGATCTCCGCCGTACGCGCCTGGAACAGGCGACGCGAGCGGCACGTACACGAGGCCACGCTGCTCGTCGAGCGTGAAATAGAACGGCCAGGCGTTCACACCGACCCGGCCCTTCCAGCTATCGGCTTCCCAGGTGTCGTGCCCCACATCGCCGGGCTGTGACACCG
>CAYSMN010000109.1:0-728 GCA_964432255.1 uncultured Methanosarcinales archaeon | reverse complement strand
CCCACTTTTTGGCGCCCGTCCGCGCATCGAACGCTCGCGGATTGCCGACGCCTCCGATCGCTCCCGGCGGAGTGTTGGCGCCGACGACGACCACGTCTTTGTACACGAGCGGCACCGAGTTGTAGGGGACCACCATGTCAACTTCGCCGTCCGTGCCGAAGCCGGCGAGTGGCGCGCCGGTGTTCGCGTTCAGCGCGATCAGCCGGCGTCCGGCGGTGAAGATGATCCGTGGTGGTTGACCGGACTCCGCGGGCGCATACGCGACGCCGCGCCGTGAAGGCGCGGCGCCGGTGATTCGGTGTTGCCAGAGTACTGTCCCCGTGTCCGCCTGCATGGCGATGACCCGGTTGGCGGCGGGAAGATACATGATGCCGTCGATGACGATGGGCGTCGCTTCGGAATTCGCGCCGCCCGCGCCGCCCGCGCCGCCCCTTCCCGTCGCCCCTGTTGGCGCCGGCGCATCGCTCAGCAGGCTGTGCGTCCACGCCTGAATCAGCGTGGCGACGTTGCTGGTCGTGATCTGGACGAGCGGCGAGTGACCGGTGCCGGCCAGGTCGTGGCGATACATCGGCCAGTCGCCGGCCGGCGCGGTCCCCGGCTGCGCGCCGCTGGACTGCGCGAGCAGTACCGACAGCGCCGCGCCTCCGGACCATTTCACCCACGAGCGCATGAGAGCCTCCAGTCCGACGTTCTCGTCAATCCATCCAAGGATCGACGACTGGCACCTT
>CAYSMN010000108.1:682-2064 GCA_964432255.1 uncultured Methanosarcinales archaeon | reverse complement strand
AAATGTAGAGTTGCTCGCGCGATTTGTCGGGCGAGATCAGGTGCACGACCATCATCAAGTCGGGCGAACTCTTGTTGACAGTGACGCCGATATTTCGCACGTCGGTCGGCAGCCTCGGCTGCGCCGTTGCCACGCGGTTCTGCACCTGCACCTGCGCGATGTCGAGATTGGTCCCGATTTCGAAAGTCACCTGGATCGTAAATCGGCCGTCGCCGGTGGCGCTCGAGTAGACGTAGAGCATGTTCTCGACGCCGTTGATCTGCTCCTCGATGGGCGCGGTCACGGTCGAGGCGACCACCTCGGCGCTCGCACCCGGATATTGGCCCGTCACGTTGATGATCGGCGGCGCAATTTCGGGATATTGCGCGACCGGTAGGCGAGAGAACGCGACGCCACCCAGGATCACGAAGACGATCGAGACCACGGACGCGAAAATCGGCCGGTCGATGAAAAAATGTGAAATCCGCATTGCAGACTCCAGGCGCTCAGTTCGCCTTCGCCGGTGGTGTACCGGGCGGCGCGCCCTCGGCCGACGGCGGAGCGGCACCCTGTTCGACCGGCGTGACCGTCATGCGGGGCCGCATGCGCATCAAGCCGTTGACGATCACTAGATCGTCCGGCTTGAGCCCGTCTTTGATCACGCGCAAACCATCGACGATTTGACCGAGCGTGACGTATCGCAACTCGACCTTGTTTTCAGCCCCGACCACCATGACGAATTTTTTCACCTGCTCGCTTCCGATCACGGTGTCGGGGACAAGCAGCGCGGGATAAGTCGGCGAACCCGGCACGCGCACGCGCGCAAACATGCCGGGGGTGAAGACGGAGTCGGGGTTCGAGAACACCGCGCGGCCGCGGATCGTGCCGGACGACCGGTCGATTACGTTGTCGACAAAGTCCATGTAGCCGCTGTGCTTGAAGTCGGGCTCGTCGATCAGCTTGAGCGAGACCACGACGCTGCCATCGCGACCCGTGACGTCTTTTCCGGTGCCTGAGATGCGCTCATAGCGAAGATAGGAGGCTTCGTCGAAGGTGAACTCGAAACGGATCGGGTCGGTGGATACGATGGTTGCGAGCAGCGTGGTATTGCCCGCGGCGCCGCCCGTGACCAGATTGCCCGGCGAGACCCGGCGGTCGCCGATCCGGCCGTCCACCGGCGCGCGCAGCGCGGTGAACTGCAGATCGAGCTCGGCCTGCCGCACCTGCGCCTCGTTGGCGGCAACCGAGGCCATTGCACTCTTGTTGGCCTGCACGCGCTGATCGAAGGTCTGCTCTGTGATGGTCTTGTCGCGCACCAATTGCTGGCCGCGCGCGAGATCGCTCTCCGTGAAGGCAAGATTGGCCTTGGCCTGTTCCAGATTCGCGCGCGCCTGATCGTGCGT
>CAYSMN010000108.1:0-672 GCA_964432255.1 uncultured Methanosarcinales archaeon | reverse complement strand
CATCTCAGGGCGCTCGCGATGGGCGGCCACCTCACTCCGATCACCTTCGCCGGGCCCGCCCGGCGCGCGCGCACCCACGATGGCGCGATGCGCGAAGAGATTCGCGCGCGCCTGATCGTGCGTATTCTGGAACGGCCGCTTGTCGATGGTGAACAGCAAATCGCCGGCTTTGACGATCTGCCCGTCGCGGAAATGCACGTTCTCCAGATAGCCGGAAACCCGCGCACGGATCTCGACCGAATTGACTGCGACAAAACGACCGACGTATTCGTCCTGGTCCACGATCGCGCGCTGGATGGGTTTGGCGACGGTCGCCGGAGGAGGAGGAGGAGGACCGGCCTGTTTGCCGTCCCCGCATTGCATCAGCACGGCCGAAAGCGTGACGACGGCCAAGCATCGCGCAATCACAATCGTCCGAATTGCGGTCGTCCGAGATGTCGAAATGCCAACCATTGCTCAATATCGCATTGCAGCAATGTATACACGAACCTCTGCGAACGCAAAGCGCTCGGCATTGTCCGTTTGACCAATGCAAAATGTGCCCGTCAGCCACTTTCATCGGACGTCGGCGGTGCCAACGTTGAGGGCACCCGCGCACTGGTGAGGAATGCCGTAAGCCGTTGCTTGCCGAATAGCACGATCACCATGCCCGCATAGGCAACCGCACCAAGG
>CAYSMN010000107.1:0-2084 GCA_964432255.1 uncultured Methanosarcinales archaeon | reverse complement strand
ACCTTTTAAAACTTTCTGCCTAGCAATCTTTATAAACACCGACGAAGAAAGCCAAATCATGCTCGAAAACTACGATTTGGAATTAGAAGCGGTAGAAGCCAAGATCAAGGCAGAAAAAGCCAAAATAGTCTGCATCCAACTACCGGACGGGCTGAAACCGTACGCGAAAGACATTGTCAATGAATTGCAAAAAAGAACAGACGCGAAAATCATCACATGGCTGGGCAGCTGCTGGGGAGCATGCGACGTTCCATTAGAAGTCAACAGGCTCGGCGTAGACCTTCTAGTCCAATGGGGGCATTCCGAATGGGGACACTAGTACACATAGCACCAATCCTGGGACTACTCGCAGGAATAATCATAGCAAAACTAGTGCCATACGAGCTAAAACAAGGAGAAAAATATTTCAGAATACTACAATACGCGCTTGCAACAGTTGTAATTGGAATGGCAATATGGCAGCGCGTGAAAAATCAGACAATAAACATAGACGTCCCAATATTTTTATTCTTAATACCGGTAGGAACACTATATCACAAGAAATATTTGTTACTCGCTGGCATCGCGGTAGCATACATTGTCATAGCTTCACTGATTTTCTAACCTTCCAGAAATAATCAAAACCGCTCCACAAAGTGAGAATGGTCGCCAAAAGCATCAAGTGCCACGCGTATTTGAAATTGATAAGCACAGACACCACGCCAACCATCTGCGAAAAAGTCTTCAACTTACCCCACATGCTCGCGTGCACCACATCTTTTCTTTTAGTCAAAATACGCAAACCAGTAATCAAGAATTCTCTTGCGATAATAACATAAGCCATCCACGCCTCAACACCCTGGCCTATCAGGAAGATAAGAGCCGCTGCGACCAGCAACTTGTCAGCCAATGGGTCAAGCACAGCACCGGCTTTAGTCACTGCCTTATGCTTTCTAGCCAGCCAACCATCAACAGCATCTGTAGACGCGATCGCGCAGAAAACAACAGCAGCAATCCACCCCTTGTAGCGAAGAGGCAAATAAAGAATCACGATAAACACAGGAATTAACAAAATCCTGCCAAGCGTCACAAGATTAGCCCAAGTCACCATTTAACATCACGCACGCCAATCCAGTAACCAATATGATTTGTCGCGATATGGCCAAAAGCGCTGATAAATACGACGAGAAACGCATTCAGCCAGCCAGGAAAGAAAACAAGACTCCCTAAAGCAAGAGCGCCAACAGTATAATCAATCTGGTCAAAAGGAATCCAAGGCCTGCCAGACTTGATACCAGCACGCCGCTTGAAAAAACTCTTAACAGCATCACCTAATAACGCTCCAGCGCCAGCCAAAACAGACCAAACCAACGCTGAAAATTCAAAAGGCCAATACACTTCAGATAAAATAACGCCGGCAAGCACGGCAACGACAATTCCGACGATAAAGCCCGCCCACGTCTTATGATCGCCAAAAATCCTAATCTTGCCCAGCGAAACGCCAAAATCCATAGGCGCGTTCCAAGGACTGTACTTGGCAAGCACAGGAGGCGCCATATTCGCCAAGTACGCCGGAACCATCAAGTAGAACAATTGGAAGAAATTCATTCCCAACTCCACCTCCTAGACAAAGAAGGGCTCCTAAAGCACAACACGATAAACTGCTCCAAAGCAGCCCAAGCGCCGATAACAGCAACAACAAAAAAGAAAGGAGGATAATACTCAACCATGAGAGTGTAAAGCACAAAAGCATACATGAAAACAGCGAAAATCTTAGCAGACAGCAAGTGCGGGATTACCAATTTGCCGCGCAACCAGCCGACAAGAATTCCAATTACTAATATCCCAATAAAAATTGCAATCACACGCCAATTCTGAACAACCACTTCCGGTGAAAAGAAATACAGCAAAATAGCCGAAGGAAAGAACAAGAAATCAGCAACAGCATCATACATACTGCCCCAATCAGACTTCATCTCCAAATATCTCGCAAAAAAACCATCAAGAACATCAGTCAAACCGCCCAATGCGAACAAGATTACAAACAATTCCTTCTCGCGCGCAAATCCCGCATAATATGCAAAAGGAGCTATAACAACACGCGC
>CAYSMN010000106.1:0-2105 GCA_964432255.1 uncultured Methanosarcinales archaeon | reverse complement strand
TGCTGGGCAGAATTCAGGGCAAACAACCAAGCACTCATCATAGGAGTACTGATAAGCTTTACAGGCATAGTCCTCGCAGCGCCAGGAGGAGTATATATTCACGGCGCAAATGCAAGGCAGCATGGAAGAATTGCGTTTGCAGGGCCGATGACTAATGTTTTACTCGCGCTAGTCTTTTACGGCTTAACAAAAATAGCAACGGGGCAAATATTCACCGCGTTCGCAGGATACGGGCTTCAAATAAACGCGCTTCTGGCAGTATTCAACATGATACCATTCCCGCCATTTGACGGATTTTCAGTATGGCGGTGGAATAAGATTGCTTATCTTGTTGGCACAGGTGCTGCAGGAGCACTTCTCTTACTGACAGGATAAGCCACTCTTCTAGCATCAGGAGGCAAATCCCTATACTGCGCATGCAAGCATTCGACGAACAAATACACCTTTCCTTGATAGCCGGTATCGCGTATTTGATCAGCGGCATGTTGCAACGACTCCATACATGCATCAACCCGAGTTCTATCATGCTTAACATCCACAACCACATACAATTCACGTGATTCTGGAGTGCGAATCTCCAAGTCTATTGGAGGCAGTCCGTTAGGAATATTGTATTCCGGCCGCCTCACAATCGTGACCTTAGACTCTTTTGATTCCACAATGTCGTCTATCGCTCTGTATTTTGTTGTCATCTTCACTCACCTCAATGATACTTTTTAAACAATTCATTCAATCGTGGCTGCATACATTCTCTCAATGACTTGCCATGATACAAGCCCTCAAAAGTATCCTTTGTCAAATTGCGAATCTGATCTGCAGTTAACAATCCAAACTGCTTGTATATTGCAGTTGGGCTTGGGTCGCTTACATCGATATTGCTGAATGTTTTTCTATCAACAATAATCTGGGCCTTGAAGAAAGTCAAAACCGCCCAGCTTGCCATTTCTTTCAAAGCCACCTCGGCTTCGGTATTCGTAGCTATAAGCTTAAACATATCACCAAGATACTGGTGCGGGTTGCCATAAAACATCTGAGCAAGCAATGCCCGCGTTTCCCGCTGGCCAAACATATCAGCACCAAGACTTCTGCGGTCTTCCCCGGAAAGCTTTTCCACAATTTCTTTATCATACTCAAAATAATCAATCAATAGCATTGCGTTGCGAGTTTCTGATTCTTTCTCCCAAATAGGAGTGATTTTCTCCCGGAAATCATTCTCATCCTTTGATGAGCGATAGATATCCCTGACGGCGATGTGATGCAGCAACGTGCCCAAGCGATTGAACAAGTCTTTACTGTACACCTTTTTTCCGCCTACGTATTTATCAAGCAAAGCAGTGTCTTTTGCCTCTTTCTCAAGCACGTCAAAGTAAGCTTTTTCACCCTCAAAGTAATTCTTCACGGAAAGGTCATTTTGCCATACTCTGAACTCAACAGCATCAACGTCAAACCATGCGCCATGCGCAACTCCATACGTGCCTGCATTCTTCTTTCTCTGCACCCCATAAGTGAATGAATTTGTAATTACATCCTGCTCAACAAAACGTATTTTTGTAAACTTCTTAGTCGTTCCAAACACAGTCAGCTCTTTCTGCTCCTTAGAATCAACTTTTAACAGCTCATAATTCACTTTTGAAGACTGACCAGGCATCTTGATAGCTCTAAACAATAAACCCTGCTCTTCAAAGAATGCCTCCAATTCTCTAACACGATTTCCCTCTCTCAAATTCTGCATTGCGCCAGCAGGCATTCCAATTTCTTTCAGCTTTTCTTCCAGCCTGTTTTCCAGCTCTGGCAGATCAACGCGTCTTATGCCAGTTGTAGCGCTGTCATACTGAGCATAAACGTAGCTCCTCAAGGAGTCGATAATGTCCTGACGGACGGGCTTTTGTTGTTTAGTTTCAATAACTGATGGCAGAGCCTGCACTTTTGGTGCTGGACTCTCCTTTCCACAACTGGCAAGCGCCAGAATTCCCGTCGCAATCAATGCTTGAAGTGTTTTCAACAAAACTCACCCACGTTCACACGTGGGACAGATGTGGCTTTTTAAAGCTTTTGACATAAGTATATAAATCGCAATTCTCGACGGAAAAGCATGGGATTGTTGT
>CAYSMN010000105.1:0-2111 GCA_964432255.1 uncultured Methanosarcinales archaeon | reverse complement strand
GCTGTGACCTGAGTCAAGGGGATAACCATGAGTCACAGCTTGACATAATATTACACACTATGTATAAATAATCGTGTGACCTCAGAAGACTACCGCGGCGCGCTGACCTCGGCCATCAAGGAATACGAATCGCTCGGCGCGCAGCGGCGGGAGATCGACCAGCGCCTCGCGCAGCTCGCGCAGACGATCGGAACCCTCTCGAAGCTCATCGGGCTCACGCCCACGGTGCCGATGGGGTTGACCGACGCGTGCCGGCTGGCGCTGCGCGCCGGCGTGCCGATGACTCCAATGGACCTCCGCGAGCGCCTGCTCGCGATCGGCGTCGATCTGTCGATTTACTCCAGCGATCTCGCGGTCATTCACACCGTGCTGAAGCGACTCAACGAGGCTGGAGAGGTCCGCCTGGTTCCCCGAGCGAACGGCAAGCACCAGTATCTCTGGGCGGCGCCGCCAACCGTCCTTGCACTGGGGCCGGAGATCGCGGAGTTCATCCGCGGCATGACTCCCGAGCGCGCGTTCGACGCGCTTGGCATCGCGCTCCCGCGCAGTTCGCGCCGGAGAAAGAACAGGAAACGATGACGCTTGATCTGCGCCGCCGGTTTTTTGCGGAGGAGCTCGAGGCGGTCTGCACGCTGCGATCGTCCCATCTCGTGAACGCCTTTGCGACGGTCCCGCGCGAACAGTACCTCGGGCCGGGGCCGTGGACGGTGTTCGGCGAGAGCATGTACTCGCCCGGCGCCGGATTCAGTACGCGGACGACGCCCGACGCCGATCCGGCTCGCGTGTACCACAACATCGCGGTCGCTATCGATCCGTCGCGTCAGTTGTTCAACGGTCAGCCGGGCACGCTGGCGGTCTGGATCGACGCGCTCGATCTCGCACCTGGCGCGCGCGTGCTGCACGTCGGCAGCGGCCTCGGGTACTACACCGCCGTCATCGCGCACGCGGTCGGATCCGCCGGGCGCGTCGTCGCCTTCGAAGTGGACGAAGCGCTCGCGGCCGGTGCGCGCCGCAACCTCGTGTCGATGCCGTGGGTGGAGGCGCGGTGCGGCGATTCATCGCAGCTGAACGGCGAAACGTTCGACGCCGTGCTGGTCAACGCCGGCGTGACGCACCCGCTGGACGCGTGGCTCGATGCGCTGGCTCCAGGCGGACGCATGCTTCTGCCCCTCACCTCGACGATGCCGGCGATGGGAGCCACGCTCGGCAAGGGCCTGGTCTTGGTGCTGACCAAGCAGGACGACACGTCGCTTGCCGCGATGGTGCTCACCGTCGTGGCCGTCTACTCCGCGATCGGGCTTCGCGACGAGCAGCTGAATGGTCAGTTGGGGAAGGCCATGATGGGTGGGCCGGCGCAGTGGCAGGCCGTCAAGCGGCTGCGCCGCGACACGCACGATCCCCTGGCGAGCTGCTGGCTGCACGCGCCGAACTGCTGCTGGTCCACGGTATGAGAACGTCGAATTCGGACGCGTTGCCAGGCCGCCCAGTGTGCGCGCCGCGGTGTGCGCCTCTGCCCCTCGATGCGCCCGGTTTCGAATTCAGTCAACAACTTATGGGTGGCATGCGCCTCGCAACGGCGCGACAGCGTGCTCCTGCAGGTGTCGTGCGCCGTTGCCACGCTTGTTGCCTTCGCGGCTCTTGCCTGTGTGGGGCTCATGTACCGCGCGAAGGTCCGGGCCGAGCGCTCGTGCGCGTGGGCGATGGAAAAAGCCGCCGCGACTCGTCGCGAATGCGACCAGACACAGGCTGCGCTTGACAAGCTCCGACGGACCGACCCGCACGACGCGCAGGCGCAGACACTGGAGGCGGCCCGCCGTCTGGCAGGCGGCATCGCTCACGATTTCAACAATCTGCTGACGGCCATCACCGGCTACACAGAACTGCTCATCGCGGAGTTCGATGCGGGCGACAGCCGCCTGGAGAGCGCCTACGAGATCCGAAGCGCCGCGCTCGCCGCTGCGCGCCTCATCAGCCACCTGCTTGCGTTCAGCCGGAACCAGCCGGTCCCGCCGGAAGCCCTGGACCTGAAAACCGCGTCGTAGCGCCGACTCCATCCTTACATCCTCAGATATCCTTGGATGCCTATGCCGCATCTGTTCGATTCGCTCCCA
>CAYSMN010000104.1:0-2122 GCA_964432255.1 uncultured Methanosarcinales archaeon | reverse complement strand
CGGGAATCCCCCATGCAGCAGCGAAACGATCCCGTCCTCCTAGCCCTCCCGACTCCCTCGGTGCGCTTCGGTCCGGAGGTCCGCGCGGGCATCCCCTGGCCCGTCGTCGAGTGCGTCTACGATCCTTCCATCGCGATCGAGGATCTCGGAGCGTGGGCGGGACGGCTCGCGTCCGAGGACGTGCGGTGGTGGGTACTCGCCGGGACGCGCCGCGACGATCAGCGAATCGGGATGCTCTCCCTCAACGCGCAACTCTCGACTCCGGGCCTCTCGCTCGCGTGGCGGACTCCTCTCTTCGCCTGCTCCTTCGAGGCCGAGGCAGCGTCGGTGGCGAACCTCTTCGGCCTCTTCGCGCGCCGCGGTTCGATGGATCTGCGGCTTCGCGTCGGCGCCTTCTACCGCTCGCTCCAAGTTCCCTTCGACTTCGGTCCCTCGACCTGGACCATCGTGCGGCCGCGGGGCCGAAACGGAGATCGGCTCGCATCGGCCTCGCCGCTCTGGTAGAGCCGGGTGCCGTGGACCTGCGCGTCGAGGATCTCTTTGCCGGCTACTCTCCCGCCTCACTCGACCTCCTCGAGGACGCGCTTCTCCCCTCGGCGTGGGCCTCGAGACGCCGGACCATCGTGGACGAGCGAGGCGTCCTCGTCGCCTACGGATTCCTCGGCCGCGAATACCTGCGTGCGATCCACGACGACCTAGGACCCCGCATCGTCGTCGAGAAAGGAACCCAAGTCGGGCTCTCCGAGACGGCGCTCAACCGGGCCTTCCACGCCCTCGCGGCCCGCAACCTTGACGTGCTCTACGCGATGCCGACCGATGGGGATGTGCGAGACTTCTCGGCCGGCCGCTTCGCCCGCACGCTCGAGACCTCGCCCGCGCTCGCTCATCTCTTCCGCGCGACCGACAACGTGCATCACAAGCGTGCCGGCCAGGCGAACCTCTACCTCCGCGGTGCCCAGTCCGAGGCGGGCCTCACCTCGATCCCCGTCGCCCTCGTGATCCTCGACGAATACGATCTGATGGCCGACCGCTCGGTCGAGCTCGCATCGCAGCGCCTCGGCGGGCAGGCGAGGTGGACGCGGATCGACATCTCGAAGCCGAGTCTTCCGGGACTCGGCATCGACGCGGCCTTCCTCGCCTCCGATCGTCGTCGATGGCGCGTGCCGTGTGCTCGGTGCTCTTCCGGCGAGCCTCTGCGATTCCCCGACTCTCTCGACGGGGACCTCATGGCATCCGCTTCCGAGGTCGCCTGGCGCTGCCTCGCCTGCGGCTCGAGGTGGACCGAGGAGCAGAAGCGAGACGCCGTGGACCGGGGATGGTGGGAACCCGATCGCCCGTCGGCCGAGCTCCGCGGCTACCACGTCCCGCAACTCCTCTCGCCCGTTCGGACCGCGGCCGATCACGCGCGGCGCTGGCGCGAGGCGCAAGGGCGCCCCGAGGCCGTCGCCGAGTTCTGGCGCTCATGCGCGGCGGAGCCCTACGTCCCGGCCGGGGTCCGCATCGACGACGGCATGGTCGAGGACGCTTTCCGGGCCGGCCTCTCGGAGAGCGCGCCCGGCCCGCCCCGCGGCGTCCCCGTCACCTTCGGCGTCGACGTGGGCGTGAACCACCACTTCGTCGAGGTCTCTTCCTGGGCCGGTGACGGATTCAAGAACGTCCTCCTCGCTCGCGTGGTCCGGAACTTCGACGAGATCTACGACCTCGTCCGTCGCTTCCGGCCCCGCTCGATCGTGGTCGACGCGAACCCGAACACCGAGGCGGCGCGCGCCTTTCAGAACCGCCTGGGCAACAGCGTCTGGCTCGCCTTCTACGCGAAGGGAATGCTAGAGGCGATCCGGTGGCACCCCGAGAACGGGACCGTCTCGATCAACCGGACGGAGATCCTCGACAAGGTCGTCTCTCGCTTCATGGCGCGGCGCGTGGGCGTGCCCCGGGACGCCCCCGCGGAGTACATGCCGCACCACCGCGCCCTTCAGAGGGTCGTCCAGATGAACGAGGCGAAGGGGAACGAGGAGGCTCGGCTCGAGTCGATGCCCCGGGGACTTATGTGATATCGCCCATGGTCGGCACTTTCTATGCGACCCCAGCGCCTGATCAGCCCTCTTTTGTGAAAGTAGGGGAC
>CAYSMN010000103.1:0-2225 GCA_964432255.1 uncultured Methanosarcinales archaeon | reverse complement strand
AACGACGACTGGCAATTATTCGGCCTAGAAGGAGAGAAACTATTCAACCTGGGAAGCGGCATACTCTCAACAATTCTCTTCGCACTAACATTTATTGCGTACAGGCGAACCAAACAAGGCAGACTACTCTACGTATCCTTAGCCTTCCTTCTATTCGCAGTAAAAGGCTATCTCGGAGCGCGCGAATTATTCTTCGGTGAGTTGTTATGGGCGGACCCGACAGCCGCTGTCCTTAACTTCGCGATACTGCTATGCTTCTTCCGCGGAATAATGAAAAAATAGGTGCACGATGTTGTACATGTCTGAAAACGACAAAAAAATACTGGAACTAGAGACTAGAAAAAAAATCTATCTCGCAGTCAAAAAATACGCAGGAAGCCATTTCAGGGAAATACAAAGAAAAAGCGGATTAGCTGTCGGCACAGTCCAGCACCACCTGCACTTTCTTGTAAAAAACGGTCTTGTAAAAGAAATAAAAAAAGGCAACAACCTGGTTTACTTTCCACGAGAATTCATATCAGAAAATACTGCGCTGCTTGGCTTATTACGGCAGGAAAGCATCCGAAAAATCATCCTATTCATCATGATGAAAAAGGACTGCAACCACGAACAAATCGTCAAGTACGTAAACCTTTCACCTTCCACAATCTCCTGGCACCTCAAAAAATTACAACAAGAGAGAATAATAAAAGCAGACAAACAGGGAAGAAAAACATTTTACAAACTCGCATGCGATGAAAAAGAAATTGTCAAGTTGCTGATAACATACCAAGAAAGCTTTGTAGACACACTCGTAGATAGAGTGATAGAAATGTGGAGCTTTGAATAACTGCTTCTAAGTCCTTTAAAAAGCCTTATTTCCTTTAAAAACACCTATTTTTGTCACTTCTTAGTGGTTATTATGTCGAAAGATTTATATAGTCAAATTGTCACTAAAAGGTGGTAAAATGGTGCTTGCAGACCTTGTCACACAAGAACTGGAAAAACAGGGAATTACCGTACATGCACCTATCGCCGGCGACAAGCCAGTATATGCAGGCAGGCGCAGCGACGGCACCCAAGTCATTCTCAAGGCAACCCGGCCACATCCGGACCAGCGCGAACAGGAGATACGGCAGAAGATTATTGAGAACGAATTCAACATGCAAAGCGCTATCGGCAACCACCCAAACATCTGCCCAGCGTACAAACTTTTCAGGATTGAGCTCCCAGGCGACCAGGTCCATTACGTCCTTGCAGTTAACTTCGTTGACGGCAAGTCTCTGGACATGAAGCAACACGAATTTTACCAAGACCCGGACGGAGATTACCACTACTTCAAAGCGCTCCGCGGTGCAGCCGAGGCAATACGCCACCTTCACACCAGGAATGTTGTCCATTTGGACATAAAGCCACACAATATCATGGTTGACAAGGAAGACGGCAACGGAGTGCTTATCGACTTCGGCTCGGCCAAAAAAGAAGATGAATCATACCCCGGCGTTCTTGAAGGCTTCGCCCTGTGCACACCAGAATACGCACCTCACGAGCAGCGCTGGGGCAATCCAAGCAAACAATCAGACATATACCAGCTTGGCGCCACCATATTTGACGGCATCTCGTGCGGCGGAACATTTTACGATGTCACAAAAGGTCCAGATGGCTTAGTTTCAGACGTTCATTACCATTCCCCGAAAGACCTGCTTGATGCAAACCCGCGATTAAGCACGTACAGAGTGCTTCGAAACATGCTTGAACGCGCCCGCTCAAACGAGCCTGAACGAAGACCAAGCATTGATGATATGTGCGCTACGATTCGCGACCACGAAACATACTTCAGAACACACCCGCTGCACAAACGCCTGCTCCCCTGCACTGATCAGGCTGTTTTGAAAACTGCAAGCACGGTTACAGGAATAGATTAAATAACTGCAGTATTGGCGCCAGTCACGTCATGCATTGACGGTTCTTTTGTTTCATCTATAATCTTTTCATCGATAGGCAGTTCCTCACCCGTCGTATCCCTATCATCTGGAACTTCTTCAGCAGGAATTTCCTCAACAGGCTGCTCCTTTACAGGCGTCTCTTCAACAGGCTGTTCTTCAACAATTTCTGAGACAACCTCTTCAACATATTCCTCGCCCATCACGATTTCTTCAGCATATTCCTCTGCCTGCTCTTCAGACATGCCTTCAACAGCTTCAGGATGCTCTTCAACATATTCAGCAACAACTTCCTCAATGAAC
>CAYSMN010000102.1:302-2247 GCA_964432255.1 uncultured Methanosarcinales archaeon | reverse complement strand
TAGGTGGCGAGGTCCGTCTCCCACTTCTCAAGCGTGCCCCTTGTGAGCACAGCCTTGACGTGGGACATGGCATCCAACAGCGAGGTCTCGATCAGCACGTCCGACACCGTGGTCATCAGACCAACCTCTGCAGCCGTGGCCGCAGCGGGAGTGGTCGTCAGGTCGGTCACGGCAGTGTAATCGGTGCCCTCAGTGAAGGAGCCCGATCCTGGACAACGAACTGGAACGCAGTGGAATTGCCTTTCGGCCCCCACCTGAGGAATGAACGAGACGTCATCGCAGGGCGAAGCTCGTCGATGACCTGCGGCCCGATTTCGACCGTGAACAGTGTATCGTTCAAGTTGGTAGTAGTGGCCCCGCCCGACATTAGAGGTCCACCACCTTGTTATAAGGATCGATATTCATGTTATTCTCTCCTAAGTTAGCGCAGGACTTAGAACGCTGGCGCGGAACCGTACTTCACGGACTCCCGTAAGATACGGCCCTCTTGCTGAGCCTTCTGGGCCTCTGCTGGGTTGCTTTCCGATAGCTGGTTCCACTCGGCAGGGGTGTAGACCTTCTTGCCAGGGGACGACGATGTGCCCACCTGAACCGGGACGAAATCCCTGTGTGGAGCCTGCTCTTCAAGCTCTCCCTGATCCTCAGAGGACTGCTTAAGACCTAGAACCTCGGTCCTGAATTCAGCGATGTTCTCTTGCGTGGGCTCACCGTAGGTCTTCTCAAAAGCGTTCATCTGCTTCTCAGAGAACCCTGCGGCCGTCAAGGTCGCGGTGCGCTCACGAGCACTGTACTCAGCAACCTTGGTTTCCAGCGCCTCAGCCCGCTTCTCAGCAGCCGTGGCAGCCTTATCCTTGGCCTTGTACTGGGCGCGAAGCTCACGGATTACCGCGTTCTCCTTGCCCTTGTCCTCAATCTCAGGGGTTTCCTCTTCGGCGTCAAAGTCGTCGAGTGACTCGTCAGACATAGAACTCTCCCATTCTTACCGTTGGGGACAGGGTACACCTAGGGTTAGGTGTACGGAACCTACCGCGTTTACGCAGCGGTGCGCGAGTGCCTGGGGGCAGTTTAGAGGCGAGCTCCAGGTAAGCTTCCCGATATACGGGATACCGGCCTGTATAAGTGTACCCGAACTGAAGGGTTAGGGCCGCTCATTACTCGCTTGTCTGGGTCTTGAGCACGGCGTTGTCTGTAGGAGCTCCTATCGGGGTCTGCTCCTGGGCCAGCTTGAACTCGGCGATGGCCCGGTTGATCCTGTCCACCGGCCCGCGCTTGCCGTAAACCGCCGCTACCAGCGCTTTCATGCTGATGCCCTGCTCGTACCAGTACGACCGGGGGATAGCGTTGATGATATCGAAGTTGGGCTTCTGACCAGGCTGTAGGTGCTTCTGGAACCCCTGGAGGGCCTTGTACGAGATGTCGCTGCCCGACTTGGGCGTGCCGACGTCGATCTTGCCGATCCTCTGGAGGGCCGAGGCAGCCTGTGCCGTCTCCCACTCCTTGTAGAATTCCTCCGGGCCTTGGTGCATGATCGTCTGGAGGAGCTCCGCTTGCCCCAGGGGCTTCTTGATGACGCCCCGGGCCACCAGGTACTCGGAGAAGTTGTGGTAGAGCTGCGGGTTCGTCTTGAGGTAGTCCAGGGCCGTCAGCTTGTCCCGGAGCTCGGAGGGCGAGTTGCCGTTCTTGATGGCTAGGCCGTAGGCGTGCAGGGAGAACGAGCGCCCGAGCGTGGCAGCGTAGTCCTTCGCCGAGTTGTAGCCCGAGATGTACTGCGCCTCGGTCATACGCATCGTGCCGTTGGGCTTGAAGATGCCGGGAAAGCGGTTCTGGTAGAACTTCGTGGCCCGGAGGTGCTGCAGAAACGCAGCGCTACCCGTCCCGGCCTCAACCGCCTTCCGAACGAAGGCCGCAACCTCGGAGGTGATCTCGATGCCCCACGAGACGAGCA
>CAYSMN010000102.1:0-292 GCA_964432255.1 uncultured Methanosarcinales archaeon | reverse complement strand
CCTCGTAGGACGCTATAGCATTCTGAAGTGCTGTGTCAGCGGCCATTAGTAGTTCGCTCCGATCGACGTCTCACCGGCAGCCGTCCCGAAGAACAGCCGTAGGTAGGCTTCCGTGTTCATAAGGTTTCCTGTCTTGTCGGTCATACCCAGTGTGATGCGGCGCATCTCGCGGTCGAATTCCTCGTCATGGCTGCGCAGGTTGTCGATGTGGTTCAGGAGGTTCACCTTCAGGCCGTCAACATACGAGGACGAGTACAGCGGGTTGTAGCCGTGGCTGATGGCCGAACGCCAG
>CAYSMN010000101.1:0-2286 GCA_964432255.1 uncultured Methanosarcinales archaeon | reverse complement strand
TAACAGAAATATCCCCACAAGACGACATGATAGCGGCCGTCGGACAATGCAAACAACACGCGTTAGAATGCTTTGCCGAATGCCTTCCCCGCCCTCCACGCGGAGAAATCGCTCCGCCAAGAACATCAGAAACCACAGGGCCAATTCCAGAACCATCACAAGCACCAGGATTTTTCGCGCGAATCTGGAGTTCAATAGCCGGAGATTAAAGAAGCATAATTGGCACTTGAATGATTAATTAAGAAAGGAATTTTAATAAATCAAAAAATTCTCAACACGCGTGGCCAGAAGCTTCTGCGTGTTTGCCGTAAAACGCATCGCACCTATTAGCACAAGCAGCATCCGTATGCTGATCAGAAGTTTCAACACGAATAGGCGGCATGTCATCTGTAACTTTCAAATTTCCATAGAAGTCCGATACTCGCACTTCACAGCAACAGTTCATACTTGAAAGAGCGCCAGCACCCATGCTTGTATTGGCCGAATTAATGAAACCAAATATTCCAACAGCAAGCACTGTAGCGATAATGGCCAATGCAACTGTTTTCTCGCTCATGAAACACCCCATTATTTCTTACTGTGAAATTTTACTACCGAGATTGCCGTGTAGTAAAGGGAAAGGAGGGAAATTGCAGATACCATAATACGCTTGGCCCACAACGGGAATAAAAACCATTCAAAAGTATTAATCATTTCAAGCGACAACAGGCCAAATGAAGAGAGAGCGATGACTATCGTGCTCAGGGTTACTACTTCCAACATTCTATTTTCAGTTGCGTTCATCTTATAAAAAGAAAGAACAGGAATGGAGGGGCCAAGGCGTTTAGCTTAGCGCTCAGCACGAGGCCCGTGTTGCGTTGAGAGTTTGCGCACGCGTCAATCAACGCTCATCCGTCCACTGTTCTTTTCCATTAATTTACTATTAAAAGAAAGACAAATATATTACTGACGTACGTATAGTACGACTTATGAAGAAGATTATGTGCATGGGGACATTTGACATACTGCATCCCGGGCATTTAGACTACTTCAGACAGGCAAAGCAGTTCGGAGATTACCTTATGGTAGTTGTTGCAAGAGATGCTAATGCTCTAAAAGAAGGAAAAACACTCAGATTCGGAGAAAAAGAAAGGCATGCACGCATTGCCGCTCAAAAAATCGTTGACAAAGCAATTCTTGGAAACGAAGGAGACAAATTAAAAATTGTAGAACAGGAAAGGCCAGACGTGATATGTTTAGGCTACGATCAAAATGTTGATGAAGAAAAACTGAAAGAAGCGCTTGCACAGAGAGGACTTACGCCAATAATCGTTAGAGCAGCGGCATATTATCCGGAAAAATACAAAAGCGCACTTATGAACGCTTCCAACAGTCTGTAACATGATCGTTAACCATACCCACTGCCTGCATAAACGCATAACAAATAGTGCTGCCGACAAAACGGAAGCCACGCTTCTTCAAGTCATTTGACATAACATCGGATTCTTTCGATGTTGCCTGCCATTGTCCGCGCTTGACACGATTTTTTATTGTTTTGCCTTTCGTGAACTGCCAAATGTACTTGTCAAAAGAACCGAACTCCTTCTGAACAGCCAAAAAAGATTTTGCGTTGCTGATTGTTGACTCTATTTTCAGACGATTGCGAATAATTCCAGCATCATTCATCAAACGCTTAACGTCAGCAGAGGTAAACTTTGCAATCTTTTGCGGGTCAAAGTTTTTGAACGCCTTGCGGTAACCTTCCCGACGCTTTAGGATTGTTGACCATGAAAGACCAGCCTGCGCGCCTTCCAAAGTTATGAACTCGAAAAGTTTTCTATCATCATGCACTGGAATGCCCCACTCCTCATCATGATAACGCTCATACAAAGAATCGCCTTCTCCAAAACAGCGCGTTTTCATCTGATTCCTGTGTCAATGTCTATATCGAGAGTTGTTGTCTCCCCTGACTTTATTTCAACAGTTGCCGGAAGCGTGCCCTTACCAAAATGCTGCTGTTTCTCGTGATCAACAACATACGTTCCTGGAGCAAGCTCAACCCTGAATGTTCCATCGTTCGCAACAACAGTTGCAACCTTCTTTCCTCTCTGAGAAATCTCCAACGGCCAAGCTTTATACATTTCAGGAGTCGGCTGACAACTTGGATCAGGAGGAATACGCTCAACAGGACAAATAGGGCCGATGCTAATTTTGCCTTCTAATACGCCTTTTACTTGCGGCTGCACCTGGCAAGCCAACAAGAACAGCAATAGTATTATTGCTTTTTTCATACAGCCTCCGGAGGGA
>CAYSMN010000100.1:0-2293 GCA_964432255.1 uncultured Methanosarcinales archaeon | reverse complement strand
GCATTCAAGGAAGCCTTGGAACCTTCTTTTGTCGAATATCAAAAGCAAGTGGTGAAAAATGCCAAAGTTATGACAAAATCATTGCAGGGCCATGGTTTCCGATTAATCTCTGGCGGCACTGACAATCATTTGATGCTGGTTGATGTCACAGCCAAAGGAGTTACTGGCAAACAAGCCGAACACGCCTTAGATGAAGCGGGCATTTGTTGCAACAAGAACATGATTCCTTTTGACCAGCGTTCGCCATTTGATCCCTCGGGCATTCGTTTGGGCACTCCTGCTACAACTTCGAGAGGCATGAAAGAACCTGAGATGGAGAAAATTGCTGGTTGGATTGCAGAAGTTATCAGCAATATTACGGATGCGTCTGTGCGCTCTCGGGTGAGCTTAGAGGTTCGGAAGCTTTGCGCGAATTTCCCGATTTATCGAGGACTTCCATGATTTTACCTATTAGATAACAGCTTCCTGTGATGAATATCAAATCTTCTGGTTGCGCAATTTTTTTTGCATAGCGTAGTGCTTCTGCGGGGTCTGTAATTACTGCGCATGGTCCGTCGTAAGCTAGTTGTGCAGGGTCTAATGCTCTGTCAATCGGCGGCTTTGTTAATATTAGAAAATCTGGTTTTGGTAATGCCTTGATCATTTTTTTATAATCCTTGTCTGCCAATACGCCGAATATTGTTATCAATTTTTGTTTTGGCAGAGTCTTAACATATGGCGCCATTGCTTTGAAAGCGCTCAAATTATGTGCACAATCAACTAATAAATTTTTGTCCAAATATTCCATTCTTCCTGGCCATTTGACTGATGCTATGCCTTCTTCTATGGTGTTTTCTGGTATGTCGAGCAGTCTGCACACTTCGAACGCCATTCCTGCATTGATTTTTTGGAATGGTCCTCGCAGTCCAACTACTCCTTTGTACGGATTTGCTATTACTAATTTGTTTTTCGTAGAAGCTTCTTTTATCCATGGTAATCCTGAATTGCTTTTGCATGTTACTACTTTGCTTTTTGGTTTTATGATTGCAACTTTTTCTTTTGCAATCTTTTCAATTGTGTCTCCGAGTATGTGCGTGTGGTCCCAGCCTATGCTCGTGATTACTGCAATTTCTGAATCAACAACATTTGTTGCATCCAATCTTCCTCCTAGCCCTACTTCCAGTACTACATAGTCGACTTTTTGGTTGAAGAAGTAAAGGAATGCAATAACAGTCGCATATTCAAAGAATGTCAGGTTTACTCCCAAGCTTCGTATTTGTTCAATTAGTCTGCTTAATTCCGCGTCTTCTATCGGCTTTCTGTTTATCTGTATTCTTTCATTGAATTTGACCAAGTGTGGAGAAGTATAAAGTCCTGTTTTGTATCCGGCGCGCTTCAGGGTGTCTGCTATCATGGCAGACGTGCTTCCTTTGCCGTTTGTGCCTGCAACGTGTATGACTTTGAGTTTTTTGTGCGGGTTGCCTAGTTTTTCCAGTGCTTGGCGTGTTGCGTCTAGGCCGAGCTTCATGTTTGATTCTTTTAGGCTGTACAACCATTCAAGTTGTTCTTTTAATTGCATATTCCTTCGAGAATTTGTCGTCTATTTAATAATTTTCTTGAGAACTTCTTCTTCGTCCGCTTTAACGTCCCATTTCTTGAACAGAGTGCAAATATTATGTATGTCTCTTTTCAAGAATTCCCGTGCGTTCGGGTTGTCTAATGGTGTTGTTTGTGACATGTCAATCAGCACAGGCTTTTCGTTAAAGTTCAGGATATTAAACCCGCTTAAGTCTGCGTGCACCAGTCCTGCTTTGTACATTTTTCTCATTTGTTCAACAACTTCTTTGAAGTATTTCTCAGGTTCTTCCGGCTTCCTGTCCTTTAATTTCCGTGCAGCTCCATCTTCATCTCCGATAAATTCCATAATTAAAATATTTTTCAGGACAGCATAAGGCGTTGGCACTCTTGCTTCTGCTTCTCTTGCTTTCAATAAATTCCTGTACTCCCTGTGCGCCCAGGCAAAAATAACATCTCTTCTTCTATTGCTCAGCCCTGCGTATCTTGGGTCTGCTTTTATGTAGTCATACATTCTGTTGAAGTCGCATGTCTGCAATCGGTAAATTTTGACAATTCGTATCTCGCCATCTTTTTTCGCAGTAAAAACGTTTGATTCTTTTCCAATGCTCAGCGGGCTGTGCAGTCCGTCAATATACCCCTGGCTAATCAGCTTAAACAAATTCTTTTCAGTAAACAGGTCAAACACATTTTTGAGTGTTTTATACTCTTCTTTCTGCACTGTCCCCATTCGTGGCAT
>CAYSMN010000099.1:0-2337 GCA_964432255.1 uncultured Methanosarcinales archaeon | reverse complement strand
AAAAGAGGTGAATGTGTATGGCAATATTAGAGGAAGTCACGAGTCCGTTCTTAAGGCTCGCGTATGGGTTTTTGGACGCGGTTCCAGGCGTTGTAGCGGCAATTTTGATATTGATTCTAGGCTATGTTGTTGCATGGGTCTTGGGCCGTGTTGTTGGCGGTATTCTCACTAGAGTTAAGTTTGACCAGTGGGTTTTGCACAAGACGAACATGTCAAGAGTGGTTGGCGATTTCCGATTAAGCCATTTCTTGGAGCTTATTACAAAGTGGTACGTGTTTATCCTTTTCTTGCCGGCTGCTGCCAATGTTATCAACTTAGGCATGCTGCAGAACTTTTTGCTGGACGTGGCATTATGGATTCCGCAGGTCATCTTGGGCGTTGTCATTGGTCTTATCGGTATCATGTCTGCTGACTATGTTGGCATGAAGATTGAGGAGACGAGAGCTAAAGCTGCAAGCGTTATAGCGTCTGCTGCAAAGATTGTCATCTTGATCTTTACTGCCATTATCGTGCTTGACCAGATTGGCGTGAAGATTGACATTGCTGCAAACAGCGTGTTAATCATCCTTTCAGGCATAATGCTCGGCCTTGCCTTGATGTTCGGCATTGGTTTTGGCCTTGCCATGCAGGGTGAAGCGAAAACAATGATTGCCAAGCTGAAGAAAAAGCTGTAATTTTTTCTTTCTTAATAAGTTTTATAAACTCTAACGCCTCTGCTGTAGTGTCAAGAACCACCAAGACATGATAATGAGTGTGGTGGTTCTTGAGCATGCTCGGAAACACCGCCTTGATAGTGTGTTTCCGCGCGGGGTTTCCGACATAAAAATGAGGCGGTTGCTGTTTGTTGCAGTGTTGTGCATGCTTGCGCTCTCGGTGAGCGCTGTCGATTTTACTGTTTCTCTGTTTCCCAGCGAGCGGACGATTAAGTCGAACGAGACTGCAGTTTTTGAATTGGAATTGGAGCATAATTCTCCCGTTGAGGAATTGTTTGAAGTGTTTTCGAATGACGTGACGTGGGATGTTCGTCCTGAAAAGATTTTGACTGTGCCTGCAGGCGAGAAATTGAAGACGAACTTGCTCATCCACCCTCTGAATTTGAACCCTGGAGCGTATAATCTGCCTATATTTTTCAAGCGCATGGGTTCGAGCGACCAGCAAAAGGTCTATCTCTATGTGGCTGTTGAGTCTCAGTTCCCCGAGGATGCTACGTATTTGCCGGCAGTGCGCGGCGTCGCTACTGTTAATGATGAAATTGACCCTCGCGAGGGCATGACGATTAAATTGTCTTTGGAAAACCAGAACAGGCGTATTCTCGACAAAGTTAATGTCAGAGTGCGGAGCAGCGTGATTAACAAGGATTACACGACGAGTCTTGGCCCCTTGGAGAAGAAGACGCTGACGTTCCTCGCAGAGCTTGACCCGTTGACGCCGCCTCAGAAGGACGCATTGCAAATTTCGATCGTAGTCCCTGAAAAAGAGAAAGCATATCAGTTTGACTTGTTCCCAAGTCCTTTTGAAGTGGTGGAGTACGGAATTGTTGTGCCGTCTGTTGAAGCTCAGAAGTCATTCTTGAAGACCACCGAAACTGTCACGTTGACAAATGCCGGAAACAAACCGCTCTCTCACGTTTACCGTGTTCCGGCGTGGTTTGCAAAAAAATGGTTTATTTTTGGTGTGCCGGAAGCGCGCAAGGAAGCAGGAGGTTTGGTGTGGGAGGTTCCGCTGGAGGCTGGCGGCAGTGCTCAGTTATCTATAACGTATAATTATCGGCCTTTGTTCTGGCTGTTCATCATTGCAGTGATTATTGTTGCAGCGTATTACGTGTTCAGAAGCCCGATTGCGGTGGCGAAGCGTGCTTCTGTTGTCAGCAGTCATGAGGGCGGCATTACTGAGCTGAAAGTCGTTATTGAGCTCGTAAACCGCAGTTCGAAAGTAATTCGTAATGTCCGCGTGATGGACTTGGCGCCTAACCTTGCTGATGTTGAGAAGGAGTTCAAGGAAACGATTCTGGCTCCGTCTAAGATTGTTCCGCACGAGAATACGGGAACTTTGGTCAGGTGGGATATTGATATGATGGAAGCAAAGGAGCATAGAATTGTGATGTATAAGATGAGGACTCGCTTGCAGGTGCTTGGCGGAATGACCTTACCAGTGACTGCTGTGCGTTATTTCATTGACGGCAATGAGCGTGAGGTTGTTTCTAACAAGCCTGAAATCAGGCATCGCCAGTAAGATTTAAAAACAGTTGTTCTAGTTCTCAGTATAACCCCGCGTAGCTCAATGGCAGAGCATTCGGCTGTAGAGCAGTCGCCCACGGACGGAGTATTAACTCAGGAT
>CAYSMN010000098.1:0-2375 GCA_964432255.1 uncultured Methanosarcinales archaeon | reverse complement strand
ATTTCTGCGAGAAGGTCTTTGATGAATTGTTCTGTTTTGACTGGCCCGAAGATTTTGTTGTCTCTTGTTCTTACTTGTAGTGCTTTGCTTTGCTGTTCTTTTTCGCCGTAGACTAATATATAGTTGACTTGGTCGACTTGTGCATTGCGTACTTTTTTGTTGATTGTTTCTGCGCTTGCGTCGAGTGTTGCTCTGATTTTGTGCGAGCGCAGTTCGTCAACGAGTTTTTGCGCGTCTTTGTTAAATCTGTCTGCTATCGATAGTACTCTCACTTGCTCCGGTGACAGCCATAACGGGAATTTTCCTGCGTAGTGTTCTGTCATGACTCCGATGAATCTTTCCAATGAGCCAAGAATCGCACGGTGTATCATTACGCAATTGTGTTTTGTGTTGTCCGCTCCTTCGTATTCTGCTCCCATGCGCAATGGCATTTGGAAGTCGAGTTGGATTGTGGCTAGTTGCCATGCTCTGCCGAGTGCGTCCTTGACATCAAAATCTATTTTTGGCCCGTAGAATGCTCCTTCTCCTGGTTTGACTTCGTATTTTACTTTGGTTTCGTTTAGCGCTTCTGCGAGTGCTTTTTCTGCTTTTTCCCAGAGCTCTGGTGCGCCCATTGCTTTGTCTGGTTTTGTTGATAGTTTTGCGTGGTATGTGAATTTGAAAACGTCTTCGTAGACGTATTTGACAAAGTCGAGGACGTTTTTGATTTCGTCCTTTATTTGTTCTGGCATGCAGAAGATGTGCGCGTCGTCTTGTGATAGTTTTCGTACTCTTGTCATTCCGCCGAGTGTTCCGCGCACTTCATTGCGGTGCAGGAAGCAGAAGTCTGCCAGTCTTACAGGAAGGTCTCGGTAGCTTCTTGTTTTTGATTTGAAAATTAAAACGTGCGATGGGCAGTTCATTGGCTTTAGCGAGAATTCTTCGTCGTCTACCGTCATCAAAAACATGTTTTCTCTGTAATGCGCCCAGTGTCCGGATAATTCCCAGAGTTGTTTGTTGAACATTTGTGGCGTGATGACTTCTTGGTAGCCGCGTTTCCAGTACTCATCTCTTATGAAGTTTTGCAGTTCGTTGTAAATTATGGTTCCTTTTGGAAGCAAAAATGGCGAGCCGGGGCTCCATTCGTGTGCGAGGAAAAGTTCGAGTTGTGCGCCGATTTTTCTGTGGTCGCGTTTTTCGACTTCTTCCAGTAATTTTTCGTGGTCGTGGAGTTCTTTAGTGCTTTGGAAAGAAATTCCGTATATTCTCGTTAATTGTTTGTTTTTTTGGTCTCCTCGCCAGTGTGCTGCCGCTATTTTTGTGAGTTTGAATGCTTTGACGTAGCCTGTTGAAGGAACGTGCGGTCCTTCGCATAAGTCGATAAAATCTCCGTCTTTGTACGCGGTTAGTTTCCATCCTTTTTGCTGGAATTCTTTTGCGAGTTCTAGTTTGTAGGAATTGTCTCCTTCAAACTTTTTGACGTCTGCTAAAGTCCATTCATGTCGTTCAAAGGGATAGTTTGAATTCACGATTTCCTGCATTTTTGTTTCTATTTTTGCGAAATCGTCTGGCGTGATTTTCAAATCGTCAAAATCGTAGTAGAATCCTTCTTCGACCGGCGGGCCGATTGTTGGTTTTGCTTTTGGATAGAGATTTTTGACTGCGTGTGCGAAGATGTGTGCGGTGCTGTGCCGCAAAGTGTCTTTTCCGCCTTTGCTTGCGAAAGTGAGAATTTTGATTTTGCCGTCTTTGTCTATTGGCCTCATCAAATCACGGACTTCTCCATTTACTTCAATTGCTAATGCGTCTTTTGCCAGCTTTTTGCCTATTGCTTCTGCTGCCTGCATTCCTGTGCTTTTGTCTGGCAGCTGGAGAACTTTTCCGTCCGGCAGGGTTAGTTTGAGCATGGGTTTTTGTGGTGGAAGTTCATTTAAAAGAGTTTCGTAGCTTTGGCAAAAAGATTAAATAATAGATAGTATCTGGTTTTTCTGAAAGGGTGATATGATGCAGGAAGTGTTGGATATTGTTGATGAGAATAATGAGGTAGTTGGTTCTGCGTCTTACACTGAGGTTTATGAGAAGCGCTTGAATCACCGCATCGCGCATGTTCTTCTTTTCAATGATAAGGGCGAGATTTTATTGCAGATGCGCAGTGCGAAGAAGGAGTTTCGCCCTGGGCATTGGGTTACTTCTGCTGGAGGCCATGTTCAGACGGGCGAGAGTTATGAGCAGGCCGCGAAGAGAGAGATGAAAGAGGGGTTGGGTGTTGATGTTCAGCTGACAAAAATTCTTGACACGCCGTATGACCATTATAAGATGCGCAAGTTTTTGGAAGTTTTCAGGGGAATTTCAGAGGGCCCGTTCAAGATTAATCTGGAAGAGGTTTCCGGCTGCAG
>CAYSMN010000097.1:0-2509 GCA_964432255.1 uncultured Methanosarcinales archaeon | reverse complement strand
ATCAATCAAACGCTTGTGAACACGCATCTCATAACGCTCCCATGTAGAAGTACCCTGACCGCACGGAGAACGACGAGTAGCAAGCTTCAAACGCTTTGTAGGCAGGGGAATCGGACCGCGCATGTCAACACCGGTTTTGTCAGCAATGTCTTTAATGAAAGCACACGTTGTATTGAGCTTATCGATGTCCACACTCGCCAGCTTAATTCTTGCCTTTTGCATAAAGTAAAATAAAAATTAATTAACTTTCTTGACCAGGTCAATACACATGCCTGCAGCAACAGTGTTACCTGAGTCTCTAACTGCAAACCTGCCCAAAGGCGGGAACTCCTTAACCTTCTCAATCACGAGAGGCTGGAGTGGCTTGATTTTCAAGACACAAGCATCGCCGTTCTTGACAAAGTCAGGGTGCTCTGCAAGCGTTTCGCCAGTTGCCGGGTTGATCTTCTTGACAATCTCGGTAATCTGGCATGCAACCTGAGCAGTGTGGATGTGGAACACAGGAGTGTAGCCAACAGTCACAACAGTCGGATGGTTCAAGATAATCACGTTAGCCGTGAACTCAGTAGCCACAGTTGGCGGGTTGTCAACAGGACCAATAACGTCACCGCGTGCGATATCCTTCTTTTCAATGCCCCTCAAGTTGAAACCAACGTTGTCACCAGGCTCTGCTTCCTGCAACTGCTCGTGGTGCATTTCAATTGTCTTGACTTCACCGGTGATGCCCTTGCCGCTTCTTCCAGGCATTACTATGATTTTCTGGCCAACTTTCATAATGCCAGTTTCAATCTTGCCGACTGGAACAACACCAATACCAGTGATGTTGTACACGTCCTGAATAGGCAGTCTCAACGGCAAGTTTGTAGGCTTCTGAGGCTCTTTCAAAACATCCAAAGCTTCCAAAAGCGTTGGACCAGTGTACCATGGCATGTTGCCCAATTTCTTGACAACGTTCTCACCAGGGTATGAAGCAATCGGAATGACCTGAACGTCATCGGTCTTGTAACCGACAGACTTCAGCAAGTCCTGAGCAGACTTCTTGGTATCTTCAAACTTTTTCTGGTCGTACTTGTTCAAGTCCTGCTTGTTGCACGCGACAATCAACTGCTGCACGCCCAGCGTCTTGCACAAGAATGCGTGCTCTTTCGTCTGAGCCTGAATACCTTCAGAACCAATAACGAGAACAGCAGCATCTGCCTGAGAAGCTCCAGTAATCATGTTCTTGATAAAGTCACGGTGGCCTGGCGCGTCAATAATGGTGAAGTCAAACTTCTTCGTTACGAATTTCTTGTGAGACAAGTCAATCGTAATACCTCTTGTCTGCTCTTCCTTCAAAGTGTCCATAACGAAGGCGAACTCGAAACCAGACTTGCCCAATTCCTGAGCCCTTTCCTTCAGCTTGCGCATGGTCTGTTCGTCAACAGTACCTGCATCGAACAACATTCTACCAACTGTAGTAGACTTACCGTGGTCAACGTGACCGACGAATACTATGTTTAAGTGTGGTTTTGCTTTTGCCATATATACCCCTCCTATGAGTGTTAATAATGTAAAGTCAAAAAGTCAAGTGGTGGTTTATAAAGGTTGTGTTTTTACTGACGGTAAAAAGTATACTGCGTCATTACTCAGTTGATACGGTAAAGGTTTAAGAAAAAAGCATCAGGCATCACATAAAAAGAGGTGAATACGGTGAAGTGGCTTATATTGATACTTCTCATAATTCCATCAGTCTATGCAAGAACCACAATATACCCTCCATCCATGTCAGAACAGCTTGACTGGCGGGAACGGCTCACCTTTCCACACATTTTTCCTGGCCAAACTATTGTTTCGAGCAGCCGATTCCTGGAAGACCCACTGCGGCCAGGCAGCAGCACAGTAAGATGGACCTCAAAAGGGTCATACGGCATCAACCTGGATAAAATACACCTTCAGCGCAAAGACTACATTTTAATCATCAAAAGCAAAAAAGGGCCGGACATCAGAATGCTGCCGTTTGAAACGACCAAACTGTATTTAGAGCCGGACTACTACACAATAAGATACGATAGAGAAATACAAACTGTTTGGCTTGCGCGCTATTCTGATTAAGCGCCCAACATTGCCTGCGTCAAGCCCTTGCGCTGAACAATCTGCTGGATTATACGAGCCTGCAGTTCAGCAGGAAGCTTCTCAAAACGCTGGTCAGCCAAAGAAGAATTACCTCTACCGGCAGTGGCTGAACGCAAGTCGCTGCTCCAGCCCAACATCTCCCCGACAGGCAGTTTAGCTTTGACAATCGACATATTGCCTTCCTGCGACAATTCTAGAACCTGGCCGCGCTTGTTCATAACTAACTTCGTCATCTCTCCAGTAAACTCAATCGGAGCTTCGATAACGTGAGTTTGAATCGGCTCAAACATAACAGGACCAGCAGTCATCATGGCTACTCTTATGCCCTCTCTAACACCAGGGTACATCTGAGCAGGACCACGGTGAATGGCATCCTCGTGCAGCTTAGCATCAATCA
>CAYSMN010000096.1:0-2572 GCA_964432255.1 uncultured Methanosarcinales archaeon | reverse complement strand
GAGGCATAAGTTTTTAAATGGAAAAAGTTTCACACTCTTGAAAAGATGGTGAAGAAGACTATTATTGCTGTTGCGATGGTCGTATTATTAGTGGCAGTGTTTGTTGGAGCTGCCCAAAAGTGGGGTTACACGCGGTACGGCGCGATATATTACTATGGCACGCCTTATTCGTATGCTCCGAACTATGTCTATCCATATGGCTCTAATCCGTATCAGGAGTACGGTTCGTACGGCTACCCGGCATACGCATATCCGTATATGTACAGGTATGGCCAGACTTATCCTTCGTATGCGTACCCGTATAGTTACCAGCAGGGCCCGTTGTCTTCTGAGAATATTTACCGGTATGGAGCGCCGACAGTGTCCTATCCGTCTTACACGTCTCCTGAGACTCCTCGGGGCAAAGTTGGCCAGCCGTGTGGTTTGATTGACAGTCAGACATATGGGTGTGAGTATGGCATGACGTGCGATTACACTAAAACAGGCGTGACTGGTGTTGGGTTATGCTCGCGTCTGCCCCCTGTGACTACGTATCCTTATCAGGTTGGTCCTTCTACGACATACCCGTATTATTACACTTAATCATTCTTTATAGAAGTCTAGCTTGGCTTGCTTTTTGTCGTATTCTTCCAGATATTTTGGCGGTTTGATGCTTTTGAATTCAAAACCCCAGTCTTCGAGCATTTTGCGCGCGTTTTCTGTTATTTTGGGCGCTGCTAGTATGCCTCTGACTTTTGTAATGCCTTTGCTGACCATGATTTTTTCAACATAGCGCCGTAATTGCGTGACTGCTGAGAGTTCTGCTGAGTAGCGCTTGCATTCAACAACTGTCAGCACGCCGTTTTTGTCTACACCGAAAACATCGATAAAGCCGTATTTAGTCTGTTCCTCTTGTGATACCGGTTTAAACCCGTCTTCTATCAGTTCTGGGTTGTTGTATATCATGTCGCTCATGTCGTCTTCTGTTCCGCTTACTCTGATTACTTGCCCGTCTTCTAACTTGTGGCTGTTGAAGAAGTGTATTGTTTTGATGGTGATGTCTATGCGTTCTTTCATAATGGTATTTTTGCTTTTGAGAAGTAAATTACCATCTTCGTATCGCATTGTGTGGCTGCTGTTGGGTTTCATGTAGTTGATTGGCGCGTTGCCGGCTGGCTGGTGGACAAGGAGCGCATGGTCTGATTTTATCATGACAACCCGGTCTCCCCAGTCAAGGAAGCTTTCTGCCCTGCCTGAGTAGCGTATTCTGCAGTGGCAGGAGAAGACTATTGTTTCATTTCGTACCAAAGCATCATTCAATAAAGTGCAATAGTCTTCTGGTTTCATGAGAAGGAATATTGAGAACTGTTATAATTACATTTTGGCGTATTGTTCAAGGTCATCCTGAATCACGTCAAGTTTTACGCCTGCCTGTTTAAACCAGTCTCTTGTGAGTTGTGCCCGATGGTATCTTTTAAGGCAGACTGCGCGTTTTATTCCCGCGTTTATTATTATCTGGGCGCAGTAGTAGCAGGGTTCCATTTTGCTGTATATTGTTGCGTCTTTTACTGATACTCCGTGTCTTGCTGCTTGGGCTATTGCGTTCGTTTCAGCGTGTGTTGTTCGGATGCAGTGCTGGCTTTCTGTTCCGTCGGTGTTGTGGACTTTGTGCATTAAATGCCCTGCTTCGTCGCAGTGGGGCAGTCCTACCGGCGCTCCGACATAGCCTGTTGATATTATTCTCTTGTCCTTTACTATTATACAGCCGCTTTTTCCCCTGTCGCAGGTCGCTCGCTTGCCTACTTCTAATGCCAAATGTAAGAAATATTCGTCCCAACTCGGCCGTTTTTTGTCAAGTTTTGATGTCCACTGTTTGAGTAAAGCATCAACTTTCCTTTT
Source organism: uncultured Methanosarcinales archaeon (assembly GCA_964432255.1). Classification (GTDB taxonomy): domain Archaea; phylum Nanobdellota; class Nanobdellia; order Woesearchaeales; family ARS49; genus CABMGU01. The sequence goes on along the minus strand of CAYSMN010000096.1, from coordinate 694 downwards.
GAGTTCTTCAAGCGTTCCATCATTGTTTACAGTCATATCCGACATTTTGATGACTGTGTTAATTTGCTGCTTATTTGGGTCGGTGCTTTCCGCTTCTTGTTGTTCTCGGCGCTTGAATTCGTCGAGTGTGTCAAGTTCGTCGCCGCGTTTTGAGGTGGTCTTTCTGGATTGCATGCGTTCCCAGCGCATTTTTTGAGAAGCATTCACGCTGATTAGTGCAAAATTGGTTTTTGTTCTAAGAACTTCAACTTCGACGGGATTGCGAATACTGGTCACCACATAGTTTTTGTCCCACTCTATTTTCTGGAGTGCCAATCGCGCAAGAATGCCTGGCCCGTGCTTTTTTCTGAGCTCATTTCCGAGATTGATTAGGTTCTCTCTCGTATCCTTTATTCTTCTTTTCTTTGCCTCTTCGCGTATGAAATCTGATAAAGAAATGTGATGAAATCCCTTTTCTTTCAGAACTTCTCCAACAGTATCTTTTCCAGATGCGAGATGCCCTGTAACCCCCAGTATCATATATGAATGAATTTCTGAAGTGTATTTAAAATTTCATGAACTGCAGTAGCATTATTGCAGTTATCACATTGGAAACAATAGAAACAGTGCCATAAATGAATATAAAGAAGGTTTCTTTTGGAATTTTTATTCTCCAAAGAGGTGCGCGAAAAAGAGGTGATTCCCCTTCGGGGGA
>CAYSMN010000095.1:0-2587 GCA_964432255.1 uncultured Methanosarcinales archaeon | reverse complement strand
GGTCAGCGCGCTTGCCAAACAAGACTTGGGCTTTAACGACGCATGGCAGAAAAGGAGAAGATGACTTTTCAGACAGCAAAACACTCTTTGGCACAGCAATACCATGCTTTTTCAATAACTCCTTAGACTCATGCTCATACAAGCGCATTATAACGTGTCAAGAACTGCAATTTTTAAATGTTGCCGTACACGAAAGACTCAAAAACCAGCCCTCGTTTAACAAGGCTCATAGAACTTCTTTGAAATAAGCAATTGCCTTCTTAAGACCATCTTTTAATCTAACTTTAGGAAACCAGCTAAGCTTGGATCTAGCCAATGCGATGTCCGGCCTGCGTTGCTTTGGGTCATCAGCAGGCAACGGCTTGTGAACAATTTTTGACTTGCTTCGAACAACAGCAATCACTTCTTTAGCAAGTTCTTTGATAGTGAATTCATCGGGATTGCCAAGATTCACAGGTCCGGTTACTGTGGAATTCATCAATTTGACAAGGCCATCAACCATATCAGAAACAAAACAGAAACTTCGCGTTTGAGAACCATCTCCATAAACTGTAATTGGCTTGTTTTGAAGCGCTTGAATAATGAAATTGCTCACGACACGACCATCGTTTGGAGACATGTTAGGACCATACGTATTGAATATTCTTGCAATATGGACATCAACACCATACTTTCTTTGAAAGTCCATGCAGATTGTTTCGGCTGCACGCTTGCTCTCATCATAACAGCTTCTAACTCCTATAGGATTTACATTGCCCCAATATGACTCCTTCTGAGGATGCACAAGAGGGTCGCCATAAACTTCGCTCGTGCTAGCCTGCAAAATGCGCGCCTTTCGCCGGTGGGCAAGCTCAAGCATATTATAGACTCCAAATACTGAAGTTTTGAACGTATAAACAGGATCTTTTTGATAATGAACTGGAGAAGCAGGACACGCAAGATTATAGATTTGGTCGGCTGACTCGGACAAAGGCTCTGTGATGTCGTGTTCGATGAACTCAAATTTGGAATTTTTAAGCAAAGGCTGAATGTTCCTTTTGCTCCCCGTGTACAAGTTATCAACGCAAACAACTTCGTGGCCTTGACCAAGCAAAGCTTTGCACAAATGAGAACCAATGAAGCCTGCCCCGCCAGTAACAATAATGCGCATTAGCTCCTCCCAATAGAGCGATACTCAAAACCGAGCGCGCCCATCTTATTCGGGTCGAATACATTCCGTGCATCAATGAATTTGCTGACTTTTGACTTAATTTTCATCAAATCCATGGTTTTAAACTCTGCCCACTCTGTTGCAAGGATGAGCAAGTCGCTGCCGACTGCGACTTCGTAAGCATCTTTGCAGTAGACGACGTTTTTCAGGATTTTTTTAGCGTTATCAACCGCCTGAGGATCGCATGTCCTTATTTTAACGCCGTCCTTCTGCAATTCCTGAATGAGCATGACAGCGGGAGAAAGGCGCACGTCATCTGTATTCGGCTTGAATGCGAGACCAAGAACGCCAACTGTTTTTCCTTTAAAACTCCCGAGCAACTTCTTTGCCAGCTCGCGAACATGAGCGCGCTGGTACTCATTAATCGATCTCACTGCTTTCAACAAAGAAGCGTCAACCTTATGCTTCTCAAGAACAGAAATAAACGCGTCCAAATCTTTCGGAAAACAAAAACCACCATAGCCGAGACCGGCATTAAGAAATTCGCGGCCAATACGCTTGTCAACTCCAACACCATCCATTACAGTCTTGATGTCGGCACCAGTTTTATCGCACAACTGGGCAACCATGTTGGCAAAACTGATTTTCGTGGATAAGAATGAATTTGAAGCATGTTTGATTAATTCGGCACTGTTCAAGTTGGTGTGGATGATTGGCGCATTTATTTTAGAATACACTTCACTCATTATTTTATCAGCCTTTTCTGTTTCGGTGCCAATAACTATTCTGTCGGGATGCAAGAAATCGTGAACAGACGTGCCTTCGCGCAAAAATTCGGGATTCACAGCAACATCAAAGTTTGCTTTCAAGTATTTCCTTAGCAGACTCTTCATCCACTCAGCAGTCTGCACTGGAACAGTACTCTTTTCAACAATAACTGCGTAATGTGTAAGGCTTTTGCCGATGTCCCTGATGACGTTCTCCATAAATGACAAGTCAGGAGTGCCATCCTTCTTCGGCGGCGTGCCAACGCAGATAAAAATAACCTCAGAATCCTTAATAGAATCCTGTAATGATGTTGTAAATGAAAGTTTTTTTGTTTTGATATGCTTTGTCAAAAGCTCTGGAAGACCTGCCTCAAAAATCGGGCAGAAACCCTTTTTCATTTTGGCAATCTTTTCAGCGTCGATATCATTACAGATTACCGAATGACCAAGCTCGGCAAGACAAGCACCTGTTGTCAAGCCGACATACCCTGTGCCAATGACGGCAATTTTCATGATTTCACCGTCAGCTCCAAACCTTCATGGAAAGGCACTTCAGGATGGAAATTCAAAATCTTCTTTGCTTCTGAGATGTCTGCGACGCTATGCAGAATGTCCCCGGGCTGGCGCGACTCGTATTTCGGCATAATTTTTGTTTCCAATATTTCATTCA
>CAYSMN010000094.1:0-2653 GCA_964432255.1 uncultured Methanosarcinales archaeon | reverse complement strand
GCCTGCAAGAAAATCTACGAAGTACAGAAAGCAGCGCTCAAAGAACGCTTCAAGAGGCACGACGAACAAAGTTCGTCCGGTCTTCTTGCAAGCAAGAAGGTGTCAAAATGAATCAAGAACTAAAAGCACACGTCCTGCGCGCGCTTACAAAAGGCGTACGCTTCGACGGCAGAAAACCACTCGAATACAGACCAATAACAGTAAAGTACGGAATATCAGCAAGCGCAGAAGGCTCGGCCATAGTAACAATTGGCGGCACTGAAGTAATGGCAGGAGTCAAACTCGAAACAGGAAAGCCATACCCAGACACGCCAGACCAAGGAAACCTGATGGTAAACGCAGAACTGCTTCCATTAAGCAACCCTGCATTTGAAGCAGGACCGCCAGGTGAACAGGGAACAGAGATTGCACGAGTCGTTGACCGAGCAATTAGAGAAAGCAAATCAATAGACGTGAAAAAACTCGTCATCACACCAGGAGAAAAAGTATGGAGCGTAAGCATTGACATCTGCACAATCAACGATGAAGGAGGCCTGCAGGACGCAGCCTGCCTTGCAGCACTGGCAGCACTCAAAGACGCCAAAATGCCAAAACTCGACGAAAACAACGATGTAGATTACGACGCGGAAAAAACCAAGCAGGGACTGCCATTAAGCAAAGAGCCGGTTGAAGTCACTGTCATCAAAGTCGGCAACCAATTCTTCGTTGATGCTTTATCGGACGAAGAAAATGCAATCGAAGCACGTCTGACAGTCGCAGTCACTGAGAAAGGAACCGTGTGCGCTTTGCAGAAAGGCGGAGCAACACCTTTAAGCCCGGAAGAAATTGACAAGATGATTGAAATCGCACAAAAACTTGCGCCAGAACTGCGCAAGTCATTATAGGTGGTGGACAATGGAAAAATACACAAAATACGAAATCGCACGAATGATTGGCAGCAGAGCACTCCAAATAAGCATGGGAGCGCCGTTTTTAGTGAAAATGTCTGAAAAGGACCTCGAAGCAGTCGGCTACAACCCGATAGAAATAGCCAAACGGGAATTCGAGAAAGGCGTTTTGCCAATAACAGTCAGGCGGCCAATGCCAAAGCGCGCTGAAAAGCCAAAACTAGCAGCATAATTTTTATTTTCTTTTTATGAATATCATCACCGATGAAAAACTCGCAAAATACTTTGATGTTACTTCTAGAGCGCTCAAAAAAGTCAAGATAATTGCAGAGCACAAAAAGCAGGCAGAAGAAGTTCTTGACATGGCAAAACGCTATTACGAAGATGCCAAACACTTCAAGGACAAAGGAGATATTGTGACAGCATTTGCGGCATTAAACTACGCTCACGGCTGGCTGGACGCAGGAGCACGATTAGGACTTTTTGACGTAGATCATGATGACACTCTCTTTACCGTAGATTAGACCTTTAAATAGGCTTAATATTGTCACTGTGTAGTAGTAAAAATAGAAAGATTTATATAGGAGTTCTTCCACCGTTCTCACATGGACGAAAAAGACAAAGCCAATATTCTAGGCAGAATAGAGGCCCTTAAAGAGCGTGTAGAATCACTAGGCGATAAAGAGGATTCTCCAGAAGGCATATCACTCATAGAACAATTTGATCTGGGAAAAACCTACTTCAACATCGGTGCTTTGTACAAATTACTTGACGTGCAAAAAGAGGCTGAAAACTGGTTTAAACTTGCAAAATCAGAAATGGAAGACCTCCATAAGCGAGCGCCAATGGACGCTATTCGTCTAAACTATGAAAAAATGATCGGCTATTCTGGGCTTCCGGCTGACCCTGAAGTCAAACCAGTAGAGCAGCCAAAAAAAGGCCTTTTTGCAGGCTTATTTGGATCTTCACAACCATCTGAACAGCCAATTGCTGTGAACGGCACCATCGATGACGTTATAGACAGCGTTGGCTCTATCGAAAGAGCACTTATCGTTAGAGATGAAAGAAAAGCTCTAGAAATACAAGTAAACGGCGCAAGCAAATACGTAGCCAACATAACAAAAGCACTTGCTTCAGCACTTGCCGTAGCAAGCGTATCAGACGATTACGGCAAAAATGGAGTTGAGTTCGAGCCAGGATACAAGCCAGGACAGCCAGTAATAGAAATTATGGACGTACCTGCAGACGATGAAAATTATTTACTTTCTAAGCAACTTGATTCTCAATTGAAAGGAGTCACAGACCCTGAACAAAGACAAGCTTTTGAGCTGCTTAAAGCAATGCTAGGCGCACGCATAGAGCTTCCTGTCGATATAGGAAATGCCGGAGACCGCGCAGGATTTTACTTCAAAATTGTGGCCACCAGAATACTTGCAAACAAAGGAATGGTGCCCGAATTAAATAAATATTTAGGTCAAACAGGCATGCGCTATGATTCAGACCAAGCCTGGGAAATTGCAAAACAAGCAATTCCAGCTTTGCAGGTAGTCGATGAAATCGGAATACCGCAATTATGCCTGCACTATGCTACACTAACAGGCCCGCAAAGAGCCGCGTTTAAAGAAGAACTCACTCATAATATTCAATTAGCCATTGGCGAAGAAGCAAAGCCATTAACAGGACTAAAAGGAATGCTTGCAAAAGCAACGCTCTATCTTCAAAAAGGCAGAGACGAATTAGGAAAATTGGCGTAATTGTTTTTAAGC
>CAYSMN010000093.1:0-2663 GCA_964432255.1 uncultured Methanosarcinales archaeon | reverse complement strand
CAACGGGGTTGTGATCTAACTTGGTTATGATGTGTGGTTTGGGACCACATCGTCCCGGTTCAAATCCGGGCAGCCCCATCTTTTTATCTTTCCTTGTAATACTCTCCCATTGGAGTAATAGTAATAGATATCTATTGGCAGTGGGTCATTTCCTCCAAATATGTGTTTCATCTCATAACTATGTACGGTTCTTTTCTGTGACATGTAGGTGATTAGTGTGTGTGATCTTTCAACAGCTCTGCTTTTAATGAGGCGTTTGTTGTGTTCGGAATGCCACATGTTGTAAAGTACGGCAGAATAATTTTCCAGGAGTGGAAGTAATCCGTTTTTTCTAAAGCTTTGCAGAAATTCTCCAATATCATTGAATACTGTATCCGATGCTATATCGCTGAATAGCCAGTAGTCTGCTTTTCCAAATAAAGATGAAGCAGGATCCAGCAGTGCATTTTCTATAGATTTATCTTTTTCAAAACAGACGAGTTGTATTCTCTCATTTCTGAAGCCGATGTTGAAGTTGTGCCGCCATTCTGTTTTGTCCGGGGTATATCTCATCCCATTGTATTGGCGTGCAATTTGTTTTTCGATGCTTTTGTAGTCTCCTTTCCATTTTATTTCGTATCCTTTGCCTTCTGCAAGGAAGTCTAATATTGAAAGATTTTCGTGTTCCACTAGTCTGAGTTGTGATAGGATGGCTGCATCTGGTCTGGCATTCACTAAGTGGCATCCTACAAGTTGTTCAAATGCCAGTCCTGCTGCTTTTGCATATTCACAAGTCATAGAAAATATCATGCGGCGCTTTTTAAAATTTGTATCGGCTGGTTTTCCGTAAAGAATTCGACTGGAACCGTAAAGTTTCCGGATATATTTCGAAAATCCGGAAACTTTGCGTATAGTATCTAATATTCCGGAAAAGCCGCGTTAATGTTGCTGGACTTTTTCTGCTAGTGTTTTAGAATCTGATTTTGGAGCCAGTCCTTGTTCCAGTTTGGAAGGTGGTTGTGTTGTTTGTGGCTGTGAACTCTTTAGGTATGGTGCTGCATATAGAATGCTTGCGGTGGCTATTGCAAGAAGGAAGCTGTATAGTATTGGTAGACAGCCGCATCCCATGGTGTCATCCTCTTCGTAATCAGGAATGTCTCTGTCAGATTCAAGTTCACGCATATCTGGTCCGCCGTAATTGTTATCTTTGTTCTTCATAACGGCGGGAATTTGCACGATATTTATAAGATTTTTCGATAAGGCTTATAAACTGATTCTTTTCATTATATATTGATGCCAAAAAAGGATGAGCCTACTCAGGGTATTACTGTAAAGAAGGACGCTGACATGTCTGAATGGTATACTCAGGTTATTCAGAAGGCTGAATTAGCAGACTACACTGGCGTGTCTGGTTGTATGATTTACAGGCCAAGGGTTTACGCTATTTGGGAAAAGTTGCAAGCCTTCTTTGACAAGGAAATCAAGAAGTTGGGTGTGAAGAATTGTTATTTCCCGTTGCTTATTCCTGAGTCTTTATTGAAGAAAGAAGCTGAGCACGTTGAAGGTTTCGCGCCTGAGGTTGCTTGGGTTACGCATGGCGGTCATTCGCCGTTGGCAGAGCGTTTGGCAGTACGTCCAACCTCTGAGACTATTATGTACGAGGCTTATTCAAAGTGGATTCGCAGCTACCGTGACTTGCCATTGAAGCTAAACCAGTGGAACAACGTTGTGCGCTGGGAGTTCAAGCATCCCGTGCCGTTCTTAAGAGGTAGAGAATTCTTGTGGCAGGAAGGCCATACGGCTTTTGCAACTAAGGAAGAGGCTGACAAGGAAGTGCTTGATATTCTTGAGCTTTACAGGCGTTTTTCTGAGGAAATGCTTGCGGTGCCAGTAATTAAAGGTAAGAAAAGTGATGGAGAGAAATTCGCTGGCGCTGATTACACAACTTCAGTTGAAACTTTGGCTCCGAGTGGCAAGGCAGTGCAGTTTGCTACGAGCCACCATCTTGGCCAGAGATTCGCGAAAAGTTTTGAGATTTCCTTCCTTGATGAGAAAGGCGAAAAAAGTCTGCCTTATCAGAACAGTTGGGGTGTTTCAACTAGAAGCATTGGCGCGATGATTTTGATGCATGGTGATGATAAAGGAGTGGTTATTCCGCCAAGAGTCGCGCCGTTGCAAGTAGTTATAGTTCCAATCATGTTTGATGATTCAAAAGAAAAAGTCATTGCTAAGGCGCACGAGATTGCCAAGCATTTGGCAAAGGTTGTTTCTGTTGAGGTTGATGACCGTGACAGTTATACTCCTGGCTGGAAGTTTAACGAGCACGAATTGAAGGGAGTTTGCATCAGGCTTGAAATTGGTCCGAAAGATCTTGAAAAAGATCATGTCGTGATGGTACGGCGCGACACTGGAAAGAAGGAGTTCATCAAAATGTCAGACCTGCCGAAAGTCATTCCAGAAGAATTGGAAAGAATGCAGGAAGACATGTTCACTAAGGCGAAAAAGTTTTTGGCCGAAAGTTCTGTGCATGCGAAAGATTGGAAAGACTTTGAAAAAGCAGTCAAAGAGAGAAAATTAATTTACGCTCCATGGTGTTGCACGGCTGAGTGTGCTGAGCACATCAAGGGCGTCACAGAGGGCGTAAAGTGCCTGAACTTGCCGTTTGACCAGCCTAAACCGTTCGC
>CAYSMN010000092.1:0-2685 GCA_964432255.1 uncultured Methanosarcinales archaeon | reverse complement strand
AGCCAACAAGAACAGCAATAGTATTATTGCTTTTTTCATACAGCCTCCGGAGGGAGTTGCACCCTCGACCTGCGGTTCTTTTGCGAATGATACAAAACCGCCGCTATGGCTACTAAGCTACGGAGGCGTTAACACTAACTCCTTCATAACAGTTTAAAAAAGTTACCTTCCAGACGCAAATTTTATATACGCCATACAAGAGCGACTAACATATGATAAAAGAAGCATATGACAAGCTGAAAAAAGAGCACCCGATACTGCCAGACTTTGACAAGATAAACAAAGAATTCGAAATTGAACTTATCGAGTCAGAAAGTTTCCTGCTAAGACACATCAAGCGCAAGATAGCAGAAAGAATTGAACCGGTTATGGACGTCCTTGAACGCAGCATCAATCCAGACCCAAACAGCTTCTCAGACATGTATGAATGCAGATGCTTCACAAACGGAGAAAAAAGACAAGTAATGGACATTTTCAGACACTTAATGGAACACTACCGGTCGCTACTCGAAACAGATTTAATCGGAGAAGACAAAACAGACGCAGAAACAATACGAAAAATATATGATATCTGGCAGCAGGACAAAAAACTAATCATACCACTTATGAAGAAAATACGCGAGTGCTGGCAGAAACACGTCGAGCCAAAAGAAATACTTGAGTATTTAGGATGAACATAATAATATTAGGCACGCAAGGTTCAGGCAAAGGAACACAAGCACAACTTCTCAAAGAACAATATAAGTTAGTCCACTTATCAACCGGCGATTTACTGCGAGAAGCAGCCGCAAACGATGAAAAAATAATCAAACAACTGGCAACCGGCAAACTATTCTCAGACGCCCAAATGATCAAGCTAATCAAAAAACGCATTTCAGAAGAAAAACACGGCATAATATTCGACGGATTCCCCAGAACACTGCCACAAGCAGAAGCGCTTGATGAAATAACCGACATTAACCTCGTCATTGAGCTTAAACTAACAGACGAAGAATCGATAAAAAGACTTTCAGGAAGAAGACAATGCAGGCAATGCAGAGCAATATTCGGAACAGAGAACCCTCCACGAAAACCAGGCATATGCAACCGGTGCGGAGGAGAATTATACCAAAGAAATGACGACAAGCCAGAAGCGGTCAAAAAAAGACTCGACCAATACCACGACGAAACAGAACCATTACTCGAATATTACCGGCCACGCAAAATCGTCCACTCAGTCGACGCTGCCGGAAGCATAGAATCAGTATTCAAAGACCTCTGCAAAATCATTGACCAAAACATTGTCGAATAAATTCTGTTGCGTAACTGCCTTTCGGCAGGAAAAATTCTAACATAACCTTCTTTTTATCAGAGAAAAACTCATCGTCTTCAAGATTGCCAACTTTCAACTCCTTAGCTTCTGCCCAGGCAGAACGCTCAGAGCCTTCTGCGCTGACCTCAGGCAGCTCACGAATCACGAAATCAGAGGGTTTGAGGGCTTCTTCTGCAAGAATTTGTTTGGTTACCGCATCTGTTACTTCTGTTCCAAAGCCCACAACAGGAAGGATTTCTGCACCTGAGAGCATAGCAGCCTTGTTCCAGAGAAAACTTTGATAGGCATGAACAAAAAGAAGCAACAATTTGCGAGGCAGACATCTTAATGCGCCGATCCAATCACGCTGAGTGAGATGAGGCTTGATTTTCTCAACATGAGCATTCACTTTAGCAATCAATAAAGCTGCCTTTTCAAAATCACGTTTGACGATAAAACGGCCAATCTCGACATTCTTCGTGCTAAAACGCTGCTCGCCAAACAAATTACGGAATTTAGGAGAGATTTTAGGCAGATTATCAAGATTGCGGACAACGATCTTGAATTTATTCCCCTCCAAACCACCAAGATGAACAGGTTCGTCACCATAGCCTAGAAATGTTAATTTCATTTTTTGATAAGACAGACTCTCAAGACCATTTTTTGTTGTACGCGCACTACAGATCTGCTCTGTAACCGCTTTTTTATCCTTATTGCCAGCGCACGCGATGTCTTTTGCAGGAATATGCAAGTCATGCGCGATGTAATGCAGCGCGTCTAAAGTTGAAACGTCCTTCTTCCACAATTTGAAATAGACAAAAGAGCCTGATGCCTTAGACTTGACAATGCTGACTTCTTCAACAAAAAAGTCTTCAGGAATGTGCTTTATAACGTACATATTATCGACGACAAAGACAAAGGTTTAAATATTCACCGCTTCGGAAAACAAACATGGAATTATCATATGACCACACCCTAAAAGATACACGAACTGCACTAGCGGCAGTAATAAGATCTCCAGACCCCGCCAACATCCTAAATCTCATAGCCGATACTGAATTCGACCGATTACCAAGCCAAATCAGAGACGCTGCCAGAAAGATGTATAAAACACCAGCAGAAGAAAGACCACAGTTAACTCACGCTTTTGCCGAGCACGTACTTGCTTATATACACAGAAAGATATAATTCTCAGTAGATTTAAATAATCTCCAAAAGAAAAATAAGCATGTTGCGCCGTTAGCTCAGCTTGGATAGAGCAGTCGGTTCCTAACCGGAAGATCGGGGGTTCGAATCCTCCACGGCGCGTAAAAAAGAGGCAACATGTATCACCCAACACATTTCATGCAGGGAATGAAGTATTTTTTCTCATCACTAGGACAAAAAATCAAAGG
>CAYSMN010000091.1:0-2689 GCA_964432255.1 uncultured Methanosarcinales archaeon | reverse complement strand
GCCAAAGATAATCAGGGCAACAGCATACCATCCGGAAAAATACAAAAGCTCGCTTCTCGATTTCAAACAGCCTTAAATGCACATGCCGGAATTCGGAGAGTCCTAGCGCACCGACTGGTATCCACCAAGAACCCCTTTCTTCGAAAGAACAATCTGCCAGAGTCCCACATTTCGCGCGCGTGCGATGCCACTGCCCATAAGCAGATAGAATTTCCACATCCGATAGAACCGTTCGCCATACTTATCACGGAGTTTGGGCCAATGCTTGTTGAAGTTATTCCACCACGCCACTGTTGTTGGTGCGTAGTATGCTCCAAAATTGTGCCAGTCTTCCATTACAAACAATCCCTCTATCGCTTGGCCAATTTGAGTTATTGATGGAATTACCGCGCCTGGGAAGATGTACTTGTCAACCCACGGTGTTGCACGTTTTATTGTCACGTTGCTCGATATCGTGTGCAACAGGAATAATCCATCGTCTTTCAGACACCTGTGAGCTGCACGCATCAGCGCTCGATGATTCTTATAGCCCACGTGCTCCATCATACCGATTGATACTACCCTGTCAAAGACTCCCTTTGCATCTCTGTAATCGCTTTCTACAATTGTCACAGGAAGTCCTTTGCAGATTTCTCTGGCATAACTGATTTGTTCTTTGGAGATATTGTAGCTTATGACTTTACACTTATAGTTTTTTGCAATGTATCTTGCCAGCCCTCCAAAACCTCCACCCAGCTCTAGCACAGTCATGCCTGGTTTTAATTTAAGTTTTTCACAAATTAACTTTAGTTTGTCTTCTTGCGCTTTATCTAAATTCTTGGCATTCTTCCAATAGCCACAAGTATATTGCATGTTTTTGTCAAGCATCGCCTTGTACAGGTCATTGCCGATGTTATAGTGGTATTGAACATCGCGTTTGGCGCGCGCTTTACTTTGTAGGTTGAACAATTTTGCTTGTATTGCTGCAAATGCAAGTCCGAAAGTGGGTTTTAGTTTTCGATCCAAATTCGCTCTTTGCGTGCGGAACGACATATCTGCAAGATCCTTGCAATCCCACCAACAATCCATATATGATTCGCCGACACCAAGCGCGCCGTCCGAAAGCACCCGTTGGTAGAAACGCTCATCGTGCACCTGGATGTCCCACGGCCTGCTGCCGTTTATTTTGACATCTGCAAGTGCGAACAGCTTGGATACTTCAGTTTTTGCATTAGACATGATGAACCTACCCTCTTAAACACGATCACTGAACTCAAGATCAGCAAGGTGTTTATTATGATTTCTGTTGTGCTTCCGAGAGGTTAAATAAGTAAAACAGGCATATCTGACCTTAAGCTTTCCAACAACTAACGCAATGATCGTCAACCATGCCAACAGCCTGCATGAAAGCATAACAAATCGTGCTGCCAACAAACCTGAAACCGCACTTTTTCAATTCTTTAGACATTTCATCAGATTCCTTTGAAGTCGGCTGCCACTGACCGCGCTTCACTCTATTTCTGATTGTTTTTCCTTTTGTGAACTGCCAAATATACTTGTCGAATGAGCCGAATTCCTTTTGCACTATAAGAAAAGCTTTCGCGTTGCTGATAGTTGACTCGATTTTTAGACGATTTCTGATTATTCCAACATCATTCATCAAACGCTTCACGTCCACTGCAGTAAACTTTGAAACCTTCTTTGCATCAAAACTTTTGAAGGCTTTGCGATAGCCTTCTCTTCTATTCAGAATAGTACTCCAAGAAAGACCGGCCTGAGCGCCCTCTAACGTAATAAATTCAAACAATTTTTTATCATCATGCACAGGAACGCCCCATTCCTCATCATGATAACGCTCGTACAGGACATCACCATCACCAAAACAACGAGATTTCATAGAACCACTATCGAACAGCCTTGTAACCGCCCAATACTCCATTTTTCGAATAAACTATCTGCCAAACCTGAGTGTCTCGCGAGCGAGCCATTCCTGAACCGCCAACCAAATAGAACTTCCACATGCGGTAGAACCTTTCATCATACTTTGATTTGAGCTTGTCATAATTCCTGTTAAAATTATCCCACCAAGCCATCAAAGTCTTGCTGTAATCCGAACCGAAATTATGCACGTCTTCTGTGACAAAAAGCCCTTCTGTCGCGGTTCCCAACTGCGCCATAGAAGGAACTACAACACCGGGAAAAATGTATTTATCAGTCCAAGGATCCGCACGCTTGGTTGAAACGTTAGAACCAATGACCTGCAAGACAAACAACCCAGCATCTTTCAAGCAACGATGAGCCACTTCCATGAATTTTCGATGGTTTTTGTACCCGACATGCTCAATCATCTCAACAGAAGCAATACAGTCAAACTTTTCGTTAACATCCCTATAGTCCTGCAACCGAATCTCAACAGGAAGCCCCTTACACAATGCTTTAGAATATTGGACGTGTTCTGGAGATACCGTAATGCCTACGGCTTTCGCTCCGTATTTTTTTGCAGCATGATAAACCAATCCGCCCCAGCCGCAACCGATATCCAACAATTTCATTCCAGGCTTGAGCCCCAGTTTTTTGCAGATAAGATCCAATTTTGCTTCCTGCGCATCATCCAAATTTTTCGCATCTTTCCAATACCCATTCGTGTACACCATACGCTTGTCAAGCATGGCCTTGTATAATTCACGCCCGATGTCGTAATGCCTTTTGC
>CAYSMN010000090.1:2491-2753 GCA_964432255.1 uncultured Methanosarcinales archaeon | reverse complement strand
CGTCCCGATGGATTCCGGAGTCATGATGATCGGCTTCAGCGTAAGGGAGTTCGCGTGGACCTGCCCTGCGCGCAGAGGCGCACGGACTGATGGTGAGGAGGTGCTGCAATTAGTGTCCTTCATGCGCCGGTGCGGTTCAAGTCTGTTTGTTACGCATCGCACACCGCCCGACAGTCCCACCGCCACCGCATATTTTCGCGCGATGGACTGGACCACGGCGGCGGACGCGAAGGGCCAGTCCAGCCGGACGCCGACATCAGAC
>CAYSMN010000090.1:1775-2481 GCA_964432255.1 uncultured Methanosarcinales archaeon | reverse complement strand
GGCCGTCGCCGCCATCGTCGATGTACTCGTCGATGCCGGTGTCCTGCCGCAGCGGCCTCGAGCGCTGCTCGACGGGCCCAAGGGTCGTGGCGCGCGTCTCGGGCGCATCCAGACGCACACGCAGGTGGTGTGCGACCGCGATTACGCGGCCTATGTAATACGGAGCGAGGAACTCGCCTATCTGGCAAACGCGATCCTGGCTGGGTGTTCGATCCAGGAGCGCCCCTTGACGGCGCAGGAGGCGTCGGATGCGGCCGTCGCAGTCTGTAATCTTGGCCTGGAGAATTGGCCGCGGCACTGGTCGGCGTTGCCCGAAGACTTTCTGATCGCCCACGACCTTGTCAGCGTGTTCCAGGTCGGTTGGCGGCGTTCGGACTGAAGTATCCCATCTTCAACGCCGGCATGGGCGGGACCGCGGGCCCGGACCTCGCGATTGCCGTATCGAACGCGGGCGGCCTTGGCGCGATGGGCACCGGGATTACGATGTCGGCCGAGGTCGTGCGGCAACGCGTCACACGCGCCAGAGCCGAGGTGAAGGGCCTCTTTGCGATCAACTATCTGCTGGCGTTCGATCCGGTCACCCTGCCCGTCGCGCTCGAGGCCGGCGCGCCGATCGTGCAGTTCGCGTGGGGGATTCCGCGCCGACGCCGTTTCGGCCATCCGGAAAGCGCACGCGAAGATGGGCATCCAGATTTCGAACGTCGAC
>CAYSMN010000090.1:0-1765 GCA_964432255.1 uncultured Methanosarcinales archaeon | reverse complement strand
CGGACTATTTGATCTGCCAGGGGATTGAAGCGGGCGGCCATGTGCAGGCGCTGAGCGCGCTGTACGACTCCCTGCCGGCCGTGATCGAGACGGCCGGGGACGTTCCCGTCCTCGCCGCCGGCGGAATCGCCGACGGCGCGCACATCCGCCGCGCGCTGCTCGCCGGCGCGTCCGGCGCGCTCGTCGGCACGCGCTTCATCGCGACCAAAGAGGCCATGGCCGACGCCGACTACAAGGGCGCCCTCACGCGCGCCAAGACGAGCGACACGGTGCTGACGATCTGCTTTCAGGACGGCTGGCCGAACGCGCCGGGCCGCGCCCTGCGCAACAGAACGATCGACATGTGGGAGGCCGCGGGATGTCCGCCGCCCGGCAAGCGGCCGGGCGAAGGGGATGTCCTGACGACCAATGCCGTGACCGGTACGTCGAAGCGGCGCTACAGCGTCGGCAGTCCAGTCGCCGACGATCGCGGCACGATCACCGAACTGCCGCTCTGGGCCGGCCAGGGCGTCGGTGCCATTCGTGATATTCCGTCGGCGGCAGATCTCGTGCCGCGGTTGTGGCGCGAGTGTCTCCAGGCTACCTGATCTGACCCGCGGTCGGCGGGACGGCTCTCCTGACGACCGTGACGGTGACTGACGACGGATACCGCTTCGAGCGATGCACGACGGTGTGCGCGACGATGCCCTTGCTCTCGTCGTAGTCGTTGCCGCCGGTGTTGAGATTGCGATCGAAACGCGGGAAGTTGCTGCTCGAGACTTCGATCCGCAGTGTGTGCCAGATCGTCGGGACTTTTCCGGTTGCGTTCTTCGGCCGGTAGATGTCCGTCGCGAGCCGCACGCCGTCCGGCATCGGCATCATCACCTTGCGCTCGACAACCGCGATCTTCTGCAGCTCGTTTTCCGTGTCCCAGCGCCGCTGCTTCCCGGCCGCGCTCACGCCGCCGCCCTGCGGCGCGTGGACGATCAGCGGAACGTCGTCGCCGCGAGCGAGCCGATGAGGATGCGAAGGAAGTGCGCCTTCATGTGGCGATTCGATGGACCCGCCGGCAGGGAGACGCTCACCGACCTAGATACTCCCCTCGGCCGAAATCTTGCGCTCGATGATCCGGCGGCTGGTTATCGATTCGGGACCATGATGTGGGCTTTCATGGTGCCGGCGTTCATGATCCATGCACCGCCCTGGCGGCCGTTGTCGGGCAGACCGGTGGATTGCGCCGTCGCGAACGGCACCGCGATCGTGATGTGGCTTTCGGGTCGGGCGCGCTCACGGTCGGGGCCCGCCACCGCATACCACATCGATCCGTACTCCGGCTTCGCGCGTGTGCCGTCCTTTTCCATCGCGTTGAGCATCTCTTCCGACTTGGCCCGTTCGCCCGACGCCTCTGCCTTCAAATTCTGCGCTTCGCGCCAGGTTGCCGATGCTGGTGCACTGAACCGAGAACGGTTGCTGCAGCGGAGCCCCTGACCGGTCATAGCAGACCAGGCGGTTCGTGCCTTTCCTCAGCGTGTCGTACGTGAAGTCCTTCTTCCACTTGATGACGGTGGCCTGGTCTTTCAGGCTGGCCGGGGCCGCGACCAGCGCCTTGTCGACGTCGGCCTGTGACGCGCCCGGTTCGAGTGGCGGCGGAGGCGGCGGCGGCTCGCCGCGCCGCTGCGCGTGGACGATCAGCGCCGCGAAGGCGATCGCCGCAAACGAGCCGATGACGGTGCGAAAGAAGCTCTTCTTCATGTGCCGATGATACTCCCGTCGGTTCGCTGCTGCG
>CAYSMN010000089.1:0-2765 GCA_964432255.1 uncultured Methanosarcinales archaeon | reverse complement strand
CTAACAAACGACACTCCAAGCGGAGCATACGCAGGATATTACGGATACCAATCAAGCTATCAGCCAAAACCCAACGTGCTCGTCGGCGGGCGATACCCGATCAGCGAAGCATACGGCATAACTTACGATCTCTACCTCGCAGAAACAGACTGCCCGCACCGTTCGATATACAAAGGAGGGTGGCAGCTTCCAGGCATGCGCGCTACACGAGAACAATTCCAATGCTTCGTCGTCCCATTCAGCGTTTTCCCACTCGAGTACACGTTAAAACTCAGAAACGCAGCCGGGCCATACTACAACTGGTGGCCAGTCGTCTGCTTCTTCCAAGGAGAAAGACCAGAAGGATACGACTACCCGCTCCTCTGCAAAGCAGAAACACAATACCCATTCATACCGCAATAATTAAATAAGCAGCCGCATTTGTCATATCATGCATAAAAGAGGACAAACAAATATTGCACTTATTCTGCTTGGTATTGTAGCAATCGTTGCACTTATTGGATTAATCCTTCTCGTCAAAAAAACACCAACAGGCTCGGTTTATGGAGGACAAATACTGTGGAGCGGGCCATTAAACTGGAACAAAGTCTTCGGCTGGATGCCCAACTTTGAGTCAGAAAGCTGGTGCATGTACCACACAATAGAAGAAGGAGGATTCAACGACGTACTCCAATTAGTGGGCGACAGCAACTACCGATGCTATGCAGTCCCACCAGAAAGCGTGCCGGGCATGTATACGGAATACTACCTGCGCAGGCCAATCGCGTGCTTTGCAGAAGGCACACTCGAAGTATCAGACGAAGTAAAATCAAAACTGCCACTAGAATGCAACCCGCCGCTCAGCCTATACAACCCATTCCCGCACCAAGGAATATCATACCCATACCAAGGGCCCAGCTGGACATAATATAATACATACACAACATTTAAATAGACTTTTCTCGTAATCATTCTAAATATCAAAAGGAGGATGAATACATGAAAAGAGGCCAGCAAGGAATAGGATTAGTCATTCTCGGAGTTGTCGCAATCATCGCAGTCATCGGGCTCGTACTATTATTCACACGCGCAAGCAAACCACAAGGCGCGCTTCTATCAGACTTATCAGTAGGCAATAGCTATGGCGCAGGACAAAGCCAAGGAGGATATGGAATAGGAACAACCTACCCAGTGCCTGAATACATGCGCACCAGCGGCTATCAAGCCCCATTGTATGCACAAAAATCATACCCGGCATACACTCAATATCCAGGAGGCGTTGAATCACAGGGTTCAAGAACGCCAGGATACGTCATCGCTCCAATGGGAGATGGCGGATACGCATCACTTGATGAATCAAGCGCGTGCACCACAGACGTGCACTTAGGCGCACACATACTCGCACCAGGAGACTCATTCAACCGCTACCAAGTGCCAGAAGAAATGGGAACTCCGGGAGTCGTCGGATTATACCCAGGCGACAGCTCAGCGCAATCCAGAATCAGCGGCGGAAACCCGCTCGGAAACACCGGCGGCTGGACGTACTTCTTCGCAAACAGCTTTGGAGCAGAAGGACAAATTCCAAACAGCGAAGACCTTGTCAGAGAAAGAATAGTCCTGTCGATTAAAGCCAACAACGGAATGCTTGGCAACCATCCATGGGGAATCGGCACAGTAAACGGCAAGGAAGTAGGAATCTGCTGGGTAGGAGCAAACGAGTTCCCATTCCCGCAATAATTTTTTTTATTAATTCTTTTTCTTGATTTTGTTTTTTTGCATATGAGCTCGCTAACGCTCGAAAACACTCCTCACAATGTGCCTCGAACTCCGTTCAGAGGCACTTGTTCGTTGAAAGTAATAATTTATTAACTACAAAATAAAACACAACAACATGACAGAATACAAACAAGTCATTCTAGTGCGCGAAGACTTGAAGCTGACAAAAGGAAAAATGTCAGCTCAATCAAGTCATGCTTCTGTTGCGGCTGTTTTGAAATCGCACAAAGATGATATTGCGAAATGGCAGAGCCAAGGCATGAAAAAAGTCATCTTGCGCGTTGCAAATAAAGAGGAATTGTACAAGTATAAACAACTCGCGGAAGACGCAGGACTAATGGTTGCTTTGATAACAGATGCAGGGCATACGCACTTGGAGCCAGGCACTCCCACCTGCGTAGGAATAGGGCCTGACAAGGCAGAGAAAATTGACAAAGTAACCGGAAACCTCTCTCTTATCTCGTAGTGTCGGAAATTCCCAAAAAATGAACCATAGTTGTACGAATTTCCGAGCACACTCGGAAATTTGACGTCTTAAAAAGGCATCGCTTTATGTCAAATTTCCGATGTTACACTCACCGTAATCTTTATAAAGCTCCTTCTGAAAACACACGGATATGGTCAGTTTCAAAGTGGTAATTGGGACAAAAGAAGGCAAGTGCGTCCAAAAAGACATCCAAGAGCCAGAAGCCAAGACGTTGTTAGGCAAGAAAATAGGCGACACAATCTCAGGAGACCATATCGGCTTATCTGGCTACGAATTCCAAGTCACAGGCGGAAGCGACTATTGCGGCTTCCCAATGCGAAAAGACGTCGAAGGATTCGCACGCAAACGAATTCTGGCAGTTGAAGGCATTGGACTGAGAAAAAAAGCAAAAGGAATTCGCGTCAGAAAAACAGTCTGCGGCAATACCATACACCCAAAAATTTCTCAAGTTAATTTGAAAGTCACAAAAGAAGGCAAAGAGCCGCTACAATTCCCAGCAAAAGAAGCTGCTGAAAAGAAATAA
>CAYSMN010000088.1:0-2826 GCA_964432255.1 uncultured Methanosarcinales archaeon | reverse complement strand
TTTCGCCTTTCTTGCCGATGAGCACTGCTACGCGTTCTCTTGGAATGCGTAGTTCGTATGAAAACTCCTCAGTGGGAGTGGAGGCCATGGTATGCGTCTGAAAGCAGGGGTTTTTAAACGTTGCTGTTTGACTAAATAAAAGCATATAAAGGGGAATTTTTGCTTGTGTTGTTGGGGTGTATGATGAAAGAGGACGTAAATCTGTCCAGAACAGGCACTTTTGGTTCTGTTTTGGAAGAGCGTGAATTTACCGAGGATGAGAAGATAGTCCTGTTGAATTTTTTCACTAATATTGACAAGAATATTTATGCAGCAACTGATGCCATGCCAAATTCTTTGTGGGCTTTATTAGAGGGCGGTTATAGCAGAAGTCAGCTTTCGATGCGTATGCGTTTTTTGGATATTTTTGAGGAAATGCAGAACGAGTTTAAGGCTGGAAAACTGCCAAAAGAGGAAGTTGTGACTGTAAAGGATTTTGCTGATAAGCTTCGTGCCGGTGGTAGTTTGAATTTGTCTTTCTTCCTAAGCAAGGCCGAGCAGTTTATGCGCAAATGGGCTGTTCAGTATGGTCATGATTCTTTGAAGGACTCAGATGTTGTTCGTTTTGCGATTGAGAACATTACTCAATTCGCGACTGCTCCGGTTGAGGAGGCAAGGCTTGGTGCTTACCAGGAGAAATCTACTCGTTATGTGAATATTTCAAATGAATTTTTGGTTGTCCCGACTGATTTGAACGAGTTTGAGAACGATATTCGCGAGTGGAATAGATTGTTGATGTCTAATTATGACGAGTCTAAGTCGATTGTTGGTAGTTTTGTTGCCAAAAGGCTGAACAGGGCCGAGTTCAAGTCCGATGCCGCTTTTGAGCGTACTGTTAATGCAAAAACTTTTGATATCGTTAGGTATTTTCTTCCTGCTACTTCGTTGACTTCTTTGGGTGCTGTTTGGCCGACAAGAGAGGCCGAGCGTCATATTACTCGTTTGTTGAGTGATGCTCGCGAGGAAGTGCGCTATGTCGGAAAAGCATTGCTTGAAGAGGGTAAGAAAGTTTCTCCTGGTTTGTTGAGCCATGTTGTGGTGAACGAGTATCAGCAGAAAAGGACTTCTGCTGTTTGCGAAATCCATAAGTCTGTAAACTTGAACAGGCTTCCTCCCGGAGCTGGTCGTTCGTCCGATGCTGTTAAGCTTATTTCTATCTCTCCTAATATTGAGGCGCATATTGCCGCCGCAATTTTATTTGAGCACAGCCATCACGTGCACAGTTATGGTGATTATTTGCAGCATTGCTTAAGAGATAACTCTTTTACTGAGCATGTTCTAAAGCATTATCTTGAAACTCGCGGAAAATTTGACGCAGTTCCAATTTCAACTGAGGTTGGTAATATCCTATTCGAAGTGACTGTTGATCTTGGCGCATATCGTGATATCAAACGGCATCGTCGTAATCTATTCTTGTGCGCTCCATTTACTGCTTTGAATGGCTTTGAATATCCTGAATATGTTTCTGATGAGCCTGAGCTTGCTGAAATCAAGAAAAGAATTGATTTTTGCGGGCAAAAAACTGCGGAATTGCATGAAAAGATTAAGGCAAAATATCCTCAGCTCGCGTCTTATGTAGTGATGTTCGCAAATAAGCAGAAGATGATTTGGCAGATGGACCCCAGGCAGCTGGTTTATGTTGTTGAATTGCGCACTACTCCTGCTGGTCATTATTCTTATAGAACCATCTGTCAGCAAATGTTCAAAGTTGTTGAGCCTCACCTGCCGATTTTGAGCAAATATATTCGTGTTGATATGAGCCGTGGTGAAGAAGGGAGAAAAAAACAGGAAGAACGCACTGTTGAAAAATTGGCAGCGCTTGGCGCGGATATGAAGAGGGTCTCATGATGTCAATTATTGTTGCCATGGACAAGAATCGTGTGATCGGAAAGAACAACAGGATTCCGTGGCATATTTCAGAAGAAGTTAAAAACTTCAAGAAATTAACTACAGGTAACACGGTCATCATGGGGAGAAAAACTTTTGAAAGCATAGGCAAGCCTTTACCAAAACGCAATAATATTGTAATTAGCTCTTCAATGCAGCAAACGCAGGGCATCGATGTGTGCAAAACGATTGAAGAAGGGATTATGAAGGCGAAATCGTATGGGAAAGATATTTTCATCATCGGCGGCGGAACCGTTTACGAGCAAACTTTGTCATTGGCAGACAAGATGTATATTTCCTACGTCAAAGGAGAATATGATGGCGACGCATTTTTCCCTGAATTTGATGAAAAAGAGTGGCATATTGAGAAAAAGGAAGAGTTTCCAGATTTTGAACTGGTTATCTACGTGAGAAAGCATGGAAAACCTCAAGAAAGCTGATACTGAAGTGTATGCTGCGATGATGCAAGAGCTTGAAAGACAGCGTACAGTCATAGAATTAATCGCGTCTGAAAATATCGTCAGCCGTGCTGTTCTGGAAGCCACCGGCAGCTGGCTTACCAACAAATACAGCGAAGGTTTCCCAAATAAGCGTTATTATGGTGGCAACCAATTCATTGATATCACTGAATCTCTCGCGATCGACCGCGCAAAGAAACTCTTCGGCGCAGAACACGCCAATGTACAATCACATTCTGGCAGTTCTGCCAACCTTGCTGCTTACATGGCAATCTTACAGCCCGGAGACACAATTCTCGGCATGGATCTTGCTCACGGTGGTCATCTGACGCACGGTTCTCCGGTTAATTTCTCTGGTCGTTTGTACAAATTTATCTCTTATGGAGTTGAAAAAGACACGGAACTTGTCAACATGGAAAAAGTTCGTGCGCTGGCAATCCAA
>CAYSMN010000087.1:0-2869 GCA_964432255.1 uncultured Methanosarcinales archaeon | reverse complement strand
ATGAAACCCCAAGGTGAATCAGCCATTATTTGCACTCAATAGCAGCAAGCTTCTGACCAACCTTGTCAAAATTATCGTGAAGCACTTTTACAGCCTCTGCAGCCAAATCGTATTCCTTTGCGAAAGTTGCCAGCCATGCTTTTGCATCTCTCAGCGTATTTGATGCCGGCTTGACAGAATTAGCGTCAACCTTTCCTGGCATACTGCACGTAATTCCGCCAATCTTTGAGCCTAATTCCTCAATCTTTGCATGCAGAACTTTATATGCCTCTTCAGAAACATCATACTCGGTCTTGAACACCGCAAGCCAGTTCCTCAAATCCCTAACACTATTCTCCGCATCACGAACCGTTTTAACATCAACTGCCATACATAACACCTCGTTTAGTATATAATGTGATAAAAGTGAAGAGTATAAAAAATTTAGTGTTTTCTGCAGACTACTTCCCGCTAAAGCTTACTGATTCCTGTTGTTAATATTGAACCAGTCGTGCAGTCCGCACCAGCCAAAGAAGCTCTCGACCAGAGCAATCCAGCCCACAATAAGCACGAGCCAGTTCGCCCAAGGTGCCATAAACTGCGGCGCCCACGGTCCAAGCCACCAAATAGCCAGCACAAACCGAAAAATACGATCCAGCCTGCCTAAGTTTTGCTTTACCATTTTTACTCAAAAAGCACCTGTGAACTTAAAAAACTTACCAATTTATATAACACTTCCTTATCAACAGCGCAATGGAAAAAAGAAGCGACCATTACAGCCCAACAGAATCATGGAAAAATCCGGAGTTTTTGGCAAGCCCTGATGCGCGAGTATTGCGCATCATCGCAGAATACTTAGAACCAGCAGCACGCTTCAGAAAACACGACGTGCACAATCTGATTGTCATCTGGGGAAGCGCGCGCAAACTGCCAAAACTCGAAAAATACTATGCAGACGCAGAAAAACTCTCATACCTGCTAACAAACTGGTCAAAAAAGCTCGGCGAAGGAAAAAGACAGTTTTTAGTTGCAACAGGCGGCGGAGAAGGAATAATGGGCGCGGCAAACAAAGGAGCCAGCAAAGCAGGCGGCAAATCAGTCGGCATGAACATTACTTTGCCATTTGAACAACAACCAAACAAATACATTACAAGAGAACTAAGCATACAATTCCACTATTTTTTCATGCGAAAATTCTGGATGGTCTACCTCGC
The DNA here is from genome assembly GCA_964432255.1 of uncultured Methanosarcinales archaeon. Lineage (GTDB taxonomy): Archaea > Nanobdellota > Nanobdellia > Woesearchaeales > ARS49 > CABMGU01. Next base: position 1,676 of record CAYSMN010000087.1, on the reverse strand, counting down.
AAAAGCACTGATAGCCTTCCCAGGTGGATTTGGCACGATTGACGAATTGTCAGAAGTGCTTACACTTGTACAAACAGGAAAGCCAAAGAAGACAATGCCCATCATCCTTTACGGTTCAGAATACTGGAATAAAGTACTCAACTTTGAATTAATGGCTGAATGGGGAGTCATCAGTGAGAAAGACTTGCAATTGTTTAAGATTTGCGACACTCCAGAAGAAGCATTTGAGTACTTAACACAACGATTAACAGAACTATATCTCAAATAATTAAGCGGCAACAGCAGCTTTTTTCGGCGCTGCCTTCTTCACAATCTTTTCCTTAATTTCTTCAACAATAATAGAACACGCGCAAGGAAGCTTGTAAGAAGCACGCTTCATCGCAAAACGCGCCAGAGGAATATGCTCCTTGTTAGTCTTAACCGTGAAAATCGGCTGGCCTTTCTTGATCTGCGCAGCAATGCCAATCGGCTTGCCGTAGTTGTGCGCCATACCGGTAGACAAACGGTCTGCACCAGCACCTGATGCCAACGGGTTCTCACGCAAAATGTGGTGCGGGTAAACTCTCATCTGAAAGAAATAACCAGTCTTGCCTAATGCATTTTCCAACACTCTGTTGGAAGTCTGTCGAGCGCTTTCCAATGCAGCGTCGCGTATCTGCAAAGCCATCTTTGGAATCAAGTGAACTTTAACCTGGAAAACGTCCTGCGTGCCACCAGTGTATCTTGAAATCCTGTTGGCAGGCCTGGCTCTAATAAAGCAGAGCTTCTTGTACTTCGAGAATCGAGTGTATGCTCTCTTGTAATCCCTATAGCACAAAAACTTACGAAGGCGGGCCATACACTCAAACCCACAAGCACCGCTTTATAAAGTTTTCTCATTCTCAAGACTCTTCGATACTTGTACTATTCTTCTATTGCTGAACTAAGATGTTTATATTCTCTCTTCAGAGCTATTTCTCATGAGGTGTTTAACATGACAACAATAATAAAAACAATGTTGGTAATTTTGGTGATGCTTTTGATCGGAGCATCAGCGCTGTTCGTAAGCGCACTAACGAACAAACCACAAACAGTAACAACTGAGCTGCAAGCGCCGCCAAACGCTATCAGCGAGGAAGAAGCAAAAGCAATAGCACAGCAAGCTGTTGCAGGAGAAGTTACTGAAGTAGAAGTTGAGAGCGACTCAGAAGTATATGAAGTGGAAGTAAATAAAGATGGAGCAGCGCAAGAAGTTACAATCAGCGCTCAAACAGGAGAAGTGCTCCACGTCGAAGAAGACGATGACAGCAACGAGGCCCCAGACGTCCCAATAACCGGAAGCGCACTTGAACGAGCAAGCGCAGCCGCGTTAGCGTATATTGGCGAAGGCAGAGTAACGGACTCTGAAATCGGGGACGAAGAAGGATACTACGAGATTGAGATCAGGCTGAATAATGGCCGAGAAGCAGATGTCCATCTCGATGAAAACTTCAAAGTGCTTAGCGTGGAATACGACTAGGAACATTTATATTTTTTTCTTTTTATTCAACATAATGTGGCGATAATCATGAAACAAACCAAAATCATATGTTTAATAGCAATGTTGTTGCTATCAGCGACAGCAGTATTTGCTGCAGAGGAAAACGACGACTGGCAATTATTCGGCCTAGAAGGAGAGAAACTATTCAACCTGGGAA
>CAYSMN010000086.1:0-2918 GCA_964432255.1 uncultured Methanosarcinales archaeon | reverse complement strand
TGTCCGAGTGAAAACACGTAACCCTGTTTCCAGTTCTGCTTAAACCATCTACAAGAACGTGCGCTTGCGTTTCGACACCAGTATATGTCTGGTTGAGACACTCAGTATAAACCCCCACATGCATGGAAAACAGGCGAGAACAGGGTTATAAAAACATTTAGCTACTTGATTCTAACAGTCTCCAAATTCCTTGGAGCACAAGTCTCAATCCTGCCCAATTTATGTATTGCAGACGCCAAGTCCAAAACTTTAGAACTCTCTCCGTGCTGAACAATGACCTTTTTCGGCCTTGGCTGGCATTTAAAGATGAAGTTCATCAACTGCTTCCTGTCAGAATGGTCTGAAACGGCAAGCTTCACAACTTCCATCTTCACCTGAACAACTTCCTGCTTCAGACCAGACTTGAAGACTAACTCGCGCTCACCGCCAAACAACCTACGGCCTAATGTGCCTTCACCCAAGTAACATGTGAAAATCAGGCTGTTCTTAGGATTGTCAGCCAAATGCTTCAAATATTCAACAGACGGACCGCCGACCAGCATGCCGCTCGTCGCCATGATAACAGCAGGACCAGTCTCTTCAATCACCTGCATTCTCTCTTTACCACTGCCAACTCGCCTAAAAATCGGATGCAGGAATGGATTCTGGTCCTTGTGGAAAATCATTTTGCGCAAATTCGTATTCAAGTATTCAGGATACGCAGTATGAATAGCAGTAATATCCCACACCATGCCGTCAATATATACAGGAATCGGGTCAAGCTCTCCACGACGCACCATTGCCTCGACCATCACCATGATGTCCTGAGCACGACCGCTGCCAAGCACTGGCATCAAAACCTTGCCTCCGCGCTTCAATGTTTCCTTGATATAATTGCAGAGCAAAGCATCAGCCTCATTGGCAGGCGCGCCAATGTCCATTTTTCCGCCATACGTGGCTTCCATAATAACCGTTTCCAATCTTGGGAAGATTGTCCAAGCAGGGTCGAGCAGCGGAGCCTTTCCATACTTCAAATCACCAGTGTACAACAAGTTGTGCAAGCCATTGCCGATGTGCAAGTGCGCCATCGAACTGCCAAGAATATGGCCTGCAGGGTACAAGGTTAAGCGCACGTCTGGAGTGATGTCTGAAACTTCCTCCCAATCCAATGTAATGCAATGCTTGACAAACTCTTTCACGTCATCAGTATCATAAATCGGCTCCTTATTCTCCGACTTCATAATCTTGACCATATCAAGCATCAGCAAAGCAGCAACATCCCTCGTCGGCTCGGTGCAATAAACAGGCCCTCTGAAACCCATCTTGAACAAGTATGGAATAAAGCCGGAATGGTCGACGTGCGCGTGAGACAAAATAATCGCGTCCAACTGCTGGATGTTAAACTCAGGAGCGTCCAAAATCGGATACTGTTCAGAACCCTCACCGGCAACGTTAATTCCGCAGTCCAATAAAATTCTTGACTCCGGCGTCTGCAGGAAGACGCAGCTCCTGCCAACCTGACGGGCTGCACCAAGATGCGTGACACGAATCCACTCATTTTTCTTCTCTCTCAGCCAGCCGTCATAAATTCTATGGCCGACTTTGTCCAAAAACTTTCTCCTGTATTCAGAATTCTCATACAAAACAGCGCGGATGTTTTCAATCAGTTGAGACTTTAACGCAGGAGTTCTCCTGATAATCGGAACCCAAAAAGTCTTTTCTCTAATGTCCTTCAGCAAGCTTCCCTGCTTGCCAATCGCCAAGCCCGGCTTTTCTGCTTCAATAATCACAATAGAACGCTGCGAGTCAAACAAGACCTGAGCCACACCAGCCTCTTCAGGCATGATTTTACGAATTTCCTTCTCAGCCTGCTCCTGCTCCATGGTACTGCCCGGATCAGGCCTGAGCTCCACTCTTTTCTTGAACTCGTTAACGACCTGCTTGATAAGGCCTTCATTGTTTAAGAAAAATTCCTTATCTTTCGTATACAAGACTATGTTGGCCCCTTCAAAAGCCGCATCGCTAACCTTGCCAGCGGGTAAAAACTTCAAAATTTCTTTAATGATTTCTGCCATTTGAGAATGCCACTAATTGGCTTATATTTCGATCTTAATATTCAAGTCCTTTTCCAGAACAGTCCTGACACCCTTGTTGTCAATCACAACGACATCAATACCATTACCAGTGTTAACATCACGCTGCAAAGCAGCACCAATCGCCTTCACAGCCAGCTTGACGCCTTCCTCAACAGTCATGCCCTTCTTGTACAACACTTCAAGAACGCCGTACGCAAAAATACTTCCAGAACCATCAGAAACGTAATCATCAACTTCAGTCACGCTGCCATCAATGCCTAAATCGTAAACATGACTGCCTTCAGCATCATGGCCGCCCAAAATAAAGCTGACAATGCCCGGCACCATGCTCATTTTTCTCAAGTTCATGTAAAGCATGCCTGCGAGCAAGTTGGCAGTTTCTCTCACTGTACTTGTCCTTAAAGTCGCCAAGTCCTTTAATTTGACTTCTGCACGGATGAGTTTTACTAGTAATTGAGCGTCAGAAACAAGGCCTGCCATGGTCACAGCCATGCTGTCAGTAACCTTGTGAATCTTCTGCGTCCTCTTGTTCACTACAAAGCCGGCTGTTGCACGCTTGTCGGCAGCCAATATGATGCCGTCCTTGCAAACAATACCAACCGTAGTTGTTCCTTTCTGCACTTTCAAATCATTATCCATTCAAAACCCCTTGAGAATCACTAACCTCTTGACGTTTAATCTATATGAGTAATATATAAAGCTTTCGGCGATTTGGGATTTACGTAAAGTTTACAGAAATTCTAACAACGATAATATTAACCACTAAAACAACAGAGAACTTGTGAAAATATACGTCGACACAAACGTGTACCTTGACTATCTGCTCAACAGAAAAAACAAGCA
>CAYSMN010000085.1:0-3099 GCA_964432255.1 uncultured Methanosarcinales archaeon | reverse complement strand
GCGGGGTTATGCTTACTCCGCCGTACAAAAGCACTGTTTTCGTGCTGAGCACGAGTTTGTGCGCTTCTTTGTCTGTTTGCTGTGCCAGTTCTCTGGTTGGCGACAGAATCAGCGCCTGTAGTTTATTTTCAGGCGAAAGATTTTGTAATATTGGTAACAAAAATGCGAATGTTTTTCCGCTTCCTGTTTTGCTTCTTACTACTAAGTCTTTTCCTTGTAACAGGAGCGGAATTGATTTTTCTTGCACTTCTGTTGGTATGTCATATTTTAATTTTTGGAGCGATGCTAATAGCTCCGGCTTTAGGTTTAATTCACTAAATTTCATTTTATTCTCCGAACCGTTTCGCTGGTTCTAAGCAAAGACAGAAAGATATCCCAGCGAAACTCAATTCATATAGAATGAGTTTCTACCAAACAAGGCATTTGCCTTGCTACCTTTCTATCTCTTAGTGATAACTATCTCTGGACTGTTTATAAGGTTTTCGGTTGACTCGAGAAAATAATTAATTGCGATATGGAAAATTATTCCTTTCCGATGTAACTGTCCTGCTTCTCAGGCTCTTCTTCTCCAAACAAGAATCCGCTTACTTTGTCGTATGCTGTGCTTACGTTCTTTTTGCCGTGATACCAGAGACGCTCTGGATATGTGCGTTGAGGATGTTCGCTCACCCGTGACTCTGATTGCTCTTGCTTTGGTGGCGTATACCGAGACATAAGTCCAGAATAAACTAAAGTGCCTATTGCAAGCCCAATGGCTGCAATGCCCATGTACGTCCTGTGCTTGCGTCTTTCCCACGAATTGTCCGCTCTCTGCTCTAAGTTGTCCACGACAAAATAGTTCTAAGATTTTCCGCTTTAAATACATAATGACACATTTATGTTGCGCGAAAATCTTAAATAGCCCATGCGCGTACGATGCAGTAAGAGGTGAATTATGCCGCGCAGGAGTTATTCTACTATTGGTGATGTTGACAAGCTCGTACACTGGATGGACCATATCAGGAAGGCGAGCAAAAAGTTCACTATTGTCTGTCAGAACAAAAAAGTGCGTGATGTTCTCCGTTCTTTGAAGTGCAAGAATATTGTTTATCCTTTGGAGCCTGTTGAGGACTTTGTTGATATGGTTGCTTCTTACGAAAGGCCTGTCATCCTGTTGTATGATGGCGACAGGCACAGCAACACGAAGTATATGAAGATGAAGTCTTTGCTTCAACAGCATGGGGTGAAGATTAATTCCGGTTTCCGCAAGATTATTTTTACTCAAAAATCCCGCAATTTTGGCGGCTTTTTGAAGAATTTGAGCGTTGTGTCTGGAAGCGAAAGGGTTCGCAGTAGTCTTGTTTGACCACTGGACATCCGCGCATAACTTTTTTAAGCTCTTTTCTCCGCCTTTTTCATATGCGTATCATCATGCTTGTCGACATGGACTATTTTTTCGCCCAGGTTGAAGAGCGAGCAAACCCTTCTTTGAAAGGCAGGCCCGTTGTTGTTGGCGCTGACCCAAAGGAAGGCAAAGGCAGGGGAGTTGTTGCCACTTGCAATTATGAGGCGCGTAAATATAGTCTTAAGAGCGGGATGCCTATTTCTACTGCGTGGCATAAATGCCCGACCGCTGTTTTTCTTCCTGTTCGGTTTGAATTGCATGGTGAAGCTTCCCGTGCAGTCATGAAGATTTTCCGTCAATATGCGGACAAGTTCGAGCAGATGAGTGTTGACGAGGCTTATCTTGATGTCAGCAATCAATGCAAAAATTATGAAGAAGCAGCAGAGTTAGCTAAAAAGTTGAAAAGAGAAGTCTTGCAAAAGGAAAGACTGACGTGCAGTGTCGGCATTGGCCCAAATAAATTGGTTGCCAAGATAGCCGCAGGCGAAAACAAGCCTGCTGGTCTCACAATTGTGCGCCCGGAAGACGTCCGTTCATTTCTCAATCCAAAGAAAGTCGGCGCACTCTATGGCGTTGGCCCAAAAACAGAAGCGCATCTCAACTCATTAGGCATTATCAGTGTTGAAGATTTATCTAAAGCGCCAAAGGAAACTCTGCTGCAGGAATTTGGCGTGTTCGGAGAAGACCTGTACGCAATGGCTCGTGGTATTGACGAGCGCGAATTGTCAGAAGAATGGGTCACAAAGAGCATCGGCCGCCAATACACATTCGAAAAAGACACGAAGAACAGGAAGTTCATCATGTCAATGATTGACGACATGATTCGCGAAATCTACAGAGAGCTGCGCGAGCAGGATTTTGTGTTCAAAAATATTATTCTGAAAGTTAGATATGAAGATTTTGATACGCACACCAAGAGCAAAACACTCGAAGATTACACTGACAGCGTGAAAATAATCAGAAAAGTCGCTGAAGAACAGCTCGAGCCTTTTTTGAAAGATCCACGCAGGATTCGTCTTGTCGGAATTAGCGTGCATTCGTTGGCTGAGAGAAAAGCTTTAAAGAAGAGCCAGTTGGCATTGATGTGATGGACCCAAACATATTAGTCTCATACGACCCGAAGGGCGGGTACATGTCTGGAAAGGGCGAAATACATAATATTCTGACCAGACTCGGCGACCAGAAGTCGGATCAAGAACTTTTAGTGCCCGGCATCATCGGCGTAAAAACTAAGCTTGACGCGCGCGAGGTTGTTGAAGAAGTTCGCGAGACGTATGCAGGTGACCCTAATTCTCTCAGCTTCACGGTGAAATGGGTTCCTGCTGATTACTGGTGTGATGCGACGCTTGACAGCATTAAAGCAATGGTCAAGGAAGAAATAAAAGACATGTTTATGGCCGATGACGTTTACGCTATTGATGTTGTCAAGCACCGCTGTGAATTGCATAGGGAGCAGGTCATCGAAGCAGTTGCTCCGTTTCTCAAGGGTAAAGTAAATCTTGATTTTCCGCAGAAGATTCTAAGAATTGAGTTGTTTGATAATAGAGCATCAATCACGCTTCTAAAGCCTAAAGACATTTTCTCTGTTGTAAAGAGGGAATAAATTTCCGAAAATAATCTAAAATTCCGTAATTCTTACGAGTGCATCCGTAACCTTTCCGGCTTTTTAATCGATAGAAATGTTAATAAGTTTGGCATGAATAGAAATGCGCCGG
>CAYSMN010000084.1:0-3112 GCA_964432255.1 uncultured Methanosarcinales archaeon | reverse complement strand
ATTTGATGTTCCATTTCTCTGTTGCGCGCTTCACGTTCTCATATTTCTTCTCAAACTCAAACTCAGGAGAATGCACGCCAATAATCTCAAGACCTTTTTCGTGATATTTATCATACCACATTGTCAGATAAGGCAAAGTGCGCTGGCAATTAATGCAGCTATATGTCCAGAAATCAACAAGAACAACCTTTTTGCCGATAAGGTCGCTGATTTTAATGCTGTCGGTATTGATATATCCGTCAATGCCTGTGAGTTCAGGAGCCGGAATACCGCCAATCTTCTGCGTTGCAGGCGAAACGCGTTCAACCAGCTTTGCTGGTTCCTGTAAGTAAATAATAAGGCCAATAACTGCCGCGAGCAAAACGATAAACCATACTTGCTTTTTCATTTGTTTTGCAACACCTGCGCTGTTTTAGCGCCTTGATAATGAGATTGTAGAGCAGCACTGCCATAAGGCCGCTCCACGCCCTTAGGGAAATAAAAAACGCACCCAAAACCAATTTGATCATCAGGGCGAATATCAACTGGCAATGTATCTACATTCTTGATGTGCGCCATATAAATCCCTTCATACCCGGGATCAAACCATGCGGCATTAACAAGATTAGTGGCGCCAACCTGAAAACGGCGCCTGCTACCACGCTCACCCGGCTCGTTCAGCAAACCACAAATCGCCATAAAATTGCCCAGGAAATCAATACCAACCCTGTCGGACAATTTCAAAGACTCGCGCGCCTTCACAAGCAGATGTTCGCCAGGCTTAGGAGTATAACCATTGCTAATATCCACAGGTTCTAACAAGTCAGAACGTTTTTCACTCAATTTAATTCTTCCAACATCTCGCAAACGATAAGCTTCGTTGGACGCGTGAAGGACAACAAATCCCTGGTGCAAAACGAGCTCGCGACTGACAGAAAATAACCCTTGACTGCTCATGTAGCGCAAAAGATTCTCGTCCTTAATCTCAATGCCCGATTCAACAGAACCAACAACGTCCAAAAACTTGACTGCATCCTTCCTCAACCTTGCCTTGCCTTCATCAACGATTCCCTTGAAGCTCAAACCCCACAGAACCTGGGCAAAACGATCACCATGATCCAGCTCAACGTCATTAGGGCTAAAATTGGCAACCTCGACACCGGATTTCAGACCAACCTCGTCCGTATATATCGGAATCAAAGCATGAGTGATTGGCGCAATCCCAACACGCCCCAAACTTGAACGCAAAACAACATGAGGATGGAAATTTTTCACATTATACCTAAAATTCTGCGAGAAAGCAACATCTGCCATGACATAACAAGGAATTCCAAAATCATAAAAGTCATGCCTCGGCCTGCCAAAAAACCCAAAAGTTGCGGCAGGCTCATCAACAACATCAATATCGCTTACCTTGCAGTCCAAAGAAGCGGGCTGAATCTGAACATCCTCCACTTTCACATCGGACTTAATCAACCTCATATCCAACGACTTTCTTAACCCACGATCATTCAAAATTAGAAACGGCTCTCTGCTTTCTCCAGATTTTCCATAAAACTGCGCCCTGAAATCAGCAAGCGTATCCTTGACTATTTCATCATGCAACCTGCCGGCCTTCAAAGCAGCCTCGATTTCGTCAACGAAGCGCGCCATTATCGCAGCAACACCTTGTTCAAAAAGCCGAAGCTGCCTGCAACCAGCGCAAGCTTGTTAGTGAAGACCAGCACGCCTAAAAATACAACAAGTAGGCCAACTACAACGTTGAAGTATTTCAAGAACGTTGTGTGCTTTTGAATCCAGGCTACAAAATTGTGAGCGAACAAGCCAACAATCAAGAACGGAATGCCAAGACCCAACGAGTAAGCTAGCAAAAGAATGAACGCATCACTCGGCATGGCAGCAGCCAAAGCAAGAATAGAGCCTAAAACAGCGCCGACACATGGAGTCCAGCCGACAGCAAAAGCAGCACCAAACAAAAAGCTGGTTAGCGCACGACTTTTGAATCGATGAATCTTGAACTTGTGCTCTTTCTGCAAAAACTCTGGTTTAATAAAACCGAGCAGGTAAAAACCGAATAAGATGATGATGATTCCTGCAACGCGACCTAACCATACTTGAGCCGTATAGGCGAAATTTGACAAGATACTGTTCAACAAGACGCCAACTAACGAGAAAACTGAGCCAAACCCAAGCACGAACAGGAAACTGTGGCCGAACAATTTCCAGCGGGAAGTCTCCTCAACCTTCTGACCTGCCAAGAAGCCAAGAAATGCCGGAATTAATGGCAAAATGCAGGGAGCGAAAAAACTAATTATGCCTGCAATAAAAGCAATAAAAAAAGTAGTCTCTACCATTTACAGTTTCCTCATCTCCTCAAGGAACCGGTCCTTAGTCCAAGACTCAGGGCTCTTCAGCACCTGTTTTCCATCCTTCAAAACAACTTTTGTGTGCTGATAGGCAATCTGATACTGCTGGGTCAATGCTTTGTGCTCATCAGTTGTTTCATCATCATTGTAATGAATCTTAAAGCCGACAACATTCGGATCATTCAGCTCTGCAAAGCCGGCTATCAACTGCGGCTCTTGAGACTGGCAAACCGGACACCAATTTGCTGAGAACTCGAGGTAAACTGTCTTACCATCCGCGGCTGCTTGGTCGAACTTCGCCTTATCCCAATCATAATATCTCGAAACCCCGCCGCCAATAAGGCCGGGCTCTTTCATTCTGGCCTCAGGAGCGCTTTTTTCCATCGCTTCATCTTTTTCCATCTGTTCAATTTGCTCAGGCGTCCAATCACCTTTTTCCATGGCTTCCTTTTCCATCGCTTTCTGTTCAGCGGTCTCTCCCATCATTTGCTTTGGCTGAGCCGGAGCGCACGCTACCAGCAATACCAAGACTAATGAACATAAGATGGTCTTTTTCATATCATCTTTTACAAGTTCTGTAATGGTTTAAAAACTTTGTGAACTAGATTTTACCAACCAATTCCAAACCAGGCTTCAAAGTCTTCGCGCCTGGCTTCCAAGAGGCTGGGCAGACCAAGCCCGGGTTCTTCGCTACGAACTGAGCTGCCTGCAACCTGCGCATAATCTCGTATGCAGAACGGCCAATGCTGTTGTCGTGAATGTCGTAC
>CAYSMN010000083.1:1949-3147 GCA_964432255.1 uncultured Methanosarcinales archaeon | reverse complement strand
TTCCCCACGTCAACACATTTTATGATCCCGAGTATGACGCCGTCAATCTCAGTCCCCTCTTTGCAGCACAAGTGGATGACGGTTACGAGCCGAAGCTCTCGGCTGAACACAGTCACCATGAATGGCTTCCGTACAATGAAGCGTACCGGCGTCTTGTCTGGCCGGGTCAAAGACAGGGACTGGAGATTGTGGAGAAGTACATTCTTGGCGGCGAGGAAGCTGGTCGGCTCACGGTGTTGAGAATTGCATGAAACTTCCCCGCATAAAAAAGATGTTTGCAACTGGACTATTTGCTTTAGCTCTCGGGCTATTTCCAAGTAAAGTTCAGTCTCAGCAATTACAGAGGATAAGAGTTGTAGATCCAATAACTCAAGAAGGTTTACCAAACTGGTATGCTATCTTGAAGAATAATGTTACGCAGCATACAGACACTTTTAGAACAAATGCACAAGGTTACGTAGATATAACAACAAGCGTAGACGAGAATGAAAATGAACAACAATTAGAAGCAAGAGTTTTTCAGTATAATAATGGAGTAAGGTTTGATAATGCAAGCAGGGTTAAGATTTATGACTTGCTTGGGAAAGAAGTACAAAGCATAGAGAATACTGAAAATCTTGAAGGTGGAAATCTTTTCTGGAATCTAAAGAATAAACATGGGGATAAGGTGAGTGCAGGATTCTACATATATGACATAGTTTCGAAAAATTCTGGATTTAGGGGAAAGTTAATTTATAACGGTGAAAGTATATTTCCGGGAAAGACATTAACAAGAATTGCCAAGGACAAAAGCAAGAACATTTTGAATAAAGTTTTGACAAACGAATATACGCTTGAACTTAAAGATGAATTAACTAATAACGTTGGAGAATATTATGATATGAAACAAAGTGCAGGAAGTGTTTCGGGTTTTAAAGGAAGCGGGTGGTATGGAACAGATGTAAACAATAATTATTTTGGAGATACGAGCAAGGTGTATGAAGCCTTGTATAATCTTGAAATAGATTTGCCAGAAGGTTTTAGAAGTTATTTTACCAGAAGCATTGCAACAGCTCAGGATTTAAACAACAATGATATTATAAGTGTAAATTGGCTGGATAATAGAAAATATCCATTCAAAATATTTCATAATAGAAATACAGCTCCTCTTCCAGTATTTAACCAAGCTCTTGATGATGTTCTGCAAATGATAACAGAC
>CAYSMN010000083.1:0-1937 GCA_964432255.1 uncultured Methanosarcinales archaeon | reverse complement strand
ATTCAATTTCAAGAAGTTCCGGGTTTTATTAATAACGGGATAAATATGGATTATACTTCGGCGATTAATGCTACCATTCCTATAATGTTTGACCCACCCCCTGGACTAAATCGCGGTGTTCCTGCTTATATGACTGTAAAAATTGATAGAAATCAGACAGACTATTGGGATATAAGAAGAGATGTAGAACATGAGTTTGGTGCACATGTTTTAACGGGAGCTGGATTTTTTGAACCTGTTCCATATTTTGAATTCATACCAAACGGGCAATTCAAGACTTTATTAACAGCGTATAAACTAAAGAACTTCGCGAACTTGTCTTTGTGTCAAGAAGAGTAAGGTTTAAATATTTATTTATCTTCTTTAATCAACAATTTAAGAGGATAAAATGACTGGTCAAACTTTAGAACAAACTTTAGTTTCTTCGTATAGGAATGATAGTTCACTTATTGCAACGCTACCAAAATCCAATGGTTCTGTTAAGCCAGGATTACATGCAAATCTAGATTATTCGCAACAACAACTTCTAGAGAGATTAGACGGCTTTGAAGCACCGTACTTAAAAGAGAAATTGATGTCCGAAGAGGTATTCAAAACAATAGAAGAGTACCAACATGCTTTCACAGAGTTTAAGAAATTTGCAGGATTAGCTGCGTTGTATGATAAAACAATTTCCATGACAAGTAAGGATGTTGACTCTGTTTGGCATCAGTTTATTTTGTTTACAAGACAATATCATGATTTCTGTAAAGACTATGTTGGAGAGTACTTACATCACAACCCAAGAACTTCATTAACACCATTAGCAAAAGACAGCAAAAATAATTTTATTGAACTTTATCAGAAGACATACGGGCAAATTCCAGCAATTTGGAATGTGACAGAAGACTGTAGCGTTTGTTCCAACCATTGTCATGGAGCACCTAGCTGTGATAATTGCGATGATGGTAAAAATTAGGAAACATTTCTGTGCATGATTCCAAAAATTATTTTTAAGTATTCAGATGTTTATGACAAACAATGGAGCTTGGCGTTAAATAAAGAGTTTGATTCTCTTGTTTGCAAAGATAATGTAAATGATTGCTTAGCCAATTTTAAAAATTATTGGACAGAAGATAAAGAAACAGCTGCTCTGAATTTGATATCAAAATATTCCGGGCTAAAATGGCAACATGATAAAATAATCTGTTTTTTAGTCAATAATCTTAATGTCGCTGGTTTTTCACTTCCATTAACAGTTAGAATTGATAAAGATTACATCAAGATGTGCAATACAGTAATTCATGAACTAGTTCATAATATCCTTAATCAAAATCCAGAAGAATTTAAATTAGCATTGAACCATTTGGAAAATAAATTTCCCTCGGAGAAAAAGACAACGATTGTCCACATTATCGTAAATGCAGTATCTAAAAAAGTGTTTATAAAAGTTTATGGGGAGAATGAGTTTAAGAGAATTGAGAAAATAACTAAAGACTATAGAGGATTAAAAAGGGCGAATGAGATTCTTGATGAGATTTATCCCGAACTTAACAAAAATATAGTGAAAACATTATCGGATTAAGTTGTTGTTAAAATTTGCTGCACTGTTTTCTTTACTATGTTGTTAGCAACATATCTTCCATAAGTATCTCCAAGATATTGCGTATTGTAACAACACGCTTGGGCATTATCTGCACTCGTTGGAAGACTCTTAGCAAAACAATCATCTGTATTCGGAGTTAAGGCATCCTGCCAATAAGGGCCTGTTTGCGTTACAGGAGAACGCCAAATACTTTGACACGCTTTGCTTGTATCATAAGTTCCACTTGACTGCTGTATTAAACATGCTAGGAATATTGGAACGCATTTATTTTCACTTTGTTCCCATCTAAAGTTTTGTGGACAAACAGTAACCTTACAGCATATCTTATTTGAATAATCATAATAACTTCCAA
>CAYSMN010000082.1:0-3187 GCA_964432255.1 uncultured Methanosarcinales archaeon | reverse complement strand
AATCCTTATGGCCCTCATCATGCGCTTCCTGATGAGCTTCCTTCTCCCTTTTCTCAATCTCCTCCCACAATTCCTGCACCTCTTTATGGTGCTTCTTTTTGTGCTCGTCAGGCGATTCGTCGTGCGGCATAGTGCAGAACAATGACTTGGTAGCTTTATAAAGGTTCCTTCGAGAAACATAGCAAGATTTATATATAAATTGTTACTAAATAGTAGTAAATATGACACCTCATGAACAGTTAGCCGGAACACTGAAAGCCATCATGAAAAAGAGGCTTGAACAAGTTGTACAAGACAACATACTTCTCGTTGGAAAGGGCAAGCTAACTGACCTCAATCTAGTTCAATATGAGAAATTGGCGCGCGAACATGGCTTTACTGATGTTGCTGATGATTTAAGCGACCTTGTATCAATGCTTGGTTCCGCATTCGTCGAGCACTTGCGCTACAAGGAACTAATCATAAATCAAGAAAGAAACTATCCGGAAAGAGATCTAGAAGATTATCTTGTCGCGGGTAGATTAGACCTAATTGAAAAGGGCATTAAGTTCGTTGACAGACAATATGAATGCAAATCTGGAATTCTTGACATTTTTGCCAAAGACGCTGCTGACAAGGATCTCGTTATTGAATTAAAAATGGGAAAATATAACGCTAAAAACGTCATAAAACAAATAGAAAGATATCTTAGTGAGCACGTTGACGCAAGGCTCTTTTTTGTCGCGCCGGAAATATCCGGCACAGTATACCACGAATTCAAGGAGTTAGTTGCTAAAGGAAAGGTGACGTTCTACAAGGTAGCGGAAAACGGCCAGGACTATATCATCACGCACGAAGACGGCAGCACGATTACAAAGTCAAGGAAATTCAAGAACGGGACAAAACCCAAACAAACCGGACAGCCCGTTTATGATGTTTTCAGCATTAAAAAGCCTAGAGGCACAAAGAAGGCGCCTGAGACCCCGACAACCCCCGCAAAAGAATCTTCCACAGAGATGGTCCAACAACACATTGACCACGCAAAACAGACTCCCACGGCAGTGATGCACCTTGATGAATTCGTGACCAAGTACAACATCCCCACCGACCACGTCATTGCGGCCGCTGAAATATATGAGGTCACCGCTGTGCAAAAAAGAGCTCTCAAAGAGCTCATCATGCCGCCTGCGCTGAACGCGGCGATTGAGGAATATCTCACCGTATTCTCATGCCTCAATGAAAGCGAGCTACAGAACACACCTCCGCCCAAAGTGGATAAACTTCGCAGAGTACTTTCAAACGACAAAGAAATGCAAAAATTCTCACGAAGTCTGGAACTCGTACGCACGCTGCGCGCCCAAACCCTAACTATTTTCACGAAGTTCTTCGAAACGTTTAACACGGAAAATTTGGGCGAACGCGTACGCTGGTTCCACCAAATGCGCGTAATTCAAGTATCACTCATCACGGAAAAAGACGCAACAAGATATCTCAAGCAAGTTGAAGACCTCGTGCGCACAGATCCTCAAGACAAATCGTTCCAATTGATGCGGCTGAACAGCACGTTCAGCGATCTAAACTTGGTTATTGAAGCAGGACTTGTTGAAGGAAAACGTATCCACGAACTGGACAAGATTGACCCAGTACTGCGCATCGCGTATCAACAAGGCACGAAAAACGCATTCGCCATAAAACTGCAATACCTTCAAGGCGGACAATACGGCAAAATAGAATCATTGCTGCCTGAATCGTTCGTAACCGCTGTCCGCGACACCTCCAACCTCTACGCCCGCTTCGTGAACGCGTTTACACTCAAAACAGAATCATCCGCGCGGCACAACGAAGCATCACCGGAGAAGCCGCAAACAGTCAATCCTTTGCAACAGGCACTTTTCAAGGAAATAAACGGCAATGCAAGCCCTGATGTCAGATTAAGAATGGACTACTTCATTCAGGACGCTTCAGCATTTCTTCCCCCTGACAAATCGGCACAGCTGGGCGAAGCGTTTGAACAATTCAAGTTTGCCCGCAAGTTCAGAAAGCGAGAAGTGCAGCCAACAGACGTAAAAATACGCAACTTCTTCGATGACGTAACACTTGATATACGAAAAGGAACTGTGCCAGACGCGGACGCGCTGGAGCGACTGTATGAAAGGGCATAACCACTCAAATAAATTTGAGTCAAACAAGGTAGAGAAAACGCATATAGGGAAGGGCGGGTTTTAGAGTATTATGAGCAGCAAACAATCATCATTGGTAAGAGAAGTACAACGCTATTGGGACATGAAAACCCAGCTCGGCAAGAGCATGAAGAAGGTGGCAGAATGGGGAGACAAACACCCTGCGACCGCAGTTCCAGACATGCTGCACCGCTGGAGCGGACTAATAGCGAAAGCCGACATAGGCAAAGCCAGAACATTTGAAATAGGATTTGAAGAACGACCAGCACCAGCAGAAAAACACTGCAAACTAGGCAACTGCCTCATCTGCGGCACTTCAATCAGATACGGCACCAGAGTCTCTGTTCTAGTAAACGGAAAAAAACTGAACTTCGGAGAAGTAGGAGACTTAGTAGGAGAAGAATGCTTCGACCACATGACCTACATCGCGGAAGCCGCAGGACAAAAAAACTTCAAAATGTACCAAGCTGACAACAAACAGCGAAACAAACAATACGACAAACTTGCAAAACTCACTTTATCATTGGGCGATCTCGCTCCAAAAATAGTCAAGAAACTAGAACCAAAAGGGTTTGACCTTGACAGCAAGATTCTCGCAGAAGTAGCAGATGAAGTACAGAAAAAAGCCAGCGAAGGAGACTTCTCAGCAATAAAATACGAAACAGACAAAGGAAAAACAAACAGCATGATAGGCTGGGCACTTGCAAACAAGCAAACAATCTACGACCCAGACGTAAGATACACCGTAGCGCTACTTGCACAAAGACCAGACCTTGTCAAACCAGAACAATGGGCCGCGTTCATACTCTACCAATGGCAGGAAAGACCGTTAAAAGCTGCAGGAGAGCTTGGCGGAATAAAAGAAGACATACTTTACTTGTCAAACCTGCCATCGAACGCAGCAGTCATACAAAAATACGACAAAGTAGACCTTGAAAAAGTTGTAGCGCCTGTCAAGGCGTTCAACAAAGCACGCTGGGAAGAAGTAAAACTCGGAGAATTGCTAGAAAGAGACTCTGTTACAAAAG
>CAYSMN010000081.1:0-3224 GCA_964432255.1 uncultured Methanosarcinales archaeon | reverse complement strand
CTGTAAGCGAACGGGAGCCAACGGGACGAACGAAACAGGAGCAGCGGAGCAACGGAGAAAACAGGTTTTTCTCGTTGCTCTGTTTCTCCTGTTCCGTCCGTACCGTTCTCTCCGTTTCCGCAGTTCCCGTTCTCTCTGTGCTGTCCGTGACCCTCCACAGTGACGGTCTCCACCCAAGGTGAACACGGCCGCCCTGAGTGCCCTGGTCCCTAGCCGTGTGAAGGACGGTGGACCAGACGGAGATCAGCAGCCATAATGTCTCGGTTTCGTTTCAACCCAGGTGGCTTTATGCCGATCAGGAAAAACGATCAGGATCGCCTCAACGAACTCTATCTAAGGCCCTCGGCCAGAAGTTCTTCGACCGCAACATCCGAGCGGCGCTCTCGCCCGACAACGCGCCCAACAAGAAGATTCGGGAAGCTCCAGATCGCATGGCGACGCCGGCCATCTCGCACGGCGTCATCTTTTTTCGCGGGCTGAAGGACGTGTTCGCGGTGGGAGAGAAGCGGTGAATCTGGTGATTGAGTGATTGAGTGGCAACCGTCCGACTTCGAACGGCCTCCAGATCACGACGCCTGAACATTGACACATTTACGTATTTGTGCCAATGTGGATGTGTGAGGTCATAGGCTGATGACGACCACTCAACGGCGAGCTCGGCTGAGCATTGATGTTCCGCACGAAGCGCGCCGACGCATTCACATCGCGGCGGCCAGGCGCGACAAATCGATTCGCGACTACGTGTGGGAGGCGGTCGAGGCACGCTTGAACGTTGATCTTGTACACGACTTATCGGCGGCCGATCTGGTCGCTTTGAACGAGCGGGCCGATCCTGTGTTGGCGGACCTTTGGGACAATCCGAGGGATGCCGCCTATGACAAGCTCTAGCCGCGGCGACATCGTCCTGGTCAAATTCGTCTTTGCCGACGAGAAGGGCGCAAAACAGCGACCCGGCCTAATTGTGAGTTCCGACCGTTACCATCAGGGCCGGCGTGAAGCGATCCTGGCCGCCATCACCAGCAACGTCAGTCGAACGTTGGTCGGAGACTACAAGATCAAAGCCTGGCGCAAGTCGGGCCTTCTTTACCCATCGATAGTGACCGGCATCGTCAGAACCATCAAACAGGACATGGTCGTCAGTAGGGTGGGCGAGTTGCCTGCTTCGGAGATGCACCTCGTCGAGGATAAGCTGCGCGAGATTCTAGCGCTCTGACGGTTGGACTGCGTAGACGTCCCCCTCGCTCATGGACGGCTCGCATCGACCGTATTTCCTGTGGTGGACGCAAGCGAGCGTGGCGGACCTCCGCGCGCACCTCGACGATGCGGATCCCGAAGTCCGCGCGTAGCGTTGAGGGCATCATGGCGTCAACCGCACACCCATGCGTTCGAACAACTGCTGCACGCGGGGATCTTTCCGCGCGCGGCTGAACAGCGGCCACGCCGCCGTCGTCACGAGCCACGGACAGCGCTCGGTGAAGCGGTCGGGTCGTTTACGAGCCTGATGTTCGCGCTGGATCCAGGCTTGAAGACGTCCTACGCACACCAGTTCTCGGCCGGCTTGGACCGAGTCATCGGCACGATGACGCTATCCGCCAACGTGGCTTACGTGCGTGGGCTCGACCAGCTCGGCACCATCGACTACAACCCACTCGTACCCAGCTTAGGGGCGGGTCGGCGCCCGGAGGACATCGGCGGGCGCGCCGGAACCTCCGCCTCGATTTTGCAGTACACGTCGTACGGGGACACCTGGCATCGCGGGTTGAGCGCGTTGTGATCCAGCTTCGCGAGGAACTGGTTCGCGGTGATGTCGTACGGCACGTACCCGGTATCGATCGCAAATCCGGCAGCGCGCGCGGAATTTCAGAAAACGTCCCGCGCTCAGACAATAGCCGCAGCGTCGGCCGATTTCCTGATCACGAAACGTGCTGCGCAAACGCCAATGAGAGGACTTGACGAGACGGAGTGGTGCGTAGAAGTCTTGGAAGGGCATGAGTCCAGCTCTTGCTTACGGTTTCCGCTTCGACGCATTTTCATAGTCTAGTCCCGCCGCCGGCGCTCGCTCCTTTGGAAAGGCGGTTCTTCACGCCTCAGCGACGTGTCATTCCCGCACTTTGATCGGCGACTTCGAAGCCTACGCCAGGAACCCTCCTGTAGATGCGCCCAGGGAATGTAGAAGAAGGGAGCTTACAGATGAAGCCGGAATCACTCGGAACCAGAAACCGACGTGCGCCCGGACCCAGATCCATGCGGTGGATACTGGGGGCAGCCGCCTGCGCGCTGCTCGTCCTCAACCTTCCATCGGTCGCGCGGGCCAGCCCCATAGGAACAGTCGCGAAAGGCTGGGACCTGTTCATGACTCTGGACGGCACGACGTTTGGCGGGATTCCGTTCATGGGTGTTCCGCTCGGGTGTTACGACTTCGGTTCCGGTTGCGTCGACACACATGCCACTGACACCATCGTGCGGCGACTGGAGGACGCGCACGCCCCAAGCGAGGCCATCGATATCCAGATGGTCGCACTCCAACTCGTGAGCAAGGCAGCGGTCGACTTGGGCGCCGGCCTCGGTCTCTACTACATTACGCTTAACCCAGCCCATTCGAGCCTGGGAACGATGACGATCTTTTTCGATCCGCAATTCGTGTCGATCATCGACGTGCACTTCGACCTCCATTTCGGTTCGCTCGATGGCCCCATCGTCATCATGAACGGCAGCGACCAGATCGCGGGGGGCGCGAACTGGAGCGACCAGCAGAATAATTCGCTGGTGATTCCCGGTGTGAACGGCGGCTTCTTTCCGGAGCCTTTCGACGAACAGGGCCTGTTGGCGAAGCACCGCGTCATGCCCACCGCCGTGCCGGAACCCTCGACTGTACTGCTGGCCGGCATTGGCGGCGCCTTAGCCCGATTGGCGCGCAGAAAATCCCGGAAGTGACCACGATCGATTATTGTTGCAGCCCCCTTTCACGTCAGGTTTCGCTTGCCATGGAATCCCGGGGCCGTCAAGCTTTCCAACATAGAGGGTGTTTATGCGAAAACTCCTGGCCGGGATAGGTGCGGCCATCGTCAGCATGACGATGATGTCGCACGCGCAGTCGCCGCAGGTCATTCCGCTCAGCGATAACGACACGGTGGATCGGTGGTTCGTCGAGCTGTCGAGTCCGCCAGGTATTGAGGGCACGTCTTCCGCCGTGCTCGACCGCGAGGAAGCCGACTTCCATGCGG
>CAYSMN010000080.1:0-3348 GCA_964432255.1 uncultured Methanosarcinales archaeon | reverse complement strand
GGAGTTCCATCAGCATCACAAAAGAACACTGGTACGGATACCAGCTCGACAGAATAACAGAAGCAGCAGAAACAAAAATTCCAAACATCATAATCTGCGTTTTCGACAGAGAAGAAGCATACTTTGCACGCATGAAAAGGCCGATGCCGGAAATCCTTGCGCACATCGAAGGAGAAGTTGAGAAAAAAAGAACAGGCGTCAAAGTCAAAACCAGCTTCTACGAAGAAATCATAAAACAACTCGACCAATACGACAAACGCTACAAACTCGACTACATAATTTTAGCGAGCCCGGCATTCTGGAAAGAAGACCTCCTAAAAGTCCTCAAAAACGACGAGCTCAAAAAGAAAATCATACAAGCAACATGCTCATCAGTCGATGAAGGCGCCATTGCAGAAGTCTTGAAACGCGACGAAGTACAAACAGCACTCAAACAAGAACGCACCTCACGAGAACTCGTCCTTGTCGAAAAAGTCCTTGGAGAAATCGCAAAAAAAGGGCCAGTCGTGTACGGCGTTAACAAAACAGAAGAAGCCGCAGTAGCCGGCGCAGTCGATACTTTACTTGTTACAGACGGCTTAATTCAAAAACTACGCCAAGAAAACACCTTCCAACGCGTAGACTACATCATGCGCTCAGTAGACAAACAAAAAGGAACTGTTGTTATCGTATCCAGCGAGCACTCAGGCGGCAAAAAAATCGATGGAATAGGCGGAATAGCAGCCCTGCTTCGTTATAAACTATCATACGAATGATGATTACTACTTCGAAATACAATTTTTCCACACTCTAAAAACTTAAATAGCCCCTCCCTCTCAGATAGTATGACTTCAGAGTGGCAAACCCCCTGCTGAAGTACGATTTTGAGGTAAAAACATTAGAGACCACTCACAAAGTACGACCAAAAAGTTTTAATACAGAATTGTTTTACCTCATGTGAATAACAAAAACGTGTTACGGGAAAACCGGAGTGAAAACACCATTTTTCCGTCGCAAAAAGGGGGGAGGGTATGAATGATTGTTAAAGAAGAGTTTTTAAGCAAACTCAGGCGTTACTTCGTCCTGAACTTATATGAAGTCAAAATCTGGACAGCCTTGTTGTCACGTGGCGTTGCCACTGCCGGCGAGCTTTCTGACATTGCAAACGTGCCAAGAAGCAGAAGCTATGATGTTCTAGAATCACTAGAAAGAAAAGGCTTCGTCATAATGAAGCTCGGCAAGCCCATCAAGTACATTGCCGTACCACCAACAGAAGTCCTCGAACGCGTAAAAAAGAACTTATCAGATGAAGCAACAGAACGTGTCAAGCGCTTAGAAGACCTCAAGAAGACAGACGTTCTCGGTGAATTGAACACGCTCCACACGCAAGGAATCGAATTGGTCGAGCCTTCAGAACTGTCAGGCTCACTGCGCGGGAGACACAATCTGTACTCACACCTTGAGCTTCAAATCCGCAATGCACAGAAAAGCGTGACCATAATGACCACGCCGCAAGGGTTTATGCGAAAAGTCGAAGGACTCAAGCCAGTCTTTGAAAAACTCAAAAAGAAAGGCGTCAGAATCAGAATAGCAGCACCATTAACCAAAGAAACCAAACAAGCAGTGCAAGACATCTCCCAAGTAGCAGAAGTCAAGCACACTGATGGCAAAGCACGCTTCTGCATCGTTGATGGCAAAGAATTGGTCTTCATGATCATGGACGACCAAGAAGTCCACCCAACGTATGACGTTGGCATCTGGGTCAACACACCCTTCTTTGCCGGCGCGCTTGAAAGCATGTTCAACACTGCATGGAAAGGCATGAAAGACCCATCTTTCAAGTAATCCATTTTTTCTTTAACTTCTTTTTATGGACATCAAAAAGCTCGCACAAAGCCTGCACCCGTACGAGCGAAGAGTACTTCCAGAGCTCGCACAACACCCTTACTTAGAAGACTTAGCAGCAGCTTCCGGGTTAAAAGAAGTCGAAGCCATGCGCGCCTTACAATGGCTTGAAAACAAAAAAGCAGTAACAATCGCAACCGAGCCGCGCGAACTCATTTCTCTCGACAAAAACGGCCTTGAATACCTCAAAACTGGACTCCCAGAACGGCGATTTCTCACAGCGCTCACCAGCCAAGAACTGCCACTCAGCAAGCTTGCACAAAAAACACAATTAATCAGCGAAGAAGTCAACATCTGCCTCGGAATGCTCAGGCAAAAAAGTGCAATCTTAATGCTCAAAGACAAAGAGCTCAAAGTAAAAATCACCGACCAAGGAAAACGAATGCTCCAAAGCGAATTTCCCGAAGAAAAATTCATCAAAAAACACTTCCCACTGCAACCAGCACAGCTCAACCCAGAAGACAAGCATACCTTTGAACAACTGCGCAAAAGAAAACAAATCATCAAAATAGACGTTCAACGAATAAAAAAAGCAACACTCACCGATATCGGAAAGAAACTCGTTTCTTCCGGCGTGCGCGACGAAAACATCGTTGACACCATTACGCCACAAGTCCTCAGAGCAGGAGAATGGAAAAACAAAATATTCAGACGCTATGACGTAACAATCAACGTCCCCTCAGTACACGGCGGGAAAAAACAATCCTACCGCGCATTCCTGGACTGGGTAAGGCAAAAATTCATCTCACTTGGATTCAACGAAATGAACGGCCCATTAGTAGAAACAGAATTCTGGAACATGGACAGCTTATACATGCCACAATTCCACTCCGCGCGCGACATCCATGATGCGTATTATGTCGCCGAGCCCAAATACGGAAAACTCGACGAAAAACTCGTAAAAAAAGTACAAGCAGCACACGAACACGGCATGCTGGGAAGCACAGGATGGCGCTATCCATTTGACGCTGAAAGAACACACCGACATGTTTTACGAACGCAAGGCACAGCCTGCTCAGCCAGAATGCTCGCATCGCCAAATTTGAAAATACCAGGCAAATACTTCGGCATTACTCGCGTGTTCAGACATGACGTGATTGATGCTACACACCTACCTGACTTCAACCAAACAGAAGGAATTATTGTTGAGGAAGGACTAACATTCAGGCATTTAGTCGGCCTGCTGAAAATGTTCGCCAAAGAATTCGCAGACGCGGAAGAAATACGCATAGTGCCTGGATACTTTCCTTTTACCGAGCCAAGCGCAGAATTGTACGCAAAACACCCGCAGCTCGGCTGGATAGAACTAGGAGGAGCCGGAATCTTCAGACCAGAAGTAGTAGCTCCATTACTGGGCAAACACGTTTCAGTCTGCGCCTGGGGACTTGGCATTGACAGAATAGGAATGTTCAAACTCGGATTCAAAGACATCAGAAACCTCTTCAGCCAAGACCTGGAATTTTT
>CAYSMN010000079.1:0-3354 GCA_964432255.1 uncultured Methanosarcinales archaeon | reverse complement strand
AGAACATCACGCACACCTTTAGCATCTTTCTCGCCCACAAATTTTCCACCGAGCTTTTTCAGCTCACTCTCGTATGGACCTTTGCCAACAATAACTACTTCCGCCTTCAAGCCCTTTGCCGCTTTCAGTAAATCCTGCACGCCCTTGTCCTTAATCAACCGGCCGACAAAAGCTATCTTAATTCCTGCATGCTTCTTTCTTCTTCCGTCAAAAAACTTTGTATCAACGCCATTATACAACACATCGCACTTGCTAGCGCCCAATCCTTTTGCAAAATTACACGATGCCCGAGACACGCCAGCAACATGCGCATGACGCATAATCCACCTGCCAAAAATCGCGTCAATAGTCTTCACGCCGGCACTAATCACCGGATTATCATACGGCTGAGCGGTACCATGCTCGATATGCAACCACGGAATATTATGACGATGCGCGTGCATGCCAGCAGCAAACGACAACGGGTAAAAACGCGTATTAGTAACAACCACGTCAACCTTGCCCACTCTCTTAAGTACATCAGACACTGGTGCCAACTGCAGCGTCAACCTGTCAGATAACACCTCAACAGACGGGATACGAATGACCTGAATGCCACCAATTCTTCCAGAATTCTTAACACCAGGCAATCTAGACGTAGCCACCCACACCTTATGCCCTCTTTTAACAAGCCGCTTTGCCGTCTGGTACACATAATTCTCCACGCCGCCTCTGTGCGGAAGAAAATACGAAGAAAAAATAAGGATTTTCATTTCTTTAAGGCAATCTCCCTTACCAATTTCGTAATCTCATGCTCCAACTTATCAATCTTCATGTTCTGCAGGAAAATCAAGTAAAACAACACCATGAGTGCGATGTAAACCACGAGATCGATGCCTCTGCCAACACCAATCGGGCGAGACAACGCGTCAATAATCGGCGTAATAGAGACAACCAGCAAAACTGCAAACCAGACAAAAAACCAGAAAATCGCAGTCCTCAACGGCAACTTCTTTGTTTTCCACAATGCGAGAATGCGGGCTATATGAATCGCTGCAAAAACAAACGCTGCAATCTGAATCGGCTGTAAGCTCATTTTGTCAACTTGTGCAAAAGCATTTTGTAAAAAATCTTAATCGCGTTCAAGCTGCTCTGCCCATGCTGCTTGCTGTATTCAGTGTATTTAATTATTACGGGAACTTCAACAAAGCGCAAATGCTTCTTCCTAATCTCAGATAAAATTTCGCTCGCATGCTCCATACGGTCCATGGAAATCTCAATCTGCTCAGCAGCATGGCGCGACAGCGCGCGAAAACCATTGTGCACGTCAGTAAGCCTAATGCCGTAAAACAGCCACACGACAAAAATGCCTCCTTTCAGAACCAATTTGCGGAATAAAGGAACTTCGGTCCCCTTGGCCAAGAAACGACTACCAAGAGTCACGTCAACCTCTCCACTTTTCACCGGCTCTATCATTGCCGGAATATCCTCAACACGATGCTGGCCATCCGCATCAAAAGTCACAATGATATCAGCACCCTGCTGCACTGCGTAATCAATGCCAGTCTTCAAAGCAGCGCCCTGACCTCTATTAATTGTGTGCTGCAATACGTGCTTTGTATGCTGTCCTGCAATTCTTACAGTGTCATCGCTTGAACCATCATCTACGACGACCACGTTTTTGTACTTAGCTTTAACGAGCTCTCTCACCACATGACCAATACTGTGAGCCTCATTATACGCTGCGATAACAATCCATACGTGCATAGAGAAAGAACAATATTCGAGCTTTATAAAGCTTTAGAACGACTTGTATTACTCAACAGACTCGATTCTAAACTTAAAATGCAGCGTTTTATTGCCAAGCTTATGCTTTGCCGGATCAGTGCCGTATGCTTCCTCGGGAGGAATCGTGATAGTCTTGGTTTCACCAGCTTTCATGCCCTGGATGCGCGATTCAAAACCAGGAATCAACTGGCCCTTTCCCACAACAAAAGCCAAAGGCTTTGTATCAAAATCATCAAACCGCGAGTCACGCGTCACGTTCAGCTCACTCCAGCCCGGAATACTGCTGTCAAACAAAGAACCGTCATCCAGCCAGCCAACATAATTCAGCGATACCTTGGCGCCCGGCTCAACAGAATCCTTTGGCATCAACTCTTCAGGAACGTAAGACTCAGAACCAGCCCAATCAACCTTGTACACATACACATCTCCACCTATCAACTGATGCTCGGTTGAGAACGGCTTGAAATGTTTCAAACCAAAACCATGCATAAAGTACAAGCGCGTAAAAATGCTGTCAGCAACTTGGGCATATGTCGCCATTGCGCTGACCCCATCGCCAGTCGGCCACATAACAATCGTCAAATCCTGATTACCGCTTTCCTTAATGATTTCAGACTTGCTGCCATCCTTGTTATATGCGATAATCTTTCCAGCAACAGCAATGCCCTGGCTTAACCGCACCTCGCCATGCTTTTCAGACAAATTAACAGCAATAGAACTACCGCACATGACCACGCCGCCGTCACGCTCACACGAACTGGCATCGGTCTGGATGTAGCCGGGCCACGGGCTAATCCACTGGTTGGCTGCCTCTTCAGAAGATATTGCCTGCGCAGCATTGTACAACGCTTTTGCATCCTGCTCAGACATGTTAAAGCGCTCAGACATCTTTGGAACAGCCTCAGATTCAACAACAAAACGCCACTTCTGCCAGACTTCAGCACGCTCAAAGTTCCACAAACCAAAATGAGCCCACACGCCAGTCTTGCCAATCATATCACCGCTGGCAATAAAGAAATCCTCGGGAGGCTCGCAATGAGTGAGCTTAATTATATCGGGCACACCGGCAGCTTCAGCAGTCTGCATTGCAGTTTCCTTGTCCTGCATGATAATTTCCTTGACAAGCCTTACCGCCTGCAACGGGTCATTAGTTTTCTTCAAAGCAACCTCAAAAGCAGCGTTTGCCCCGCAATCAAGCATGCGCAAAATCGCAACAGCCTCGTCCTCGTCAGAAGTCTGCAACACTCTGCCAATCCAATGGGCCTGGGGTGCTGTCTGAGAAGCACCATCAAACGTCACAGCACGGTCTGCAACAAACTTGAAATGATGACCAAAGTCCCACCAAGAATTGATAATGGCGTTTGGCTGGCTGTTTTCCTTAATTTTCGCCAAAGAATTCCACCACGCATCATTCATAATAGGAACATCGTTAACAACACTGCTGTACGCGTTTCTTACCAAATGATCGCCAGCCTTCACCGGATTAACAATGATAATGCCTGTGATAATAATAATCAAAATCCCTGTGATGATTTTGTTCAAATGGAGCTGGCGTTCAGCAAAAACAGACAATTTCTTGTGCACCAA
>CAYSMN010000078.1:0-3367 GCA_964432255.1 uncultured Methanosarcinales archaeon | reverse complement strand
CACTTACATCGTATACAACTGGCAGCACATTTCCAGCACAGCAAAAAATAGACACGCAGCGCACGCTATGGGCGGGACTCGGCTACCAAGAAACCATGAATGCTGTGCTGTCAAACAAAGACCTTCTTTATACAAAAACAAACGTACCAGACTCAGGCACAGTCGAAATAGAAAACTTCATCTCGCAGACTTACAGCTGCGTGCGAACATGGATACTACCACAACTGCTCGAAGTCCTCTCAAAAAACACCCACGTTGATTACCCGCAAAAAATATTCGAACACGGACTAGTCTCATTACGAGGCAAAGAAGTCCAAGATGAAAACCACATCGCGGCAGCCACAGCGCACTCAACAGCCACGTTCACAGAAATACGCCAAGCCGTTGAAACAACGCTCAAAAACGCAGGCATCAGTTATTCCATTGACGAATACGACTTCCCCTGCTTCATCCCAGGAAGAGCTGCTAAAATACTTGTAAACAAGAAACAAGTCGGATTCTTAGGAGAAATACACCCTGCAGTGCTTGAAAAATTCGGATTAAACGTGCCGGTAGCCGCGTGCGAGATTAATTTGTCAGCGTTATTCTAATATTTATTTGGATGTTGATTCACACCGTTGGAAAAGGTGGAGTTTTCATTTCATTGTAAATTCATCAACAAGCGTATTAAATATTGCGCTGAGAGACCCTCTCATTAAACGCATCACGTATTGTATTTTTGAGACAAGCAAAGAGTTTTCACCTTTTTCAATCAAATTATCCGGGATTATGAAAATTAATTTTGTTCTTTGCTGGAATAATGAAGAAACAAGCACCAAATCTTTTTCCCAATATGCTCGGTATAATTCACCGAAATAATCATTCACTGCAGAAAGATAATCGGATTCATTTTTCCCCATTTTCTTGGCTGCCTCACTCATAAACCAATATCCATGAGCTATGGCTGAGAGCTGGGATAATAACTCCCAATGCGCAGTTGGCGTCGGAAAAGACAATATTTTCTTTGAGATGGACCGCTGGCAGAAAAAAACAAGCTTGTCAACCTGCAACACCTTATCAAAGCCAATTTTGGATTGTTGAGCAATCATGTTGCCCATATCTTTAATCAAAAGAAATATTCTTCTAAACACAATCTCAAATTTCTCTTCTGAGGGTTCTCCAATGTT
Source organism: uncultured Methanosarcinales archaeon (assembly GCA_964432255.1). Lineage (GTDB taxonomy): Archaea > Nanobdellota > Nanobdellia > Woesearchaeales > ARS49 > CABMGU01. The sequence continues at coordinate 2,201 of CAYSMN010000078.1, read as the reverse complement.
CTCAAGCACAAGAGCATCTTGCCGTTTTTCAATCACTTCAAAGCCAAACACCAGTGAAGAAAGCTTTGCCTCGAGCTCAGCAAGCGTCTTTGGCTTTGCCCGGATGGTGATTTTGTCATACCCAGCGCAATAACACTCTATAAACATACGCGCAATCGGCTCAGCAGTTATTTTTGCGAGCTCCATCGTGATTTCCTTGGGTTTTTTGACAGCAGAACTGATAAGCAAGGTATCGCCAACTGGATCTATTTCTACCTCATCACTTGGCTTCAACCCGCGCTGATCGGCCCATTTCTTGGGCAGGTAAACCGTCAGACCTTCAATCCCCTGCTTGATGAGCTTCCGTTTCATAGACAGTTAAAGCGTTATCTTATATATAAACATTGCCATTTTTAATATCAATAATAGTAGAAAGATATTAAACTGAAAGTGAGCATTACTAAGCAGTTACGAATTACGGCTTACAGAAGAGATGAAAAACATGACACCTGAAAGAAAAAACCTTGAGAATAAGATGAAAGAAATGAAAATTCAGATGGAAAACCTTGAAAAAATCCTGGACAGTCCGGATTTCAAACAGAAACTCATTCTTAATGGGGTTGTAAACGCAATTGATGACAAAAGAGCATGGGGCGAGGGAGCAGGAACAGTTTACTTAGTATATCATGAGTTTCCGGCAGGCGATATCAAAACTGTAACAACTGATTGGAATAGCCACGGTTACGACTACGTACCGGACGACCGACTCATTAAAGATATTATCTTAGAAGCAGTCTATCGTCAACCTGATACGTATGATGAATGCGAGGTACGCAAATATTCAAATGAGGAGTTTCAGCAGGAGATCAAACACGGTTTTACAACTCACTCCGATGAAGATGATAAAGCCATAAAAATTTTTGTGACTTCATCCGTATTTGTTCCTTGGCAAGAATTTGCTGGTTTCTGGGAGAAATTGGAAGAATTTGTAGGTGATCCTGCCATCTTTTTCCCAGTGAGAGCTTCAGAAAAAAGAGTAGCGGACCTTTCAGAACTTTACCTTGAAGCGCTTCGCAAATTTGGCGAAGGAAAAGTTTATTTCCACGCATATCAAGGATCAGACAACGCACAGGAGCCCCAGACATCATTCTCGTATGATTTGTTAACCGGCAGATACAGTGACCTTGAAAACCTCAAAAAACTCGATCTCAGCAGGCTGAAAGATAACTCAAGAGATGAAGCATGATAACTGAAATGGAATCACTCGAAGGATTGCTTAATGATCGCAGATTTACACAGTTCCTTATTATTGGTGCATCTCAAGCGAATAGGGGCTATTTAACTGGGTTCTGTGCATATCGCGATTTAGCAGGCAAGCACCAGATGGAAATGGTGCATGGAGATTCCGAATGTTATGGATTCGATGACAATGACCGGCTTGTTGAAGACATTATTGTAGAAGCTTGTTTTGAAAATGCAGAAGATCATAACTTGGCCACAAAAATAACATACAAACGTCCAAGCGATGAGATTCAATCAATTCTAAAAGAGAATTACTGGGGTCAGTTTTTTGATGACCCTCAGATAATTCATATTCATGCAGCGCCATCAGTCTGGGTCCCTCGTGAAAAGAATGAAAAATTTGTAGAAGGAGATACTGGTTCTGGGATTGAAAGCGCACCTATTCTTGCAGGACGATATTTGAAAGCCCTTCGTGATTTAGGAGAGGGAAAAGTTTACCTGCGCGCATTCCAAGGAATTGAAAATGAAACAAAAGCAGAAGAATTTTTCTCATATGGTTTGCTGACCGGAAAATACAACGGCCTTGAAAACCTCAAAAAACTTGACCTCAATAGATTAAAACAAGATGATTAGAAAACCCTAATACTTTCCCTACCTTTTCGAACCGTCTTAACAGAATCAAGCAGCCTTAGTTTCAGTCTTTACAGGCGTTTTCTTAACAACGGGTTTCTTCGCAACAGGTGCAGGTTTGGCTGGTGCGGCTACTTTTGCCTTCTGCGCAGGAGCTTTAGCCTTTGACTTCCGCTCAACAATCACAACATCAATCTCCTTGAAAGCAGAAACAACTTTTTCGTGAGACGCGCCTTTCTCAATCTTCAGAGTCTGCGCCAACGGCTCAAGATGAGCCATGTTGCACTTTCTGCGCCTTGTCTGGCCGTCAACCAAAACAGTATTCTTATCAAGAACTTCAACAACAACAC
>CAYSMN010000077.1:1657-3626 GCA_964432255.1 uncultured Methanosarcinales archaeon | reverse complement strand
AGTAGTATTAAACTATCACCACTTATGAGTAACTACTAATATATAAACCTTTCTATGCTATTACGTCAACTTGTCTGTGCTTGACGCGGTGTACTGAGCCTGAGTCAATTGTCACGCGGGCATAGTATGTGCCCGGCTGGACGTCTTCTGGAAGCTCAACATAGATAGTTCTGCTGGCTTTCTTGCCGATTGGCAGGTCTAATGGGCCGAAGCTTGCGCGTATGTTGAGGTCTTGGATTGATACAGCGCCTTCAAGGTTTTCGAGTTTGTGGTCGCCGTTGTTCCTTAATGAAATTGTGACTGGGACAATCGCTCCTGCTTGTGCATCGTATGCATCAGGGATAATTATTGCGCCGATGAATACGCTTACTCTATCATCGTCTTCAACATCTGGTGTTGGTCCTGGTCCTGGCGGGCAGATAGGGCAGGTTTCTTCAACAACATGAAGCAGGAAGTTTTCTGGCACGCCGTTGCATGTTACTGTGACTGTTTCTGTTCCTACAAATGCCGGGTCAAGGTCAAATATTACTATGTAGTCAAAGACAAAGAATAGTTCGTAGTTGTCTGATGTGCTCGTGATTTCAAAGTAGAGTAAGTCGCTGTCTGGGTCTGTGCATTTTGAAAAGACATCTTCTTGAATGAGTGTGCCGTCTGGGCTGTCCTGGAAAATTGTTACGTCAGTGAGATCTTGCCATACTGCGTCTGCTTCTGGTGGGAATCCGCCTGGTCCGCCTGGTGGGAATCCGCCTGGCGGGAAGTCGCTTGGGCCTGGTCCGAAGTCTGAACCTGGCAAAAAGTCTGAACCGCTTGAGCCTCCTGAGCCCCCGTCAAATCCGCCGGAGTCACTGCCTCCAAAGTCTCCTCCATCAAAGCCACCTGAATCAAAGCCTCCGAATGAGCCTCCATCAAAGCCACCTGAATCAAAGCCTCCGAATGAGCCTCCATCAAAGCCACCTGAGTCAGTTCCGCCAAAACTTCCGCCGTCAAATCCGCCGGAATCAAATCCGCCGTAATCTCCGCCTTCAAATCCTCCGAAGTCTTGTGCAACTATGAGTGGTGTGAATACCATTGTTGCAATTATGAGCAAAGAAATGAATGGTAATGTGTTGTTTGTTTTCATTGTATCACTTTTTTGTTAATGAATGAAAATAAAAAATAATTAATCGTCGTCTACGCCGAAGTTGTCTATGCCCTTGCCTTTCTTGTCGTTGGCGCGTGGGCGTGGGTGCGGCTTTGGAGGCTGTTCTGCTCCCTCTGCTTTTGCCTTTTCTATTTGTTCAAGGAGTTTTTGTCCTTCTGTTCTTTCTCCTTCTTTGTACTCAAGCTGGTAGACTAGGTGTATTCCAACAATCTGGCCTTTCTGCATTGCTAACTTGAAGTCCTCTGCATCAAAGCGTGTGCCGTCTGAGCATCGGATTTCTCCGCTTGGGAAGTATTTTGGTACATTTGCCCAGTGTTTTTCACGGACAACGACTGTTTTTGTTGCGAATTTGCGCTTTATTTCTTCGCTTTCGCTTCGGTCGCCTGCTTGTTCTTTTTCAAATGCTCGCTGTACGTAACCTGGTTCAAAGCCCCAGTTTCCGTCCGGCTGCATTGTTCTGTAAACGTCTTCGCTTTTGACGCCGAGGTCAGCGTGTTGCGTCACAGTTCCACTGTATGGGATTTTGTTGTCTTTGTTTTCGCCACTGATTCGGTTGCTTGATGTTGAGTCTTTCTTTCTGATTACGATTATGCTTGATTTCACGCGCGGGTCTGAATCAAGGCCATTCAAGTATCCGTTAAGTATGCCTTCGATTGAAGTTGCATCATCGCGCATTGCTGCAGTAACTTTGTCGTCGCCTTTCAAGCCTGCTTTGTATGCTTTTACATCTTCTCTTAGACCTAGAATTGCTGGAACTTCATCTGGGTTGATGACTTTGTCTTTGCCGTATGATTCCGCTTCTTGTCTGTATGATTTTAGTTGGTCGCG
>CAYSMN010000077.1:0-1557 GCA_964432255.1 uncultured Methanosarcinales archaeon | reverse complement strand
ATCTGCTTTTAGTCCGCCGCCTAGCTGAACGTTTTCAGTTGTTCTGAGCGACAAGTCGCTTTTTGTGTCATACCAGTTTGCATCTAAATATGGTCCGACTCTTATCTGGAGTCCTTTTTCTCCTTTGCGCGCACCGAATTTCATTTCGTATGGAACAAAGACGCGCAGTGTTTTTCTATCGATTATTTGCGGCTCAGCAAGAATATCTCTGCTGAGGCTTGCCATTACGCTGACGTATAGTGCATCATCAAACCCTTTGATGAGATCGTCAGTTTCTGTTGGATCAAAGCTTGACTCGTTTTCGCTTCCATCGTCGATTTTTTTGCCGAATAGGCGTTGTCTGAATTCTGCTCCGAAGAAATATGAGTCGAATCTTCCGCTGCCTTTGAGTCCTGACAATAATTCGTATTCTGCTTCGCCGCTTCCGCCGTTGCCTGAAAATAGGAATCGTGTGCCTGAGTTTCTGCTTGCTATTCCGATTTTTCCGCCGTATCTGAATTGATTTGCGTCAAGGTCGACTGCTTCGCTGAATTGGTTGAATGCTCCACCGATTTGCGCTTGCAGGTATAATTCTAGTTTATTGCCATGTATTGGCGAGCCGCCAATTCCGAACATGAATCTTTCGCTGTTTACGACGAGGTCTTCGCTGTCGCCGTTGTCATATTCTGCGTGTTGCCCAAATATGTCAAGTGTGACGTAGAAATCTCGTGCTGGTTTGAGTGTTAAGTTTGCATCCGCAAATAATGCAGTTTCAAGTGGCGATGCTCTGCCGCCAATTCTCAGGTAGCCGTCAACAGGGTCTGAAATGCTTGGCTTTTCTCCTTTCTTTACTTCTTCAACGACTGGTTTTCTTTTTGCTGGTGAATCAAATTCTTGTGCCTGTGCGTTTTGTGCTGCAAAGAGTGATACTAAAAATGCTGCTGGAAGTAATATTTTCTTTTTGAATGGAGAATTTTCAACGATATCGTTCAAAGTCATGGTTAACCCCCTCTATATAATGTGCTAACTTCGTCTAGTGCATCCCCTATTTAAAACTTTCGCTTTGTTGCTATTCCGCAGTAGCAACTATTTCCTACACATCGAAAAGCTTTGCTTTTCGGGGTGCTCAAAAACCGCATTATGGGTGCCATTTTGGTGGTTTTTGACATAAACTTTTTAAGGTGTGTACTGGTTGTGTTCGTTCATGGAAGAAAAGAGCGGGGTTTTGGCAAAAAGCCACACTGCATTGTCTTTTGTGAAGAAGCACGCATTGATTCTTACTTTGTTGGTTGTATTAATACTGCAGTTTATTCCTAATAATGAAGGCGGTCTGCCATGGGGCGGCATGTGGATGCGCATGAAAGTGCAGGATTTGCCGGTTGCTGATTCAGCCGCTGCATCAAGCGTGGAGAATTTTGTGAATCAGCAGGCATCGAATATTGCAAAACAACAGTATCCTAATCTTCCTGAAGCAAACCGCCAGAAAGTTATCGGGGATTTGAAGCAGAAAATCAGGGAGGAGAATAAGGACGCTCTGGAAAGCGAGAGAAAAAAGCTGGTTGGCCAGATTCGTGACCA
>CAYSMN010000076.1:0-3760 GCA_964432255.1 uncultured Methanosarcinales archaeon | reverse complement strand
TTTCGCAGAAATACCAAGAAGAACAGGCTTTTTCTCTTTCTTAGCCTTTAGAAAAGCTGATTTATCCCAGTCCAGCCAGTTCAATCCTTCCATAAGAACTTGTCCAGCTTGCTTCTAGCCTTTTCGCGCTCTTTCTGGTGATGCGCGAGGAACTCATTTACTTTATCTATCAAAATCTGCTTTAACTCGCTAGTCATCATCCTGCCAGACTTGTAATCATTATAAATCTGTACAATCTTACTGTCATCAGGCTCAAAGAACGTCTGCAGCCATTGATAACTCACGTCAATATCCGGATTCGCGCCCTTCTTTCTCTGCTCTTCAGCAGTCTTCTGCCCGCCGCTGAACGCATGCTTTTTGATTTTTTCAGCAACCTCATGAGGACTATCAGTCGTGTAAATAGCCGTGTGCGGCTGGGACGCACTCATCTTACCATCCTGGCCAAGACCAGACAAGAATTTGCAGTGCAAAATAGACGGCTTCGGATAGCCAAGCTTTGGAATAATGTCTCTTGCAACCCTGAAATGCGGGTCCTGGTCAATAGCTAACGGAATAATACAAGGAATATTCCTGCCAGCAAGCACACTCGGCAGGAAAGCAGGAACTGCCTGCATACTGGTGTAAAAAATCTGGCCAACATTTGACTCGCCGCCAAAACCAAAGACTGCTTTTGCGGTTGAGAAGTTCAAATGCTTCGCAACCCTGATGGCTTGTTTGTACATGGTTTTAGCATTGTCCGTGTCTATGATAATGTGCGTCTTGTGCGGGTCAAAGCCCAAGGCGATAATATCTAGCGCGTTCTCCAAAGCCCACTCATGCGCCTTTTCCAGCGTTAAATCTTCCTTGAACAAAAACTTCTCATCATCAGTCAACTGAAACCAAAACTCGCAGTCAAACTTGTCCTGCAACCACTTGCACAACGTCCACGGCATCAAATGTCCCAAATGAACAGGACCGCTAGGACCTCTGCCAGTGTAAATGAAAAAAGGATTTTTCCTTTCATACTCATTCAAGATTAAGTTCAAGTCACGATGAGAAAAGAAAAACTTTCTCCGCAACAAAACGTGCAGGTCGCCTTTTGCATGTTTTTTCAAACGAGCCATCAACTCATCAGAAATAGGGTCGGCCCCAAACTGCTTCATCAACTTCTCATAATCAACACCGAGAACACTGCCCTTAATCTCCCAAGGCGTAATCACCAGTTTTTCAGCCATACGCACTAGAGAAGAAAGGGGGTTTTAAAATGTTACTAAGCTGCGAGTGCATAATCAGAAGTAAAACTCACAGGCTTTAATATCGCCTTATATTTTGCTTTGAATTCTTCCTTAACAAGACCAAGAGTGAATAACTCCTCAAGCGTTCCTTTTGCACTATTAAATGCGTCAATAATGGCGCCTTGTAATCTGGAATCCTTTGCCAGAATCGCCCGCGCCTGCTGATTGCGCAAAATGGCCTTTAAGCTTTTTGCCCAAGCCTTGCTCTCCAAGTCCAGATAACGCTGATACGTGGCAAATGCATCATCAATCTTTTTCGCAATAGACTGCTTGATGCGCTCAACCGTCAGCCCGGTGGATTTGCCCCTGCGCTGCGCTGATTCCATTTCGCCCACCAGCTTGTTATATTCAGCAATAGCACTTCTAGCCTGATCTACAGCCGCAGACACATTTGTGACATCACTCAGATCTTTTCTAATTTCCTCTAATTCAGACGTATGCCTTGCTGCCTGCCTTGCAACCTCATGCTGCAGTTCCTCAGGAACCTCTATTTTCTCATAATACTCCTTAAAACCATGCATCTTGCCCAAATTCACCATATTCTGAATCTTCTGCTGCATTGCCTGCAAAGCCGCGATGCCTTTTTCTGCATCACCGGCGTAATCAAGAAGCAGATGTTTATGCGTGGCAAGAATGTCAGCATACTTCTTCAGAAAAGATCGAAAGAAATAATCCAGATTTTTATAATCATCTAAACGAATAAATTCGTCTGCCTTGTCACTCAAATACTTCATACTCTGAATGACACTGACAGCCTCTTTTTCAGACGTAACAAGCAGCCCTGCGTTGATTGGCATACGAAATTAGTTTGGCTACAAGTTTATAAAGCTTACTAGAGAATCAGTTTTCTCAGATCGTTCAACGTCAATGGATAATCAAAGAAATGGTCAATCTTATCCTTGTCGAGCTTTTTGAAATTCCTGACAACTCTGTCAAGCTGTTTGTTTGAAAGAAAACCAAGCCCTTTTGCAATAAGCCAAGAAAGCCTGTAATTTTTCTGCCGTTCATTCCACATTGAATCAAACGCAGACAATTGTTTTGCGGAGGTGTCTTTCTTCTTCAAAGAAGCAATGGCTGCCTGAGCTGCAAACATGCCAGAATACATTCCAGGCCTTATTCCTTCGCCCAGCAACGGTTGAATCGTGCAGGAAGCATCGCCAATCATCATGAAATTGTCCGCAGTCCTCTTTTTTATGGAAGCATCAATATACGCATCGCCAGCATGCATTTCCATAGAAACTCCTTTCTTCAGACGTTCATCCTCTCTAATCCACTTCTCAAGATACTGGACCATAGACTGTTTTGTTTCCCTGCTGTTCTTCCAACCAGTAACCCAACACACGCCAACCTTGGCATGGTTATTCCCTGTAGAGAAAATCCAAGCATAACCGCCAGGCGCATACCGCTCGTCCAATTTGAAAATTATTGAATTCTGGCGCTTCAGCTTCAAACGCTCCATCTCAAACTCCATGCCGCCGCCATGATATTTCATCTCGAGCTTTCGCATACCCAGCTGAGTGGCAAGAGTTGCCTGCGGACCAGTCGCATCGATAATTATTCTGCCCTTGACAACGTGGTTTCCTTCGGCATCATTGTATTCAACACCAACAACTTTCCCATTTTCAACAACTGGTTTCGTTACTGTTGCACCAATTTTCAAATCAGCGCCGTGATGAACAGCAGTCTCCACCAAAAACTTCTTCAGCTTGCCAAACTCCAAAACATAGCCTTTTACCGGAAAAGAAAACTCCTCTGTAGGACCTTCGAACACAGAAGTGTTAATCTTACACTGAGCAACCCTTCGCGGCAATTTGAAGACATCCATTGTCTCCTGAAAAGAACCAGCAGTTGACTTCTTCGGCTCGCCAATCTCCTGCGTCCTATCAAGCAAAAGAACTGAGAATTTGGAATTTTCCGCGATGTACCTTGCGCATTCACCGCCTGCAGGACCAGCGCCCGCGATTATAACATCGTAATCTACTCCCATTTGTCCTCGTGAATCAGCTCGTGCGGCTGGCCAAGCTCTTCCAGTTTCTGATTTACAGCTTCCACCATTGGTGGAGGACCGCAAACATACACATCGTAACCCTTCTTAAAATACTTGTGCAAGAAAGTCTGCACTCTTCCTCTTTCGCCAGTCCATTGAGGAAACTGGTCAACAGTAATCGTAGGAATCATCTTGAACTTGCCTTTCAGACTTTCTAACTCTTTCCTATAAATGAAATCACTAGGCGTCTTCATGCTGTAAATCAATGTAACTTCCTTACCCTCAGCTAACGCCTGGTGAAGCATCGGCCTAAAAGGCGCAATGCCTGTGCCTCCTGCGATGAAAAGATATTTTTGCGCCGGGCGCAGCCAAAACATCCCGTAAGGACCGTCTAAGTGCACAACACTGCCAAGCTTCAAGTCCTGCAAGTGGGCGCTCAGGCCGTTGCCTCTTGCAATGCAGAGTTCAATATAATTTTCTCCTGGACTTGACGCAATAG
>CAYSMN010000075.1:0-3879 GCA_964432255.1 uncultured Methanosarcinales archaeon | reverse complement strand
TAAAGTTTACGGACTGACCCGTAAAGTTTACGGAAAATCGAAGAAAATCCGGAAAATTCACGGATTCCAGAAGGAAATCAAAAAAGCATCACATTTTCTAGGATTTGGAGATTTTTTCAACAGCAGAGTAAAACTCGCTGACTTTCTTATCGATAAAATCTTTATCTCTCTTGAAGACGCTGTTCGGATTATTCTTAACATGGTCTTCGATCATAATCCCATTCGGCACCAAATTCCATTCGCCTTTTGATTTGTAAGCAAGCACTTTATCATAGCGCAAACCCCAGTTTCCCTCAAACAAATCCCAAAAAGTAGCACCGGCAATCACATGGTCGCCCAAATACTTCAAAGCATTCTGGGCTGCCTCACCAACAAGCTTGAGAACATCTTTGTTTTTGATATCAACCCTGCCCAACAACCAATTATGATCAATAGGCAAACCATACCCACGCATCTGCACAGACCCAGCATCTGTTTTAGGAATCATTAGGTGCATAGAAGAATACAAAACCTCATGACCCGCACTAATCGCTTTTGCAGGAGGAATCCACCCATCCCCAACAATTGTTCTTTCAGCCCTCATTCTGCCATCCAGGCTGTACTTCGTCAAATCTCCAGGATGAACGTTCAAAATAAAATTTTTGGACACGTACTTGCGTCCCAATAATGACATGCAACCAGCGGCAAACTGAGGAATGTTCTCATTGATGCCCTCACTGTTCATTGCTTTATGAAGCTCATCAGCAAGAATCTTGCAAACATCAGCACGAACCTGAATAATCCGCTCTGGCAGCAAGTTTGACTTAATCTTGTCTTGACGACCTTTCAAAGCCCAAAAATAATCGCCAGGTTGAACACTCCTCTCTACCTCATACCCGGGAAAATCCACAGCAACAAAGGGAACTTTAAACTCCTCTGCTCTCTGTCGAGCCTTGCAGTCAGGATGATTTGGCTGAGTTGTAGCAACAATCCGAACAATAGACTCTCCTGTCGCTTCCTTGAACTGCTCATTTATCCTCGCAAGATTAGAACCGCCACGATCCATCAAGCCAACAAGGCCGTCCTTGCGACTAAACTGATACGGCTTGACTTCATCAGCTGGAACTTTAACAGAGTCTATCATTTTCAATCCTTTCCGGAAAAGTACACGTTCTGGCCATTCGAAGCGGTAATTCCTGCTAGTTCAACACCTGTCTTTCCATCAACAGCCGTCTCAACACGCCCGACAGCGCGGGCTTCCAGTCCGTGCTTCTGTATGGCGTTAATAGCCTCGTTAGGATTTGTAGTTGTAATAAACCCGTCATTGCCCATCGGCCACTGCGCATACGCCTTCTCAAGAGGCACGTTCGCAAACTTCACCATTGTCATCTCCCTCCAGTCAGGTGAGAAGATATTCTCAAGCCTTGCAAGCAAGCCATGCTTTGCCAGAGGTCTAGCGAACTTGCCATTGTAAGCCCCACCGCTCATATGATAAACACTAGTTGCCAAACCCTGCTTTATCAAGTCCATGAAAACAGGATACAATATAGTCGACGGTTCTGCAAGATAGTCTAAGAATTCCTTGCCTTCAGATGTCTCATGCCATTCCTCAACATAATGCTTTTTACACCACTCCTTCCCCATCTCATTGATTATCTTGCGCTTTGAAGTAATTCCATTCGACCTGGGATTCGGCTTTCCACGAATAGCAATAACGTATTCTCCAGAGCCAGGCTTCAAAGGATTTCGCAACCGATCTTCATCTATAACACATACAGCAGAGCCGGACACGTTAAACCCAACCGCGCGCCCATTATAACTCCGCAGTCTGTCACCCACATTCTCAGCCTGCAAAATATACTTTGCACCGAGCTTTTTTCCAATCTGCTTAGCTTCCTCTTGCATATTCAGTATTTCCACCGGTCTTGTTGTTTCAACAGTATCAGAAATAACAATCACTTTCGCTCCTGACTTGGCAGAATCATCAACCTTCATAGCGGTCGAATCGTAAAGCGCACTGTTATATGCACTCAGCATCTCAAGCCATTTCACTTTTGTGCCAACACCATCAGAATTGATTGAGACTGCCTTGCCACCAGGATCAAACAACGCGTATTGCACATTGTTCCAACTGAATATTCCGGGCACTGCCATGTCGTAAACAATCGTTGTATGCACCATTCCTACTGGATTGGTCTTCGGAATAATGCTGATCATCGTGCCAGAAACATTCGCCTTCTTGGTAATAATGTCCTCGCCAAGAATCGCAAGCTCACCAGTCATGATTGCAACCTTGTGATGATTTGCACGCTCAGTCATTCCATCAACAACGCATTCTAAATCAGACCTTTCTCCCTTGCTTGCATCAATTACATTGGCCATGGCAACTGGCGTTGCTCCGATAACTCTGGCCTGCTCGACTAGTCTGTCAATAAGAGATGCAGAGTGCTCTTTCAAATCAGTCTTTCCAGGATCTCCTGCAGCAGAATGCACGACAACAAAATATTCATCAGGAATCCTCAGCACGCGCTGGCCACCCACACTCAGATCCAAAACATCAACAAACTCAGAATTCTTCAAAGTCGGCGCGCAACGCTTGTTCAAAAAATCAGAACCCTCATCGCCAAGCTGAATAACTTTGCTCAAATATTCATCAACACCTGTTGTCATTTTTTTCACCTTGTATAATGCTCAACAGCATTCCTGAAAATATACATTCCCGGACCTTCTGTCGGTATTTTCTCGCCTGTGCGTTTCATCAAACTTTTCAGATAAGGCCAGTGCGGCAAATGAGTGAAAGCAATTGCTCTTTCCGGATGCGGCATCATTCCAAGAATTCTGCCAGAAGCGTCAGAGACAGCGGCAATGTTGTCAAGAGAGCCGTTAGGATTGGCAGGTAACTCATTATATTCGCAAATAATTCCCTTGGCGTAGCGTGCGGCAACAAGATTTTTCTCCTTTATCGCTTTTAAAGTCTCTTCCTCAGCGAAAAACTTGCCTTCGCCATGTGCGATTGGCACCATAAGACTGCCGAGACCCTTTAACCAAGGGCTGTGACTCTTGATTTCCAAATCAACCCATCTGTCCTGATATCTTGGACGGTCATTGTGCATCAAAGCAGCCTGTGTGACGTCGTATTTTCCTTCAAGTCCAGGCAAAAGACCGAAGTTGACCAGCAATTGGAAGCCGTTGCAAATACCGAGAATTAGATTATCATTGTTTTCAGCAAACTTCACCATATCGTCGTGCAGATTATTCTTGATTCTGTTGGCCCAAGCATAAGCAGAGCCAGTGTCGTCACCATATGAGAAGCCGCCTGGAAACATCGCGATCTGATATTTGTGAATTCTTTTAGGATCAGCAATCCAGTCATTCATATGCACGATGTCTGCCTCAGCGCCAGCCTGCTCAAAAGCAAACTTTGACTCGTGCTCGCAATTAGTTCCATGCTCTTTGATTATCATTACGAGTGGTTTTGCCATGTTAATAATCCTTGAATGTTGATTTGTAATTGTGCAATGTGGATTCAAGTTTTGTGCTGACAATATCATCGTTATTTTTGTCCGCTATTACCAGCCTGTCTGAGCTGGTCACCATGCCGATATATGTGCACGCGCTGCCCCGCATTAATTCCTCAAATTTCGCCTTGTTTTCAGGAATTATTGTCACGACAACTCTACCCATACTCTCTGAGAATAATGCATAATCCTCGCGCGTCCACGTGCCAGGTAGATTCTTCAACGATACAGTCATTCCAAGCTTGCCACCCATAGAAGTTTTTGCTAGCGCTGTTGCAAGACCGCCCCTGTGCACACTCTGCGCAGACTCGATTAACTCATTTTCAATACATTGCGCTAATGAGCGGTAAAGTTTGTTGTTCTTTTGCGCGTCAACTTTTGG
>CAYSMN010000074.1:0-3949 GCA_964432255.1 uncultured Methanosarcinales archaeon | reverse complement strand
GGCTTTTCACATTGCGCGGACGTACCGAAGCGGTTAAACGGGCAGGCTTCAGGAGCCTGTTGCTTAGTGCATGCGCAGGTTCGAATCCTGCCGTCCGCATCAGCACTTTCTCGTCTCTCTTAATCCTGCTGCAATCGCATCTTGTAAAGAACTAAAGCATGCCAGATTCTCTGGTGTTATCATAAATGCTGCTCCGCACCCGCAATTATAGAACACGTCTCCGTATTTGCTCGCTACCGCAATGGTGCCCACCGGACAGCCTAGCTCAACGCACCTGTGGCTGAGCCGTTGATAGCCTATGTCATTTACATTCCAAATTCCTTTTCCGTCTGTGCGAGCTTCTTCCTGTGCTTGGTCAAGTAATGCGCCATACTTCGAGTTTTCGTGCATGAACGTTCTCGCCCAGCCTTCGCGCACTAACTCAACATTAACGTGTCTGCCTTCTGCAAACACTTCTCTTAATTTTCTGCCGTATTTATCCTCGGTATCACCTTCAAATGTTAATTCTCTCCCTACAAGTCGTCTTTGCAGTTCATATGCTGCTTTATCATAATGCCGGTCTCCTTTTTCCGGCGTGTCAATGCCGAGGAGTCTTATAATGTCTCCGTTGTTGAGGACAAACGTATCCCCATCAATCACATAGCGTGCAGCGTCAGGGTCATAAGTACACCCAATTAGCAAAAGAAGCATCATCACTCTTTTCATAGTAGCATACATAACAACAATCTTTAAATAAATAACTGTTAAAAGTTAAGATATGAAAAAAGTTTGGTGGCTGCTAGCATTGATAATAATTCCCGCAGTTAACGCAGCATTGATTTCTGACTGGCCTTCTTTCTTTGTCAAAGACAATAAGTTTAAGGCAGAATACGTAGTTGGAGATGAATCTCCGGCGCTCGATGTTGTTTCCGCAACAGTTATCTCAACCAGTCTTGCTAAGTTTGAGAATGTTACGATAGAGGTTGGCACTTCCAGGCTTGACAGCGAGATTTCCGATATTACTACGCATAACGCGATTGTTGTCGGCAGTCCATGTGAAAATAGTGCCGCTCATAAGTTGATGGGAAACCCTGAGCCGTGCTACAAGGATTTGGGCGGCAGCCTTGGCTACATCAGATTGTATGAGAACAATGGCAAAGTTCAATTGTTAATCACCGGTCTTGATGAGAAAGACCGTAATGCTGCCGCGAAATATTTGGCCGGGAAGTCTTTGGCGAATATTAAGACCAGGGAGTATATTGTTGTGTCTGGCAGCGGTTCTGTTCCGGCTTTTTTTGAGCAGAAATTGAAAGAACTGAAAAAGATTGCAGAAGCCAACGTGACTGAAGTTGTGAACGTGACTGCAACGCCCTCGCCTGTTATCGAAATGGCTCCCGCGCCTGCTCCAAAACCGTCACCAGGCCCATATGAGCCATTAAAAGAGATTCCGAAGAGGAAATTGGGTTTCTGGGCGAGTATTTGGGCGTGGATTAAGAGCATATTTACTTAGTGCAGAAGTCTTTTTGTTTCTTTCTTGTACATTTCTACTGCTGGCTGGTCAAATGGGTTGACATCGAGCAGTTTTGCCAGCAATATTGTTTCTATCATCTTTAATTGCATGAACGCGCCGATTGTTTTTGCATTTTTCCCGTCAAAGCGCGTCTCAGTGAACGGTCTTTTTCCTTTTTTGTACGCTATCTTCACTCCTTGCAATATGGCGTGCATGATGTGGTTGAGCTCTTTTTTCTGCAAGTCAGGCACGAGTTGGTTATACTCTGGATAATATGGCACTTTTATCACATTATTGAAGTGCGTTGTGACAAAATTGGTGAGCTTGTCATCCGGCCCGCCGAGATACAATTGTGCCATGCTGTGTAAATCAGTGCTTCCTATGCTGACTGTTGGAGTGATGCACAGATTTTTCCTTTTGCCGGTGCTCTCCGCAAGCAATTGCCTGTACCACTTGCCTAAACTTTCCAAGTCTGTTGAGAATAGGAAATTGTCATATATGTTTCTGCCAGCTTTTGAATGATGAATCAATAAACTTGCGCCAATGGCTGCAGGGTTTTTTTTGGCATCCAAAGATAAGCATTGCTCTTTCATTGCTGCAGCGCCGTCAAGTAATTCTTTCAAATTGACGCCGAGCATTCCTAGTGGGAACAGCCCGACTGCTGAGAATACGCTGTACCTGCCGCCTACTTTTTTTGGTATTTCTAGAGCTGAGAAGTTGCTTTTAATAGCCAAATTCCATAAATTGCTGTTTTTGTCAGTCGTGACTACAACATATTTTTCTGAATTTTTCCTGTGCCGTTTCAAGACGTTGAGAAGAACTTCAAAGTTTGCCACGCTTTCAGTTGTGCTGCCGCTCTTGCTTACAACGTTCAAAATTACCTGCTGCCCTTGTCGCAATACCTGCTGCATTTCCTCAATAGTCACTTGTAGAGCGTCCGGATCAACAGTGTCAGCGTATAATATTCGTGGCGTGTGGTGCAGATTCCAGTTTTTCCCGAGAAGTGCTTCTTGTACTGCGATAGTGCCGAGGTTGCTTCCTCCAATGCCCACGACAACAATAAGTTGTGGCTGAAGCCTTCGTTTGAGCGCGACTGCCGCGTTGACTACGTGCAGGTTGTGTTTGTCGTCTGGAAGGAATACGCTTGCGCGTTCATTAGAATAATCTTTTACCGCGTTGAGTTTTTTTAGTTCTGAAAAGAGTTTTTTTGCTGTAGAAAATATCTTTTTCGCTGGAATCAGCGCGTTGTCGTATTTGAAAACTATCATGTTCCTCTTTTTGGTTATTCATGATAAGAATTGTATTTAAATCTATCCGACCGCAACTCTTTTAAACCCTGTATTCTCCTTATTGTGTAATAAGAGGTGATAGTATGGCAAAACAAAGTACTGGTTGGGCGTTTATTGGAACCCTGCCGATTATTGGTTTTATCTTGGTGTATTTGGCGCACAAGGGTGACAAGTACGCAATGTATTATGCAAAGCAGGGATTAGTTCTTGGAATTGCGATGCTCGCGCTGACATTTGCATTAACATTGCTGGTGATAACCATTCCGCTCGTTCTTATTTGGAACATTGTCGCGTTCATATTGTGGATTTTGAGCGTTGTTAATGCGTTCAGCGGAAAGATGAAGCCAACTCCACTAGTCGGACGGTTTGCGTCTAAATTTTAGAAGACTCAAATTTTATTATTTTTTCTTCTTTTTCTTCCATTATTACGCAGTTGATGTGCGCGATTTCTTTTAAGTGGTTCTTTATCATTTGGAAGTCTGATGGTATGATTCTCTCTGGCTGAAGTGTTTTGAGCGGGAACCATTCCAGTTTGCCTTCCTCACTTTCTTTTATCTTGTCTGTTTTTGGTTTTACAACCACAAAGAATAGCAAAAAGGCGTGTTTGTATGCCTCGTTTTCTTTGACGCGTTCATGAACGATTGCCGCAACATGTGAGAACGTGCACTCTAGTCCTGTTTCTTCTTTGACTTCTCTCAAACCACACTCTTCTATGCTTTCTTCCAGGTGGAGTTTGCCTCCTGGCATTCCCCAGTATCCTTGGTACGGCCTTTTTTCTCTTTTTAGCAGGAGTATCTTGTCGTTTTTGACAATTGCTGCCAAGACAACGGGCAGGCACCCGCCCGTCAGCTTTTGCGTAACGTGCGCGAAGAATGGCAGGAGTTTTTCTCCGTGTGAGCTGAGAAGATAGTCATCCTCTTCTTTTACCAGCATTCCTTCTTTTACCATGCTGGTGAGGTGATATGACAATACGTTTGTTTTGATGCCGATTGCTTTTTCTATGTCTGAGAAGCGCAATCGCTTTTTCCTTAGGAAGAGTTCAAAGATTTTGTGTTTGATGTCCATGCCAGTGCTTGTGCTTTGTTGGTTTTTAAGCGTTTATGTTTAACAAGTCTTCTATCTTACTTAATTCGTAATCTGCTTTTACAGTCATCGGCTTTGTTGCGCCGTA
>CAYSMN010000073.1:0-3990 GCA_964432255.1 uncultured Methanosarcinales archaeon | reverse complement strand
ATACGATGACGCCACATTATTCTTCAAGTACATCGCAAAAAAGCCCGAATACTTATCCGGCAAAGAACCAATTGCCGAACAAATCCCACAGGCATTTGAGCGCTTCGGAAACTCTCTCAAGCGCCTGCGGGGATATGACGGAGAAGCACGCAACAAACTGGCAGAAGTATTCTTTACCAGAGCAATCAGATTCAACCACGACTGGTGTTCAATGTTGACGTACCTGCAAACAGAATACGGGCGCCTGCGCAAAAAAGAGCCACAAAAAGCCAGAGAAGTGCACGAACTAATGGCACACAGCCGACTAATAATACGTATCGAAAGCAGAGAGAAACTTGACTTAGAAATCTTATACAAAACGTACTTAAAATGAAACTCGGAGTATTGTATTCAGGAGGAAAAGATTCTACCTTAGCTCTGATCAAAGCGCAAAAGTATCACGAAATAGCCTGCCTGATAAGCATTGTTTCTGAAAACAAAGAAAGCTACATGTTCCACACACCAAACATAGACATGACCTTATTACAATCACAAGCAATGGGAATACCATTAGTCAGAGTCGCTACAAAAGGCGAAAAAGAAAAAGAACTTGACGATTTGAAAAAAGCCATACGAGAAGCAGTTTCGCGCTACAAAATTGAGGGAATAGTCACGGGCGCAGTCAGAAGCACATACCAAGCAAGCAGAGTGCAAAGAATCTGCCACGAACTCAGCATTTGGTGCTTTAACCCGCTATGGTTGAAAAATCAACTAGAACTCCTCTACGAGATTGTTGACATAGACATCAAAGCAATCATTTCAGGCGTATTCGCAGAGCCGTTGGATAAATCCTATCTTGGTGCAGTGATTGACAAAAAAATGGTTGAAAGACTGGCAAAAATAGAATCAACACACCACATAAACCCGGCAGGAGAAGGAGGAGAAATAGAAACAACAGTCCTCGACGCACCAGTGTTCAAGAAGAAAATCATCATTACAAAAAGCGATTTGAAATGGAACGGCAACTACAACGGCGTCTTTGAGATTATCGACGCGAGGCTTGAACAGAAACCTCGGAATTCTGACGGAATTCCGACGGTGCTCGGAAACCAGAGGTTTCCGACATGATTCTCATCATCAGCACGTGCAAAGAAGAGCTTAGCGAAGCAGAATTCGTAAGACCAATCGCACTGCTTGCTGAGAATCACAACGTAAAACATTATTCAAAAATAACAAAAGAAGACATCAAAGGAGCAGGCAAAATAATCATTACAGGAACGGCATTGAAAGACTTTGACTATCTTGAAGGAAACTTCAGCTGGCTGAAAAACTATGACAAACCGATGCTTGGAATCTGCGCAGGCATGCAAATTATTGCCAAAGAATACGGCGTGCAGCTGGAAGACAACCCGGTCATAGGACCACAACCTGTTGAAGTAATCGCTGAGAATAAACTCGCAGAAGGCACTTTTAATGCCTATTTCCTGCACACAAAAACAGGAACAGCCGGTTTCAAGGTACTAGCAACGTCAAACGGCAGGCCCTGCATGATAAAACACGCCGAAAAAGAGATATATGGGTGCATATTCCACCCAGAAGTCATGAACGAAAGCATCATCAGGAGGTTTATACAATGAAATGGCCAATATTAGTTCTCATATTCCTAATCAGCTGCGCGCCAGCAACACAAGAAGTTATGACTAAGCCAGTAATGGAGAAACAGATTGAGGCGCCAAAACCAGAACCTATACTAGAACCACAAGTCAAACCAGCGCAAGCACCAGCTGTTCAAGCAACCACTGCGCCAACGCCAAAAATAGAAACAAAACCATCCTTATCACCAGAAGAAGCATGCCTTCAAGCATGTGAAGAGAACTGCGCAGCAACCGCACAAAACTCGTGTACACAAAGCAGCAGACCTGACTGCAAAGACATCTGCAACGACAACCCGGTTATTGACCCTTCCGCCTGCACTCAGGCATGCACCTATGTTCCTAACCAGGCAAACGTGTGCAAGCAGCAGATGGAACAATTCTGCTCAGCACAATGCGTTGGCAGCTGCCATTAGAACTTCAACTGCGGTCCTGCCTTTTTGCTCAACTTTTTCATCAACTTTTCAGGACTCTCGCCCTTCAGCATCTTGACCATCTTCTTAGACTGCTTGTACTGCTTAATCATATCACGAATATCACCAGTAGAGACACCAGAACCATTGCTGATACGCTCAATTCTTTGCGCGTCAATAACTTCAGGGTCTTCCAGTTCTCCCTTTGTCATGCTGTTCATCGCAAACTTCCACTTCTTAAGCTTGCCTTCCTGCACCTGCAACGCTTCCTTTGGCAATGAGATCGAACCAAGACCCGGAATCATCTCCAAAACTTTACCCAACGGACCCATCTTTGACATGGCTTCCATCTGGCTGTAAAGGTCCATCAGATTGAACTCGCCCTTGAGCAGCTTTTTCTCAATATCCTTCGCTTCCTCTTCGGTTATTGCTTCCTTTGCCTTTTCCAACAGGGCTTCCAAGTCGCCCATGCCGAGCAGCCTGCCGACAAAACCCTTAGGATTAAACTGCTCAAAATCATCAACCTTTTCACCAACGCCAATGAATTTTATAGGCGCTCCGGTGACTGCGCACGCTGACAAAGCGCCGCCGCCCTTGGCAGTGCCGTCCATTTTCGTGACTATAACGCCAGTAATCGCACCGGCTTCGTGGAAAGCCTTTGCCTGCGTCTGCGCAGCCTGACCAATATCCGCAGAGATTACTAACAGTGCTTCATCTGCCTTGGCAATCTCGTGCACTTTCTTCAATTCTTCAATCAAGTCCTGAGAAAGCGCGTCACGACCAGCAGTGTCGATAATAAGCAAATCAAACTTCTTGAACTCGGGCTCAAAATGCTCGTAAATTTTTATTGGATCTTTTTCTTCCTTTAATACAAAGACAGGCACGTTAATCTGCTTGCCAACCTGCGCCAACTGGTCCATAGCAGCAGGACGGTGAACGTCAAGACCCAGTAATGCAACGCGCTTGCCACGCTTCATGAAATACTTCGCAATCTTGCCGCACGTTGTGGTCTTGCCCGAGCCGAACAAACCAACCAGCATAATCTTGTTAGGAGTCTTGTCGCCCAACTTTAATTCTGATTTTTCTCCGCCTAAGAATCTGGTGAGTTCTTCATAGACGATGTTAATGAGGTGCTCTTTCTTCGTCAGAGCTCCGGGCGTTTCTTCTTTTATGATACGGTCCTTAATCTTCTGCGTGAGCTCAAAGACCAACTTGACATTCACGTCAGCCTGCAACAAAGCACGCTGAATGTCCTTGACTAACTCATTAATGAGTTTTTCATCTACAAACATCGACTTCGCAATCTTCTGCAAAGTATTCTTCAAGCTCTCAGAAAGCTTTTCTAAAACCATACATTATCTGCTAGAATCAAGGTATTTAAAACTTTACTTCTCTTTCGCCGCATGAACAGCGTGCTCTATAATAGACGGCGTCCAGCCCTTGCCCGCAAGCTCCATACGAATATCGTGCAGTTTCCTGTCATGATCCAACTGGTGCTTCACATAGCCGATCAGCTCCGGCGGAGCAGGATGAATGTGCTCTTCCGTATGAGTTTCCCTATGCACATAATACTGCTCGCGCAACCAGAAAATCAAGATTATGACAAGCACGAGCAAGAAAACGTTAACTCCCATCAAAATCATCATGTACGGAGGGAACCGAATCTCAGCAGGCATTGCAATGTCAGGCCGCGGACTCAACTTATCAATCCTGCCTTCCAAACTTTCAACAGAATTCTGCACAGACGCGATCTGCGCAATCATGGAACGCTGGAAACTGTCAAGCCCGCCCTGCAATTGCGCAATCTCACCAGAACGGCGCTCCTCCATCTCCTGAACCATGACCCTCATCTCAGAAACGTTCCCACCAAGAGACGTGGCGGCCGCCTGCAATCTCAAAATGTGAATATTATCCAACGGAAAATCATCATATCTAATAGTAGACTT
>CAYSMN010000072.1:0-4008 GCA_964432255.1 uncultured Methanosarcinales archaeon | reverse complement strand
CTGCTATCATGGCTTCTACTGCTGCGTCTGTTGCCTGCTTTTTCATTTTCATGAAATCTATCAGTGTGTTGTCCAAATCAAATAATACCGCTTTTATCATAGAGAGAAGTAATTGACTCAAACATATATAGGTTATCTCTTAACGGGCTGACTCAAAGAAGTTTGACTATGATTGTTTATTTGTAAAGTTTGTATGCCCAGTCTGCTGGCTTCCATTCGTTTCCGACTTTCTCCACCCAAACTGGTTTTTCGAGCAACTTATCCGCCGTTTTTGGAAGAATGAGTAGAGCTGTTTCTTTTCTGATAAATTTGTGCTTCTCTTCACGACGAGCAAAGTTAACGACGAGTAAGTCGCTTGGGCCGCCCATCGATCCAGTCACTTGGTCAATTGCATATGCTGTAAACATCTTGCCAATCTTGTCTTCTGCATGCATCCGTTCGATATCGACGCGGCAGATTGCGTATTCAATTTCTGAGAATGCTAGTTTGTTGTTTCCACGTATGACAAGACGCAGGCTGTAGAATGGATTTTGAACACCATAGTGGCATTCAGAGCAATAGAGTCCCATGAGTCACCTTAAAGGTAATTCTTTCGGTCTGGTCCTGCGTACTTGCCTACTCTTTTTTCGTGGCATTTAAGGCACGCGCCCCAGCTTGCTTTTAAGAATTTGAACTGATCGCAGACTCTGCACTTTGTTTTATAGAGTAATGTCATTTTGCACCCACCAACTATAACCTATATAGTGTAGTATATAAATCTATCCTATTCGTATTGGCGCTATCTTGAAGCTTTTCGCAAGGCCTTCTAGAAGGTCTGTTCCTGCATAGCCTGCTATCAGTGCTACTGCTTTATTTATGCCGATTACTGAGCCGAGTATTGCGCCGATAACTATCGCGCCGGCTACAGTCATTAGAAAATAGTTTAGCACGAATTTTCTCTTCTGCACGCGGGCTTTTCTTGCGCCGATGCACGCTCTCAATAATCCGCCAAGTCCGCCTATGATTCCGAACAAGATTGTTGGGTTGTCGAGCATGTCATGACAAAACGAATCATTCTTTTTAAACGTTATGGCAAAATAGCTATATTCTTGTCGAGAATTGCTTATATATCGGCATATTGTGGGGTTCTCTATAGTATAGGGAGGGGAGGGGTATGGTTAACTACAGTATCAAACTCGCGAATGAAGAGCTTCAGATGAATGTTACGAAGCTGAAGCCGGAAAATCCATTTCTATGGGCGTCAAAATTCTGGATGCCTATCTATAACGACAATCGAATGTTATTATACAATCCTCGTACGCGAAGATTAATCGCGCAAGGTTTTGAGTCGTATATAGAAAAGGAAAAAATCAAGGTTGATGTTGTCGCAGGTACATCAACTGCCGGTATTCCTCACGGCGCAATATTGGCTGAAAAATTAAACAAGCCATTTATCTATATTCGTGAAAAACCAAAAGATCACGGAATGCGAAATCAGATTGAAGGTATAGACGCAGAGAGCGATCTGAAGGGAAAACGTGTCCTTGTCATCGAGGATCTCATCTCAACTGGTGGCAGTTCTGCAAAGGCCGTGGACGCTGTCAGAAAGGCAAACGGAAGAGTTGACTACCTTTTCTCTATTTTTAACTATAAACTGGAAGAGGCAAATAACATGTTTGACGGCATTGCGTCTTTCGAGAGTAGCGGTGCAACGCTTAATCCGGCAGTTAACGTGCGTTCTCTGCTGACGTACGATACGTTGCTTGAAGTGGCTGTGAAAAATGGGTTCATCAACAGGAAGCAGCAACTGATGCTTGAGGAATGGCGCGCAGATCCTTTTGGTTGGGGTGCAAAGCATGGTTATCATTGGATGCGTGGAACTGAGACTATGAAGTTATCAAGAAAAGAAAGAATTGCAAAAGAGCGTGTCTGTCTTGCAGTCGATGTTCAAAGCACGCGCGAAGCATTTGCGTACGCTGATGGGTTTTCTGATGTCGTTGGTATGATTAAGATTGGCAAGGCGACTAACCAGGCAGCTGTAAATGAGGGCGTGCCGCTCCTGCGAAGATTGAATCAAACCAGTATGAATGTATTTCTTGACTTGAAGCTCAAGGATACGCCTGACCAGGTTTATTTGGCGGCAAAACAGTGCACAGTTCCCGGAGTTTACATGTTTAACGTGCATGTTGATGGCGGCGAGAAGATGTGCAGGGAAGCTATTAGAGGTGCAACAGAAGCTGCTGCTGCTCGCGGAATTCCAAAGCCGAAAGTGATTGGAGTGACTTCGCTCACCAGCCTTGATGAATCTGATTTGTCATCAATTTGCATTAATGAGAAGGTCACTGACCACGTTATCCATATGGCAAAGCGCGCCAAGCAATGGGGTCTTGATGGAATTGTGTGCCCTGCAAATCTTGCAGGAAAACTGGAAAAGAAGTTCGGCAAGTGGGAATACGTGACTCCTGGCATTAAATATGCTGGTGTGCAGAATACTGGACAGAAGCAGCTTGATACTCCTGATGGTTCTGTTCAAAAGTGCAAGCATAATCGTCTTGTTATCGGCAGTGCGATCACAAAATCTCAGAACCCGCGTAAAACAGCACACGAAATTCTTCAGGTGATGGCGCCTTACGTTTAACATGGCAGACCGTATTGAGCGTATTGCTAAACACAGGGATGCAAAGGCGGCAACCTTATTGGAAAAGCTGTGCAAGGATGGTTTTTCTGTGAAGAATGTTTACCGTGTAGACAACTTCACGCTTGATGCTGAGCCTTCTCGTGAAAAGCTGAACAGTATTGGGCGGATGCTGATTAATCCTGTTGTTGAGCAGGCCGCTTTTATGGGGTTAAACCTGCACGAGCCATTTGAATCAATTACGCCAAAAGTTTTTGACTGGGCTGTTGAAATTGGCTTGAAGCTTGGTGTGAAAGATAATGTTGGTGAAACAGTCACAAAGGAAATCAATGACGCGTTGAAAGAGCAGCCGCCAGTGTACAAATCTGAAACATTCTTTATCGAAGGCGCTACCGAGGAAGAAATCAGGAAAATCGCCGAGGGATTTTACAACCCTCAGATTGAGCAGGTGCAGATTGCGTCGCGCGACGACTTCTTCAGGGCAAAACACACATACGTGCCGCGCGTCCATCTTACTGGCACGCCAACTGCCAATATTGTCAACATCATAGGCGCTGATGATTCTGAATTATTTAAAATAGGAAAAGAAGGTGTCGCAAACAGTGACGGCACAAGGCGCGGAACATTGTCGATGGATCTGCCTTATATGAAATCTGTGCAGAATTATTTCAAGAATCGCGACCGCAACCCAACTGATGTCGAGCTGGAATCCATTGCGCAGACCTGGTCTGAGCATTGCAAGCACACCATTTTCGCTGACCCGATTGATGATATCAAAGATGGATTGTATAAGACGTTTATCAAGAAAGCGACCGAGGACATCAGGGAAATCTGGAAAGCAAAAGGCAGAAAAGATTTCTTGGTTTCAGTGTTCAAGGACAACTCAGGCATTATTGAGTTTGATGAAAATTATAACATTACTCACAAGGTTGAAACGCACAATTCTCCTTCCGCGTTAGACCCTCGCGGCGGCTCTATTACAGGAATTGTTGGCGTTAACAGGGACGCGATGGGCTGCGGCTTGTTCGCAAAGCCTGTCATAAACACGTATGGCTTTTGTTTTGGGAATCCTGATGACAAACGCCCGTTGTTTAGAAACAAGGAATTGACTGACAAATTACTCTCACCGAGAAGAATTTTGAATGGCGTCGTTCTAGGGGTAAATGAAGGCGGCAATTGTTCAGGCAATCCAACTAATCAAGGTTTTGTCTACTTTGATGAACGTTTTCGCGGCAAACCAGTTGTGTATGTCGGCACTGTCGGCGTAATGCCTAATGAAATCAACGGCAAGCCTTCACACGAAAAGAAAGCCAAACCAGGAGATCTTATTGCAATGCTGGGCGGCAGGGTTGGCAAGGACGGTATTCATGGAGCAACTTTTTCTTCTGAATCAT
>CAYSMN010000071.1:2253-4088 GCA_964432255.1 uncultured Methanosarcinales archaeon | reverse complement strand
TAAGTATTCGGGCTTTTTTGCGATGTACTTGAAGAATAATGTGGCGTCATCGTATTGGTTTGTTGTCGTGCTGTCTGCAAAGGCGGTTGGCAAATATTCGATTTTTCTGAGCATTCTTTTCGGTAATTGTGAGGAGCGCTGGGCAACGAATTTTGTCATAAAAGTGCAAAGTTCCAGTGGGAGCTCTGATTCGATTACGTTGTTGAAATATGTGACTGCTTTTTGTTCCAGCGTGCCTTTTAAAGCGCCCAAATCTGTGGCTAATTCTTTAAGGTTGGCCGCATCGTCGCGCAGGCCAGCGCACAATGTTCCTATTTGGTCTTTTGAGCCTATTTTTGTCAGCATATTCTATTTATCGACGATAGAGGGTTTAAAAGTGTTGCGGTGCAAACGCTTTTATATGCGCGGGCATTCAGGTTGTTGATGAAAGAGGAGCATCTTCTGGTCGCGTTTGTTGTTTTTGTCAGCGCTGTGTTTTTGGCTTTGTGGGTGCATTTTTCTCAGCCTTCTTTGCAGTTTGGCGGCGCGTTGTACGGTATTCCGGGCACTGACCCGATTTCACCGTTCATGGCAGGGATACTCGTAATTTGGCTGATTCTGGTTGGCTTTGTGGTATACGTGAGCCGGCGGCATTAGAAAACTTTTTATAGTGTACTGAATAAAGTAAGAGTATGTCGAAAAGAGGAGCTGCTGAATTATTGATTCTTGTTGCAGTGCTTGTTATTGCTATTGTTGGTTTGTATTTTGCGTTTAAAGGTACTGGACAGGCAGCAGGATACAATTTTGAGTGTAAGGTTGAGTGTAGTCCTCCCAAGGCCGTTGATGTTGAAATGTTTGTGACAACGTCTTCTGAGGAGGCGCAGTCTATGTGTAAATCTTATGCGGCAGTGCAGTGCAAGCCGGGTGTTCCATTCAGGGCAGTGGCGAGTTCTGTTACAGGCAATGCAGCGAGAGGCGACCCGTTGTATTATTACAATTATCCGGGCAGCGAGAGTCCGATGGTAGCATGCGAGCGCGCGTGCATGACTTACGAGGGCAATAGTCCGGCGTGCTTGGAGAAGTGCAGTCAGTTTAGTTCGAAAGGCGACCCGTATGCCTGGCGTCCGACTGGAGAATTTGCAGTGCCTGGCCAGAAAGAGTATGGCGGCGCAATCAGGGGCATTTCTGATGAGTCTTCGCGTGCATTTGGCGGTCGTGCGTATGAAATTCCTCAAAGGTGTTTTGAGTGCAGTTGTGGTGGCGTGTACAGTACTCAATTGCAGGATGCTGCTGCTCTGGCTTGTCAGAATAAGTGCGGTGGCACGATAGTAGAATCAAGTTGCTGATTATTCTTTTTCTTTCTTGACAATTCCTGTTTTTGTGATTTCGATGTGGCCTTTTTTGGATTTTATGCTGACTTCATCTTCGTCTTTCAGCTTTGATGCCATTGTGACGGCTTCTGGAAGAAGGATTCTGTTTCCTCTGAAGTCTAATGGGCCTTGTATTTCCTGTTCTGGCTGGAGTTCTTTGAGTATTGCTTCTTTTCCGCCTTCTCTGAATGCTTTTGTCTGTTTGTAGAGGAACTCTGCAATGATTTCTGCAACATTTATCTTGGTGACTTTGGTAATGCCTTGTAATCCTGGTGACAAGTTGACTTCTAGGACGAGCGGCCCTTTTGCTGAGGGCAGGATATCGACTGCGCAGATGTCGCATCCGGTTGCTTTTGCTGCCGCAATAGCGATTCTTGTTGTTTTAGCATCAAGAGTGACTTTTTCTCCGTGCCCGCCGGAATGAATGTTTGCCCGTTTTTCTCCTTTTGCAGCCACTCGTTTCATTGCCGCTGCCACTTTATCGCC
>CAYSMN010000071.1:0-2153 GCA_964432255.1 uncultured Methanosarcinales archaeon | reverse complement strand
GTTGGCTGCGGCACGTTGTGTTCTTGGAATTTAAGGTGTGTAAGCACTTTGTCGTGTCCAATTGTATAACTGCCGGGCTTGAGCGGCATATATGTCTCTTTTTGCAGAAGTGTCGTGATGGCTCTCAAAAGGACCGCGTATCTGAAGCTTCCTTTTGCGTAGATGCAGTCGTATTTGGACAATGGCTTGCCTTGATACAAGACTTGTGCTTTTTTTTCGCCTAAAGAAACTTCAATCTCTTGTATGTCGATGTTGTCCACTTGGTCGAAGTGCTTTTTCAGCGCATCTATGGTCCATTTGCTGGAAATGCTTCCGAGCGAAATAATTGCTGCTTTCATTCTGCCCCCTTGCTCGGGTCTATCATGAAGCCGCGTTTTAAAATGTTTTGACCGATGAGGACTTTGTATTTCATGTGTTCTCGTTCTGCGATGTTGAATTCTGCGTGCTTGAGCTCGCCGGCAATTAGTATATCGGCGGTAATGACAGGCCTGTAGCGCACTCCGTGTACGCTTTTGACTCTGGTGTGCGTAAGCGCTGGTCCGAGGTCCAGCTCTTTTGCCAGGCTTTTGTCTATGCTGCTTTTGGTCGCTCCGGTGTCTACGCGTGCGATGACCTCTTTTTTTCCGTTTTTTCCGAATATGACCACGCGGGTAGTCAGTCCAATTATTTTTTTGTCCATGTTAAATCTTCATGAATGGGAAGAATAGTACGTCTCTGATGCTTGGGTTGTTTGTCAAAAGCATTATCATTCTGTCAATTCCAAGGCCGAGTCCGCCGGTTGGCGGCATTCCATACTCAATCGCTTGCACGAAATCTTCGTCCATTGGGTGTGCTTCTTCCGCTCCTTTGCGCAGTTGTTGTGCCTGTTCTTCAAGCAATAGCCTTTGCTTGACTGGGTCGTTTAGTTCTGAATACGCGTTTGCTATTTCCATTCCGCAGATGAATGGCTCGAATCGCTCGATGAAATGTTCTTTCATGTGGGGTTCTCTGCATGACTTGCACAATGGCGTGCTTTCAACAGGATGGTGTGTGATGAATGTTGGCTGTATGAGCTTCTCTTCTACAAGTTCTTCAAACAATGCCTGCATTAATTGCCCTTTTGAGTAGTGTGCTGCCACCTCAACCCGGTGCTGCTGGCAGAGTTTGTTCATGTCTTCTTTGGTGAGCTTGTCCGAGTCAATTCCTGCGAACTTTTTCAGTGCTTCTGCCATGGTGTATGACTGCCATGGTTTTTTGACGTCTATTATTTGTCCTTGGTATTCGAATTTTGTGCTTCCGTGGAGTGCTTTCGCGCACGCGATGTACAAATCTTCAACGATTTCTCTCATTGTGTTGAAGTCTGCGTATGCTTGGTAGAGTTCAAATCCTGTGAATTCTGGGTTGTGAGTTCTGTCGATATCTTCGTTTCTGAAGTTTTTGGCAAACTCGTAGACTTTTTCATACCCGCCGACTATCAGGCGTTTCAAATACAATTCAGGTGATATTCTGAGGAAGACGTCCATTTTGAGTGAATTCAGGTGTGTTTTGAATGGTTTTGCGGCTGCTCCTCCGTAGATTGGCTGGAGTATGGGTGTATCAACTTCTAGGAAGCCCTGTGAGTTTAATGCGTGTCTGATAGTTTCGATAATTTTGGCGCGCTTGATGAATGCTTCTCTGACTTCTGGGTTGACAATCAGGTCGACGTATCTTCGTCTGTATCGTTCTTCGATGTCTGTGAGTCCGTGCCATTTTTCTGGCAGTGGTCGTAATGATTTGCAGAGTATTTCGAAATTGTTTGCCCAGACAGTAATCTCACCTGTTTTTGTTTTGAAGATAATTCCTTCAACGCCTATCCAGTCTCCCATGTCTGTTAATTTCAGCTGGTCGTAGGTTTTGGGCAAATCGTCAAACTTGAAATACGCTTGTACTTTGCCGTGCTGGTCCAGGATGTGCATGAAGGTCGCTTTGCCCATTCTTCGCAGTCCAACAATTCTGCCGGCAACTTTTACAGCATCATTTGTTTTTTCTTCTGCTGCGAGCGCTTTGTATTTTTCAGAAATCTGTTTAGAATTGTGTGTTGGAGAGTAATTGTACGGATACGGATTGATGCCTAGTTTCAGCAATTCATCTCTTTTTTTCCTGCGCTCATTGATGAGTTCTTCTTCTGTTGGCAT
>CAYSMN010000070.1:0-4271 GCA_964432255.1 uncultured Methanosarcinales archaeon | reverse complement strand
GTCATTATCCAGATTATTGCTACTCCTAGAAGGAAGAAGAATAATTGTGTGAACGCTTTTTGTATGTTTCGTTCTTTATGCAGTTCTGGCAGTAAGTCTGCGCTGGCAACATAAATAAATCCGCCTGCCGCGAATGGTACGAGGAACTGGCTTATGCTGCCAAATATCATGCTGAAATAGTATACGGCCAGCGCGCCTAAAACCGCAGTTAATGCTGAGAGGAAGTTGAAGAATAGTGCTTTTCCTCGTGATAATCCGCCAAAAACAAGGATTCCGAAATCGCCGAGTTCTTGGGGAATTTCGTGCAATACAACAGCGACTGTTGTGGAAATTCCGATTGGAACGCTGACAATGTAGGCTGCTGCAATAATCATTCCGTCAACAAAGTTGTGGACGCCGTCTCCAAATAAGTTTAGCCATGCGAACGGGTGAACGCGCTGGTGCGCATGATGGTGATGGTGGTGCCCGTAATGGCAGTGGTACCAGTAGAGGAATGTTTCTATTATGTAAAAAACAAGAACGCCGATTAGTGCGTAGACGAAGATTGGCCCGCCGGTTTGTTCAAGAGCCTCGGGCAGTAAGTCGAGGAATGCTGCTCCG
This sequence comes from uncultured Methanosarcinales archaeon, assembly GCA_964432255.1. Taxonomy (GTDB): domain Archaea; phylum Nanobdellota; class Nanobdellia; order Woesearchaeales; family ARS49; genus CABMGU01. Next base: position 3,671 of record CAYSMN010000070.1, on the reverse strand, counting down.
AGAAGCGCTCCTGCTGCAAAGCTGACAAGCCCAAACAGGATTTTGTCAAGAAGTTTTGGCCGCAAGTATAGCGTGATGACGCCCACAAATGATACCAGGCTGACAAGGAAGACTGAAACAAGTATGTAGGTTAAGACCATGTTAATTATTTCTTGTTTGTCCTTTAAAAAGCTTGTGCCTCAGAAAAAGATTAAATACCCCTGTTCTTGTGCTCTTTCCATGAAAGAGGATGTGGACATTGTTGACGCCCATGATGAAATAGTGGGAAAGGCTGACAGAAGCGAGGCTCACAAGAAGGGTTTATTGCACCGCATTATTCACGTGATGGTGTTTGATTCTGATGGAAAGTTGTTCATGCAGCAGCGCGCTTTGTCCAAGGATATGTATCCGGGACATTGGGAGGGCTCTTTATCGGGCCATGTTAAGAGTAAAGAAATGTACAAAGATGCTGCCGAGCGTGAACTGCATGAAGAATTGGGGATTTGCGTCAAGCGTGGCCATTTGAAGGAAATTCTTGAATTCGGCTTGCATGAAGAGAACGAACGGGTTCTTGTAAAATTGTACGTAGTTAAAGATTTCAAGGGCGAGTGGAAGCTGGATGAGGAAGAAGTGAAGACAGGAGAGTTCTGGCCGTTGAAGAAAGTTGAAGCTGAACTTAAAGGTAAGAAATTGTTCCACCCGCTGTTCAAAAAAGCATTAGAAGAACTTAAAGCGATGAAGGAGCCGGTTGTGGAGTTTGTGAAGGTATGAAAGTTGTCGTGATTGGTGGCGGAACGGGCAGTTTTACCGTCTTGAGAGGCTTGAAGAATAAAGTTGATGATCTTGCCGCCGTGGTTACTATGTTTGACAGCGGCGGCAGCACGGGTCTCTTGCGCGATGAGTTCGGCATTCTGCCTCCTGGTGATGTACGGAGATGCCTTATCGCATTAGCTGACGAAAGCGATAACGTTATGCGCCAATTGTTCATGTTCCGTTTTGATGAGCACAGCAGTTTGCAGGGGCATTCGTTTGGCAATTTATTTCTCACTGCTTTGACAGAGATTACTGGGAACGAGGCGGCAGCTATCCAGCAGGCGTCAAAGATTTTGCGCATTAAGGGCCATGTTCTTCCTGTTTCGTTTGATAATTGCCACGTGCATGCGAAATTGGAGAACGGTCAGGAGATTAAGGGCGAAACGAATATTGATATTCCACAGCACGATCCGAACTTGCGTATTGTGAAAACTTGGCTGCAGCCTGAGGCAAAGGCCAACCCTGAAGCGGTTGATGCTATTTTGAAGGCTGATTTGGTCGTGATTGGGCCAGGTGATTTGTTCTCGAGTATTGTTCCGAATTTGCTGGTGAAAGGAATTCCTGAAGCTTTGAAAAAATCAAAAGCGAAGAAAGTATATGTGTGCAACGTGATGACAAAGTATGGCGAGACGACGGGGTATAAGGCGTCTGATTTTGTTAAAGAAGTCGTGAAGTATGGCGGCAGTCCCGATATTGTTGTGTGCAATACTGCTAAAGGGAGTTCTGCTGCTTTGAAGAAATATGCAGGTCAAAACCAGTTTCCTGTTGTTATTGACGAAGACGCGATTAAGAAATTAAACATTAAGCTCATGACAGGCGACGTAATCAGTGCTGCCGAGATTATTCGTCACGATAGTGAAAAGCTGTCTTCCCTGCTGGTCAAGCTCGCCAAGTGATTACTTCTTTAATAGCAGCACAATAGCCACTACGAGTATGAGTACTTGCGCTATCTGGTTGTTGTACGGAATGAAGCTCAGATAGAGCAATACCAATGCCAGCAGGTTCACTATTGCTAATGTTTTGGTGTTCATAGAGCGTTAATCTTTGCAGCAAGTATAAAATCATTCTCGCTTAGGCCTTTGATTGAATGAGTTATCAATTCCAGCGTTATCGTGTTCCAGTACCAATGAATATCAGGATGGTGCCCTTCTGCTTCTGCCAAAAACTTGACTTTTTCAAGCCACGAACTTGCTTCTACAAAGTCTGCAAATTTCCATGTTCGGTGCAGTTTGCCGTTGACGAGTTTCCATCCCTTCACGTCAGGCAGTAATTTGTCTATCTGCGCCTTTGCCAGTGGAGGCACTCCGCCTTCGCATGGTTCGCATTTTTTCTTTGTTAAGTCCATTTTAGTGATGGTTTTTTTCCATTAGGTGTTTGATAAAAGTGAGCGCATATAATGCAATGATTAGGATGACGAGGAAGCCTAGAGTGTATTTGGGTATGGTGATGTTTTCTGCAAGGGTAAATTCGACCATCCAGACGGCGAGGACGATGAGTAAAACGCCGGTGAAGAGGCGCATGATGCCTTTGTGTTTTTGCCGCCATGTTTCGAATTTTCTCCAATGCACGCCTTTGTAGACGAAGAGCAGTATGATTACTAGTGGAACGACAAAAATGAGATTGTAGATTACGAGGAAAGTGAAGTTGCTGACCGTAAAGCCGCTGAGCGACATGAGTGCGAGTACTGCGAGATAGACCGCGCCAGTGCAGGGAAGTTCAACAAGCGCGACAAAGATGCCGAGGAATGCAGAGGTGTACCATTTTTGGCCGACATATTTTACGTATTTTTTGATGCGCTCTGCTTCTGAGGGGAAGATGGTGAGTGAGATGCCTTTGCCGTACCAGTAGAAGTCTTTGATTTCAAGAAGGCCTGCCAGCCCAACAAGTCCAGCTATGACGTAGTAAGAAATAACTGAGAATCCGGCGAGTGAGCGTATGATGGGCAGCAGGATGAGCCCGCAGACAAGATACGTGAGAAAGACGAAGAATATGTAGACAAGCCCGTTGGCGAGCATTTTTTTGCGCGCGGTCTTGGCGAGATAGGCAAGCATGAAGATTAGTACTCCGAACGCGCAGGGGTTTATTCCGTCGATTAATGCTGCGCCTACAACAATTGGCAGGCTTATCTCTCCCATAGTCTTAGCAGAACTCGCAGACTTTTTTCTTTGGTTTTGCTTTCTTTTTTGCCATTATGTACCTCTTTAGTTGAAAGTTATTTTTATTTCGTCGCCGTCTTTCCATACATACTGGTCGAATTCGGCGTTTGGCTGTCCGTTGATGAACATGCGTACGTTTCCGGGCGTTCCTGGCATGCATTCATTGCCGTTGCAGTATTCGCCGATGCAGTGGTCGTTAAATTTGATGTCAAATTCATTCATAAATGTTCCGAGTTGCAATGGTTTAGTTTCAAGTAGCTGTCCGGTAGTCGGGTCGTATGGTAAGCGTTCGTGGAAATGCAGTTTGTTTCGTTCTTTGTGCGTGTGCGGCCCTTCGAGAGGTCCGTGCTCTAACGGAAGCGAAACTTTTCTTCCGCACAGCTCTACCGAGAGGTCTGCGTGTATGTGAAATGTTTTGATGCATTTGTCTTCATAGCATACTTCAAATTCCTCTACTTTTTCTGCTGTGCTGAGGTAATAATAAACTGAATAAGCAATGTATCCTAGAACAATAACTGCTACCGCATAACCAACCCATATCCACGGGCTTCTCTTTTTTTTCCAGATGTCTTTGCGTGCCATCCAATGAGTGAACTGTTGTTTTGTTTTATTAATCTTATGTACGCGGCCGCCCGGATTTGAACCGGGAAATCCTTGCGGAAACCGGTTAGCTTGAATAATATTCAAGACCGGCGCAGTACCGGGTTGTGCCACGGCCGCATA
>CAYSMN010000069.1:1209-4463 GCA_964432255.1 uncultured Methanosarcinales archaeon | reverse complement strand
AAATGAGAAAGAACAATCGCATCCTCTCCTTTTGACAAGGCTGACTCCAAATCTTTGCTTAAAAGCTTAAAGTCGTCGGACAAAGCACTTAATTTCTGCACGTCAAACTTGTAAAACAATTCATAATAATTCCGCAACAATTTATTCACCCGGTCAAACAATTCCATGGTTTGCTTCGAAATCTTTTTCTTCGCAGCCAGATTCTCGCACACATACTTGTAATCATCCGCAATCTTCTCCAGATTCCACATTATAACATATAAGAAATTAGTCTTCACCGGCTCATCCAGGCCTTTTTTGTTCAAAATCCGCTCGCAAAAATTCGTCAGCTGATTATTTGTCTTCTCCAATTCAAGCAAACTTTTCAGTTCGCCAAACTTTTCCTGCTTGATAACTTCAAGCGACTGGTCAGCCAATGCCAAAGTCACTAAAAAAGCCCTCCTTACAATCACCTGCAATTGGTCATCCAGCTCTTTCGCAAGCGAACGGATAAGGCACGTTGCGCCAGAACGATGCACAACCGCAAAACCCAAAAACAAATCCTTCAACAAGTTGTCAATAATTACTGCATGCAAAGGATTTTCACTCCTTATTTCAATCTCATCATACCCCTTCTTGTGCAGGGAAGACAAAAGCCAGCGCAACGTTCTTTCAGAGGAGTTGGAAACGTCAACTGCTTTTTTCTTCAAAGGACGAAACTCTGTCGTGCTTGCAATCAAGCGAGGGCCGGACTCAACAACCTCAATCTCATCACCCTTCTTAACACCCCACTGCCTCACCCAGTCAGTCGGCAGGCTCAACACCAGAGTCTTATCCGCAATCTGAATAACCTTGCGCTTCATAGCCCTATCGACGATAACTTAATATATAAATGTTATCGCTACTTGGTAGTAATATGGGGCTGGGAAGAAAAGTTTTGAACGCGATAACAAAGCACCCGATACTCAACGGATGTTTGTCTGCAATAGCCACAAGCCCGTGGGCACGCCACTTATTCTCAGACCAATTTGAGCCAAACGCAACATACTGGGACAAAATTAAATGGGGAATTCCACCACTTACCGCTTTTGCTACAATCTCTCTCGCCACAGCCATAACACACTGCTTTACAACAGAAGAAGAATGGAGAACGCGCATTGGCGACTACAAAATAAAAAGGCAACTAGAAGAAAGGCTGAAAGAACAAGCACCTCCATCACTTCCAACAACCGCAACACAAGAAGTTGATTACAATATCATGAACATGTACCGCAACGTGTTCAGACCAAATATAGACAAGCTCGCACACGAAGCAAGAAAAACTAAAAATCCATTGTTCGCATTGGACGCGGCAATGCACTACTTTTCATCAAGACAAAAATACGACGAAGGACTTATACTACTACGCGACGCATTTGAATGGCTGGGAGGAAAAAGACCAAAATTAAATCTAAGCGCAAGAATGTCTTATTTCATCCAAACCGTAGGCTTTGCAATCGGGCGCACATTTCTACCACGAAAAATGGACAGCTACATGCTCAGCGCAGCACTCGACTCAATCTTAAATCCAACCAACTCCTGGTACCACAGCCAGCTCGGCAGAATGATGGCGGACGCCATTGATTCTCCACACAAAAAAGAAATGTATGTCTTCCACGCGCTCCTTGCTTTAGCTCAAAACAGATCAGACAAAAATGAAGCATTCAGAGATGCGTTTAAACTTTTACATGAAACCTGCACGCCAAGACGCCTCGGAGAATCAAGATATCCTGCATGGGTCGTAGAAGATGAGGAAAAGAATAAAAAACTCTTTTCAGGAACATTCGCATTCAAAGGAAACGAACAGCGCGCAGACCTCCAAAACGAATGGAATGCAGCACTCACGCTTGAAGGCATACTTGGAGAAGACGCTGTTGCGCCACAACCACTCTATCTTACAGACGAACCATACAACGGTCTCTACGTCTATGTAATGCGCTATCTCAGCGGCGAACTCCTCGCAAAACAACTCAAAAGAGAAAATAAACGCGGACTAGGACACGTTATTCCTGTTCTCGCGCGCATACTTTCACGCTATCCAACAGAAGGACTTCCACGCGTTGACCTTGAACAAAAAACATACAAAAAACTTGGGCAACTCGGAATGCAGGACGCTATGCCTCTTTTCAAGCCAGTCATTGATGATTTACACGCACAACCGGTTTGGGCAGTCAACAAAGACGCACACCCAGAACAATGGCAACTCCTGGACAGCCCGTATGCCACTGCAAAAGTCGGCGTGTTAGACACCGACATCAGAGAAGTACAGCCAGCAATCCTAGACTCGGCAAACCTTCTAGAATACTGCGGCAACTTCCAACCAGCAGAACGGCAAGCACTCATATCACAATTCGCCCATTGCCTGCAAGATGAAAAGATTACAATCAGCGGAAACAATACTGCATTATTCAGGGCACACAGCAATGCTACCATGCACCGTGCATTGTGCTTCATAGCAGCATGGAATGAAAAAGGAAGAAACAAAACACAACAAGAAAAAGAACACGTTATCAAAAATGCCATAAGAGCAGTACACGATCTAAAAATAGACGATCCCGAATACTACCTACAACACCAACAACAATACGACAAACTGCCTGAGTTCTATTCCAAGCTCCCAACTTAAGCCATCTTAAGAAACTTAAGAACAAAGAATAAGCTGTTTCTCGGTTATACCTAACTCTAGATAGGAGGTGAATACCATGAAAAAAACTGACATCAAAATCCTCGCGCATCTGCGGGCAGACGGAAGGATACCGCTGACAGAACTCGCGAAAAAAACAAACCTTCCGGTAAGCACCATTCATGACCGGCTAAAGAAAAACATAGAAGAAGGACTGCTCAGACCAAGCGTGCTGCTCAACTTCGAAAAACTCGGCTTTGACACCAGAGCACACATATTACTCGCAGTAGAGCCGGCAGAAAAAGAAAAACTCCTCGCACACCTATCAGAGCACCCAAACGTTAACTCACTCTTCAGAATCAACAACGGGTGGAATGTGGTAATGGAATGTGTGTTCAAAAACATGCAAGCACTCGAAGACTTTGTAGAAAAACTCGTCAACACGTTCCACATCAAACAAAAAGAAGTCCACTACGTGCTAGAAGAACTAAAACGAGAAGGATTCCTTGCCAAACCAGAACACGCGGAAAAAACACTCAACACCTGACCATAAAGCAACATTTAAATATCCGCATATTCTCGAACTCCCTTAAGAGAGGTGCATAAGTATGAA
>CAYSMN010000069.1:0-1109 GCA_964432255.1 uncultured Methanosarcinales archaeon | reverse complement strand
GCTGGTCTTTTTTCCTCTAGGAAAAAAGGCATGGTCTGGTCAGAAGTCGTTACTATCATCATCATTCTTATCATAATAATGGCAATAGCTTATGGACTATGGAAAATCCTGCCAAAATGAACATCCAAAAAAAATCTACGGAATTTTCTGGCCTTGAAAAGCAACGCTTTTCAAGAAAGGCCCAAATGTCAACATTTGTAAAAATTGTCGCAATTACAATGTCGGCTCTTGTTTTTTTACTCGTCCTGTGGCCGGCACTCAGCGGCTTGATGAAAAGCGCAGGCAAAACCGGAGAGTGCAACTGGAACTTGTTCCTAGCAGCACTGACAAAACAAGTCACCATGGGATTTGGTGAAATACCAATCGGATGCCAAGCAGAATACACAACGGTTGACTCGGACATGCTCAGCAAATTACACAGGCTTGCAAATAAACGCATAACAAAATACCACAGCCTAGCGCCCCCCGAGGAATCAGGATATGTAGGACTGGCAGCAGCAACGCCCAACGTATATTACTTAGAAGCCGCAAAAAAATTCCCTCTATCCGGCAACAGGCCGTCATACGATGCATTAAACGAATGGGCACTTGACTCCATAGTGGCGAAAAAAATGCAGCAATGCTGGGACAAAGTCTGGCACGGAAAACTTGACATTGTAACCAGATTCAAAGCCTCCCAAAGAGTTTTCTGCATTACGTGCAGCGTAATCAGTTTCTCAGATGATTTGCCAGTCTCACTCAAAACAACTCCGTCAAACAATTTTGTCGCCCTGTCGCTCTACAACTGGATGAATGTCGAACCCTATTACAAAACAACCTACTATGATTATGTCTATGACGGAACAGGTATAAAAGCAGAGCCGCCGCACCTTGCATTTACAACCAACCTTCCACTATCAGTCACATATGTCGAACAATGGCGATCATGGGCTGCCAGACTCTGGGCACCAATAGGCGCAACCCTTGCAGCAGGAGGAGCTCTCGTTTTAGGTGCTTTTGGCGTAATAAATGCCTGGAATCCACTCGGATATGTTGCACTCGGCGGAGCAACCTTACTTGTCGGCGCCACAGCAGGCGCTGTCACTTACGCAGCAACAGCCGACCAGCCG
>CAYSMN010000068.1:0-4646 GCA_964432255.1 uncultured Methanosarcinales archaeon | reverse complement strand
ATGAAAATGCTCAGAAGTTCTTCCAGGTGAACCAGTTCACGTGCAATACTCAGCCGGTCAACTCATGGACGAGTAATGTGAAAACGCTCAACGCACTCTTCAACGAGTGCCAGCAACTCGCACCGTTCTGGGCTGATGTGGCTGCTGAATGTGGTATGACATTTGGTGGAGGCGGTCCAATTGATGACGTCGACACAAACTTTGTAACACCCGAAGAGCAGTGTCTCCAGGACGCACTCGTGTTCAAAATGAACGAGTTCAACAAGTTCATTTCTGACCCGACAGACGACATAGGCGGCAACGTGCCAACCTTCCCAACTAGTTCATTCCCTCCAGTATTCCCGCACGTACTTACTCCGCCATTTGACAACGCTGACCAGCAGAATAAGCTCATTGCAGCAAACATATTGCAGGGAACAAGTATTGCTAATTGGGTAATTGGCTGCTTTGCTATCAGCGGAACAGAAACAGAAGCAATAGACTGCATAAAACAAAACTGCCAAAAAGGACCAGCACAACCATTCTGTGGAAACGGCATTGTGGAAGTCAGCGAACAATGCGACACCGGTGGCCCGTGTTGTACAAGTTGCCGGTTTGCGGCACAATTCACCCGTGGTACTGACGATGGAAACGATTGCACGCAAGATATTTGTGACGCATTAGGTGTTACTATGCACCTATTTTTAGGCGCCTCCACTCCGTGCCCATGCTTTGATGATAGCTTTGGTCATTGCGACGGAGCTGGCACTTGTACTTGCCCAGGGGTACCGCCGCCTGTCGGACAGCCGCCTTCTGAGATCGAGCTTGTCCCAACCGCAGTGACCCCTGATGTTGGCTTTGATGAATACACACTCAACGTTAATGATTTACAGGGCGTAGGATTTGTCTTGAATGAGGAAGCGGCGTTGAAGATTACGACCGCTGGTGCAGGACTGCCCACAATCAGTATACCTGGAGCAATATTATCATCAAGTCAATCAAATGCGGTTAACGGTCAGGTAATTTTTGGCGCGTCATACACCTTACCGGAGGGCGCGACTTATCCCGTAACTATCAAGGTACCAAAGACTGATAATACTGTTGTAACAGTAAGCGTTCAAGCGACACAACAGACCACAAAGAACTTTGGAGGACGCACATCGCTTTTCGGCAGTACAGCTATACCTTGGAAGACTGCCACTTTGGCCTGTCCGCCAGTGCTATTTGAAGCTCAACAACCTGCTATCGGTACACTTGCACAAGGATTTGACGTTGGAGCCACGACTGTTACATCTCCTGGAGTAGGGAGCATAACTTTTGAAATTGTGTTTGATAAAGATTCCGTCACAGATGGGTGGTTTGGAGCGTTAACGCCTCCTGTAGGAGTTACCGTGCCCCATGCACCATTCTTCTCTTGTGGCGCACCCATTCCACTATCAGTGGGATTGGCTGAGTTCACACTCTGGGGATACACTGGCCCAGTAACTGCAGGAACTGTTTATAGACCCACAGTACTGTCGCCAGGTGCTGGTGCAAGCGATGGTAAGGCAGTAATTAGCGTTGACCTTCCAAATTCAAATCTGCAGAATACGCAGAACGCTTTTGTATTTAATGATGCGGCGGGTTCTTTAACGCTTGGCAGCATTACTGGCGCAGCAGTATTTGGAGAATTGGAAAACAGTCCTGGAGGAATTGCTGCACTAGCAATTGCGGCCTTGATTGTAATCGGAATTTTCGTCTTCGTACTAAGAAGACGACCGTAATTTAAGAATTTCTTCTTTTTTCTTTTCTATTTTTTGTCGACGATCCTCAGACATATCCAGTTTCAACCATTCTTCAACCAGGTAAAGTGCATGATTCAAATTGTTTGCTTTAGTTTCCATATCAACCCAGTGGCTGTAAACCATAGACATCAGTTCTACATTTTTAAGGCGCTTTACAACGCGTTCCGCTTCTTCAAATCTTTGGCGAGCCGGTGCATAGCTATTTTGATCCGTGGCCATATTAGCAAGACTAGCCAGACTTCGCACTTCTATTTCTGCATGGTTTATTTTACGAGAAATTTCTAATGCCTTATGTGCAGCTCCTTCAGCTTTTGAAAATTCTTTTTTCTTTATATAAGGATGGCAAAGATTTATGTATGCTGTTGCGGGTAAAACAGACCACTCTGAGGTTTTTCCTTGTTTTTTTGCTGATTCAAAGATTTCCAGGACTCTAAGATTTGTGGCTATTCTTTCCTCATCTTCCTGGCATAAGGATTTATTCAGCAATGCAACACATTCAAAATCCCAGCGCCCAATTTTGGAAGCAAGATTTGCGGCATGCTCATAATCTTCTCTTGCACGCTCTGTATTACCAAGAATATCTCTCAAAAGTGCGCCTCTATTAACATGAAGTTTAATAAGAAGTTCATCGCGGTCGGCTTCTAACATTCCAGGAACATAAGCAAATGCGTCATCATAAGCGATTAAAGCCTCATCAATCTTGTCTAGCTTTTGTAGTGCCAGAGCTTTAGTATTTTTAGCAAAGCCATGGAATTTCTTTGCTGCAGGCGTTGGATTTTGCATGGATTGATAAATTAATTCTACCTTTTTTACAAACTTAAGTGAAGTATCACTTTCATTATTATCCACGAACATCTTTGCTGCTAAGTAATTATACTCCCCTGCCTTCTCCAAATCCGCGCTATTCTCAAAATGATGCGCTAGTTCCAGCAAGTGTTGGTTGAGCGCGTTCTGGTCTTTCTTGACATTGTATCTCGTCTCTATTAATCTGCCAATGATTTCGTGTTGGCGCTTTCTTACTTCTGGTCTGATGTTGCCGTAAATGGCTTTTTTGGTGAGGTTGTGGTGCCAGCCGATTGTGCCGTTGGCTTTGAGGAAGCCTCGTTCGACGAGTAGTTTCAAAACAGCATCCTTGTTTTTGATGTTGAGGAAGTCTTTGCTCCATTCGTCACCGTACATGGCTGAAGAGAATTCCAAGTATCGGCGAGCATCTGTTCCAAATACTTCTTCTTTCAATTTATCATAACGTGCTAATATAATGTCTTGTATGCTTCCAGGCAGCCTAATCTCAGAAACGTTTTTAGTAAGTTTGCCGTTTTGAATGAGTTGTTCTTGTAATAAGAATGCGGCTACTTCTTCGATATAAAGAGGCACTCCTTTGCTTTGTGTATAAGTGAGTTCGATGAGTTTTTGTTCAGGCGCTGCATTGATGAGTCGTTCAAGGAGTTGTGCAGTGCCTTTTTCATCAAATTCTGCTATCTTGATGTGCAGGCCTTTTTCGACAATTGGTTTGTGTGCATCTGGCAGGTCTGTGTTGCGGTAGTTGGTCACGAATAAAACGTTTCTTTTCAAGTTTTCTGTTAATTTTTGCCATTTGAGAAGTGAATCTGCGTCTGCCCAATGAATGTCATTCAAAACAACAAGCGTTTTCTTGCCAGTATTTAGCATTTCTGTGAGTGTTTCGAGGCGTTTTTCTGATAATTGGCTGGGGCTTAACGCGGGTCCGGTATAGTCAAGTCCGATTGAGAGCCATTGGTTGACAATGTAGCGCTTGTCTTCTTTCACCTTCGCATTTAAAATCTTGGCAAGTTCTTCTTTGGTTTGTCCTTCTTTCAAGCCCAGATAGTTTTTGACAAGGCCTTGCATGACGTGGTCTGGCACGTCTCGCGCATACTCAAGAGAATTAGCAAAGTAAACGTCTCCTTGTTTCGCTTTGAATTGCTCAATCAGCACTTTAGTAAGCTCTGTTTTTCCGTAGCCTGGTGGTGCGGAAATGTGTACTGTGCGTGATTGATTATCAGTAAATAAGCCGTTAACGAGTTCGTCTAATTGTTTGACTTCTTTGTCTCTGCCGATTAGCGCTTTGCCTTGTTTCTCTTCTTCTGAGGTAATCACGTGCCCGCTGAATTCTTGTGTTTTGCCTTTTGGTATAAAACTGGTAACGCGTTTGGTTACAAGGGTTACTTCTCTGTCTTGTGACAAAGCGTCTTTGCTGTAAATGATTCGGACTGGTCCGCGCAAGTCTGTGTCTTCTGTTGACATGCTTTCTGCTGCTAGTCGCGCTGCTATGTTGACGTCATCTCCAAGTAAGTCGTACCCGCGTCGTTGTTCAGTGCCTAGGACGCCAGTAAATATATTGCGTCCGTGGTGGATTGCGCCAACCAGGAAGGGCTGGTGTTCTGCGTGGTATTTGTGCGCGAGGCGCAGAAGCTCGTCATCTTTCCATTTGTATGAAAGTTCTCGGTGCATGCGTCTTGCGTGCCGTACTGCTTTTTCTTCGACGTGAGGAAGACCAAAGCCTGCAATAACCTTATCCTTGTACAGTTTCAGGACGATGCCGCCGTTTTGTTCGATGGATGGTTGTAAAGCCCTGAATGCTGCGTCGTATGCCGCGCGTACGTCATCAGGGTTTCCTTTGTCGATTGCTTGCTCGACGATTTCGTGCAGCATGGGTAGTTGTGCGAAGAAAATCGTGGCTGGCTGGTAGCGTCCTGGGAATTCTTTTCCAACGAGTTCTAGGACTGGTTTTGGGAAGAACGTGTCTAAGTGTTGCTCGTATTTTTGTAATCGTTCGATTTCTGCTTTGTAATAATCTGCATCAAGTAGTTCTGTTTTTTGTTCATCTCTGAGTATCGGCTGTATCGAATGCGTTGTTGGCACCCA
>CAYSMN010000067.1:0-4653 GCA_964432255.1 uncultured Methanosarcinales archaeon | reverse complement strand
AAAATAAAGTGGGGAGGCTGGGATTTGAACCCAGATCTAGCGGGTTGGAGCCGCCAATTCTAGCCAGGTTAAACTATCTCCCCGTAAGTGTTTCGTCGATTACGAGCGTATTTAAAAGTTTCGTACACACATTTTAAAAACAAGCAATAGCTTATCTGGTAAAAAAGAGGCCAGTATGAAGTTTCCCAGATCGTTTTACGAAGGCGTTGCCACTTTGATGGGCTGCGTTATTGGTGCAGGTATTTTTGCCATTCCTTATGTTGTCATGTTTGCCGGTTTTTGGACTGGAATGCTTGTTCTGGTGGTCTTGGGTGTTGCTGTGTTGGTTATTCATTTGTTGTTAGGCGAGGTTACTTTACGTTCAAATGCATGCCATCAGCTTGTTGGTTACGCTGAGAAATATTTGGGCAGGCCTGGCAAGTTTTGGATGATGGCCAGTATGGTGATTGGAGTGTATGGCGCTTTAGTGGCTTACACTTTGGGTGTTAGTGAGAGTTTGTCGGCTGTTTTTGGCGGTTATCGTTGGGTGTGGGCGCTTTTGTTTTATGTGGTGATGTCTGGAATGATTTTTGGCGGCTTGAAGTTTTTGGAGCGTTTTGAGCTGGTGATTGGCTTGTTGATACTTGCGTTGTTTGCAGTTATTGCTGCGTTTTTGTTTTCTTCGCCCCATTTTAGTCTTGATAACTGGGTTGGCTTTTCTTGGACGCGTTTGTTGATTCCCTATGGCGTTATTTTGTTCGCTTTTACTGGTACTGCTGCTGTTCCTGAGATGCGTGAGGAGATGAAGAAGTGCAAGTTGTTAACTAAGCAGGCGATTATTGTTGGTTCTGTTATTCCGATTGTTGTTTATGCTTTGTTTACTAGTGCTGTTATTGGTGTGACTGGTGCTTCTACTACTGAGTTGGCAACTGTTGGTGTTGCTGCAAAGCTTGGCGGTATTGCGTTTGTCTTGCTGCACTTGTTTGCTGTTGCTGCAATGGCAACTTCCTTTTTTGCTTTGGGTTATGCGTTGATGCAAGCGTATCATTTGGACTTCAGGCTTCCGCGTTGGGAGGCCTGGGCTTTGACTGCTGCAATTCCTTTGTTTTTGATTTCTATTGGTGCGCGTTCTTTTGTTGGCGTGCTTGAGATTGCGGGTGTGTTTGCTGGAGGAATTACTGGCATTACTATCGTTCTTATGCACGCTGCTGCTAGAAAGCGTTCTGATAGAAAGCCTGAATATCAAATCAGAATCAATTGGCTTGGCTATGGAGCGTTGATTGTGTTATTTGCTGTTGGTATGCTGTACGAACTAGTTCTTCTTTTGTGATACTCTAACGCTCCAAATGAGAAGTATGATGGCAATTATTGCCAGGAGAATTGCGATGTATGGCTGTACTTTTGCTGGAATGAGGACTTTTTGGACGCGCAAAGGCACTGTGTTGCTGGTCATGATGCCGCCTTTTCCGTCGTCTGCTATGAAGCGTACGCGTTCTTCGCCAGTCCAGCCTGTTTCTGGTGTCAGGTAGGCCGTGTTTCCGGCAATGTCGATTGTGATATGTTTTGTTTCTGTTGTGCTGAATGCGAGCTTGTCATCGTCGGGGTCTTTGAAGTAGTTGCTGAGGTCAAGGTTGTGGACCATGTCTTGCTGCCAGGCTTGTGGCGGGATTCCGCGCGTGATTTGCGGCTGCGGTGAAAGCGCGATTGCGATGGCGATTAAAAGCGCAATGCCGACGAATATCCATGTGAGCTTGTGTGATACAGGCATTGGTTGTTTTTTGGCGCGTGCGAATAAGCTGTACGTGCCGTATTTGTTGATGTCTGCGGTGAAGAATATAGCTTCTTTGCTTTCTCCTGTCTTTTTGAGAGATATGGTGTTCCAGGTCTGGTTTGAGTAGCGTGCCAGTCTGACGTCATCAAGCTCTATGTTTTTGCGCGCAAGCCAGTGTTTTGATATGCTGAAGGTTGCTTTCGTGTCGAGCGCGTCTTCCGGCGCGTTTGTCTTGAAGAGGAATGTTTGGTAGACTGCTGGTGATGGCGCTGCTTTTGCGCGCGTCTTTCTTAGGGCGAGTTTGAAGTTTTTGATGGCTTTTTCTGAAGTGAGGCTGAGTAATGAAAGGCCTTTTTTCCACGCGTTGATTGTTTTTTCAGTGTTTTCTGGCAGGTATTTCCAGCTTATTCTTATGACGCGGTTGCGTGCGAGTTGTTTTGCGATGTAAATGACTGCGAGGAGGGCTATGCCGAGTATGACGTATGCCATATTTGGCGCGATGAGGCTCCAGGCCGCGGCTATTAGTACGAATATTATTATTCCAAGAATTATGGCAAGAGTTTTAGCTTTGTTTGTTCTTGTTTTGCCTACAATGAGGTCTTTTTTCGCGACAACATGATAGTCTTTCTTGAATGCCTTCTCAACTTTTCGCTCCATTTGTTTTTTGAGGCGTTCGCGTTCTGCTTGTTTGCGCTCCATTTCTTTGCGCTGCTGTTCAAGTTTGCGTTTGAGGAGTTCTGCGCGTTTTTGAGCTAGTATTTTTTTGCGTGCTGCTCGTTGTTCTTTCCAGCGTTGGAGTCTTCCTTTGAAGGCCGGGCTGCGGAAATACCTGATCAAGTAGTAAACTGCTGCGATGAGTGCAATGACGACAATAATTATGGCGACAATGAGTGCCGGATTTTTTTCAAAGAGCGTTTCTGGTCGTAAGGCAATTGCTATGTCTTTGCTGTATCTTATGCCGGTTTGTTCGACTGTTGCGAAGAGCGTGATTGGGTGTGTTCCTGGTGGAGTGTCTTTTGTCGGCGCTAGCCTGAGCGCGATGGTTTTTGATTGCCCTGGATTTAAGCTGACGGTGCTCGGGCTTATGGTTGCCCATGGTGCTCCGTCAACAGATAAACTGTACTGGGTTGTTCTGTCTCCGCTGTTTTCTACTGCCAGTTCTGCTGTGCTGTCTTCGTAGGCTGTTCTGATTCTGTCAATGCCTTCTGCGAGGATAGGAATGTCTGTTGATTTGATGATGAGTTCGAGGGTGAATTCTTTGTGCTGGTTTGATTTGTCGCTGTCTATTTCAACGGTGAGCGGGAATGTGCCCGACTGGGTGCAGTCATCTGGTGTTACTGAGACTATGATGTTTTTGCGTTCGTCGCCGAGCAGGACTGCGTTTTTCTCGCTGATGTGTGTGTTCGGGTGCCCTGATGCGCTTATAGAATATATCTCGGTGAAGTTTAGCGGGTTGTTAAGCTCTAAAGTGTATCCTGCTGTTTCGCAGGGCGCGATTACGGCGCTGTTTTGCTGTATGGTGACGTTGATGTTGTCTGGTGTTGCGACAATGACCTCTTGTGTGAGGATTTTTTCTATTTCTCCATCGGTGAAGTAGAGGTCTGTTTTGTATGTTCCTGGTCGGACTGTGCAAGGGATGTTGTAGAATGTGTTGATTACTGCCGACTGGCCCGGATCAAGGACAAAGCCGAGTGTGGAGAAGGTGACATAATCACTGGCGTCTCCATCTACGCTTAGGCTGTATGTTGATTGTGTGTCGCGTGTGTTTTGTATTGTGACGTTTCTGACAGTGTTGCCGCAGGGTATTGCATTAACTGTCATGTCTCCGAAGGCTAAGAAATCTTGGGCGCTGACGCTTGGAAGAAGTAATGCGATAAGTAAAAATAATATGACTGTGCGCTGCATTGTCCCCCCAAAATCGTTCAAATTCAGTAGTACGTCTCGGTTTGGTCCTTGCCGCGCAAGTGTGCAATGCCGAGGACGATACCGAGGATGACGAGCAGGACCACGAGAACTATGAGTATGACCTCAAAGACTCCCTTAGCGCCTGATTTCTGCTCAAGCACGGTTGTCGTCAGGGTCAACTCTTGTGAAGTGTCTCCTGAGCTGACTGTTGCAGTGAGCGAGTGTGCGCCTGCTGGCGTTTCTTCGCCAACGAGTACGTTGACAAAGACGGTCTGTGTCTGGCCTGCTGGCACGACAAGCATGCTGGTTGGCGTGATTGTCACGATTGCCCAGTCTGAGGTTGGCACATTTACCATAAACGTCTTGCTGGTCTTGCCCGCATTCGTTACAGTGATTGGGAATATTGCTGTTTGTTCTGCAAGGACGCTCTGCATCTGGTTGCCCAATGTGATTGAGCTTTGTGGTGCTTTGTCTTCGTCGCAGGTGTCGTCAGCAAGGACAGCAATGGTGCTTCTTTGCGAGACTTTTTTGTGTTTTTGTGAGAATTCTGCTTCAACAATGACGTCATAGTTGCCGGCTTTGGCGCACTTTGGCACTCTGAGGAATATTTCTTCTGTTTCTTCTTCTTCGTCGCCGTCTTCTATTTCTTCTATGAATTCCGTGCCTGATACGCCTAGGCCTGGGATGCTGACAGTGACTTTTACGTCATCTTGCTGTTTTTCTCCTTTGTTTTCTACTCTTACTGTTGCAAGTAATGCGCTTCCTGCGCGGACTGAGCCTGATGGGTTCAAAACAACGTCCTGAATCTTCAATGCGTTTCGTGGAACGTCGATTTTCAAGTTGAAATCTGCCACTCTTTCTTCGCCGAATCTGTCAGAAATAACGACTCTGAGTTTGTAATCGTCTTCGTCAGCGTCGTCTGGTATTTTGATGCTGAGCTTTTTTACATAAGTAACATTTGCGTCTGCGTCAAAGACTGGTGTTCTGTCTTCGATGTC
>CAYSMN010000066.1:0-4702 GCA_964432255.1 uncultured Methanosarcinales archaeon | reverse complement strand
ACACTGGGAGTGGTATAACAACAATGGTAATCTTATTCGACAGATTCAACTTACCTGAAGACATCTACGAAATAATTTTCTCTACAAACCAGCAGAAAATCGTCGCCAAGGAACTGATTAAATTCATGGTTGCGCGCAAAGGCGAGATTTCCAAGACGGACATGAGCCTTTTCGCTACGCAACTGCACGAAGCAAAATATGAATGCATTCTCGACGAGCCGCCATACAAAGGAAAGAAAGTAAAATTGTCTTATAACAAAAGACAATTCTACGACAGAATACTGACGCCGATGAAAGCAATGGGGTTAATCGATTACGACCTGTACAAGAAGACGTACAAGGTTTCTTCCAAATTCTCAGCAGACTTGGTGCGCGTCGGGCAAATGTGGAAACAAGAACTTCACAAGCACGGCATCATTACTCAATAACGCGAGTCTTCCACAAGGATAAACGTGTCTCCATCTCTCTCGACGACAAAAGGCTTTCCTCCAAGCGAGACTTTCATGCCGACACAGTCCTCGCCCAATGTTTCCAACCGATTAAACAACTCAACCAGGTTTCTCGCAGATGTTTTTGCCTGCTCAACTGTAGTGTTGAACCTCTTCTGGAACTCAACTGGATCTCTCACAACAAAGTTCATTCGCATCACCCTTTACCTGTTTTTCCTTATGAAAACACAATTGGACTTGCCATATAAAACACTTTTTTCAGGAATTTTTACAAAAAACAAAAGAAATTAATAGAAGACTTGGTTTCTCGTGACTACAGGTAGAAAGGGGAGATTATGGGAACAGTACTCGACGTAAAGGACAAAAAGATTTTGGAAGCATTTACTGACAACGCAGGCATACCATTACGGCAGCTGGCAAAACAAGTTGGCGTTTCACGGGAAGTGGCAGCCTACCGCCTCAAAAGACTGCAGCAACGCGGGATTTTATCACGAATTGTAGCGCGCGTTGACATGACAAAATTCTACCACACCGCGTATATCATGTACTTACGGTTTTCAAAACTCGACGAACAAGTGCTAAAAACAGCCAAAGAATTCTTTGTCAAAAGCCCCTATGTCATGTGGGCGGCATCACTTGGAGGCGAGTACGACATCGGAACGAGTTTTCTCACCCGAACACCGCACGATTTGGCAGACTTCATGAGCTCAATGGAGCATGCTTTTGGCAAGAATTTGCAGGAATATGACCTATTTCCCTATGAAACAGAGATGAAGAATACATATCGCGGCATTTTTGCCAACAAAATGGTGCCGCTTTCCGAAGCCCTGATGAAAGAATTTACTTCACCGGAAAAAATACAACTTGACGACAAAGATAAACTGATTTTATACGCTTTATCACAAAACGCAAGCCTGACAAACTCACAGCTTGGGAAACTTGTAGATTTATCAGAAGAAGCCGTCAGGCTCCGAAAAAAGAATTACGAAAAAAACGGCATCATCAAAGGCTACCGCGGCATCATCGACATGACAAAACTCGGCATTTCAATGTACTATTTGTTTTTGAAATTCGACATGAACCCCGCCCTAAACAAAAAAATCGAGACATACATCCAGATGAACAAACACATCAACTATTGCGCGAAAATAGTAGGAAAATACAACATCCAAGCATGCGTCTGGGCAACATCACCAGTACATTACCAGGCATTGCTGCAGGATTTGCGAAATACTTTCAGTGATAGTCTGCTGTCTTTCCGATCACAAATAATATTTACAGAACACAAGCACACATATTTTCCGCCAGCAGCAATTCTAGACGCGGATATCAAGAAAGTGGATGATTTCTTCGCGTATTCAGAAATTATTTAACCACTTTTCCCTTCAGCAATCCCGCATTAAAGTCCTCAGGAGTAACAGGATATTTGCCAGTCCAGCAGGCAGTGCACCAATCTTTTCCTCCGGCAGCTTCAAGCATGCCTTCAAGGCTCAAAAAGCCAAGCGTATCGGCTTCGACATGCCTGCGAATTTCTTCAACATCATTATTTTTCTTCCAGGCGATAAGCTCTTCATAAGTTGAGAAATCAAAACCGTAAAAACAAGGATGCTTTGTCATAGGACAGCTGATGCGCAAATGCACTTCTTTGGCACCTGCGTCCCTCAGCAATCTAATTCTATTTCGTGAAGTTGTACCTCGTATAATACTGTCATCAACCACGATAATGCGTTTGCCATCCACTAATTCCTTGACTGCCGCCAATTTAGCTTTAACTGCCGCTTCACGGTCAGCCTGATCGGGAAGCATGAATGTCCTGCCGCCGAAATGGCTCCTCACGTATGCAAGATCAAACGGGATTTTGCTCTCTTCGGAGTATCCAAGCGCGGCATAATTGCCAGAATCCGGAATAGGAGAAACCATATCAGCATCAACAGGATGCTCTCCAGCCAATTTCTGACCAAACCTACGACGCATCATTGCGACGACAAGACCATTAATATGATGATCAGGACGCGCGAAATATACTCCCTCCAACAAACAGCGCGTAAGCTTGATGCGCGATGGATCGGCAAACTGCCTGCTGCGATAACCAGTGCCGCTGCCAATAGTGTCGGCATCAACAACAAGCAGCTCGCCAGGCTCCACCTCACGATGATACTCAGCGTCAGCCATTGTAAAAGCAAATTCCTCAGAACCGGCAACAACCGCACTGCCGCGACGGCCAACCAGCAATGGCCTGAACCCATTCGGGTCGCGCGCAACATACAAGGCATTACTGCTGCTGATAACCAAAGAATAAGAACCCTTAATTTGGCCCAGCGCGTCAACAATAGCACCTTCCAAATTATCAGCCTTAGAACGGTTAATAAGATGAAGAATAACCTCGCTGTCAGTAGTTGACTGGTACGCAATACCCTCCAAACTGCTCTTCAAAGATTCGGTATTCGTCAGATTTCCATTATGGGCAATCGCCACTTTGCCAAATTTCGTATCAAGCACAATCGGCTGGGCGTTTTCAATGCAAGAACTGCCAGTAGTCGAATAACGATCATGGCCAATCGCGATATGACCCTTTAACTTGCTGTTTCCGTTAACAAAATGACCTTTGGAAAAAACATCAGGAACAAGACCCATGCCTGTTTCCAAATAAATTTCAATGCCATCGCTAGAAGCAATACCACAGCTTTCAGTGCCACGGTGCTGCAACCCATAAAGCCCAAGATAAGCAGTATGAGCCGCATTCAGATCGCCATAGACACCAAAAACGCCGCACGCCTCTTTAACTTCTTCCCCCATTACTTTGAAAGCCAAACAAGTCAATATAAAAGAATTTCTGTGCTTAAGTTATCGCTTCAACTTCGGCGATTTTCTCCTGTGCGCCCAGCCCAGACCATACAAGGCAATACCAATCCAAACTATGTTGATTGCGAGACCAGCATAGGTCTGGTGAATGTAGGCGTCATAAGCGAGCAGCAGGCCTGCAACTAGGTTCAAATTGAGATAAGCTCGCGAGTGAGAGTGCACGACTTTATGAGTTAATAACCAAAACGCGAGCACGATAAGAATTGCGCCAATCCAGCCAGGAATGTCGTAAATGAAAATAATTATCACCTCTATTATGAGTAGAATAACTATTGCTTTTTATTTCTTCCGCGTTTTTGAACAACTTCCAAACGCTGCAGGACAGCAGCTGCTTCAGGATTGGTTTCCTTGTAGCCTTGCAAAACTTCGTTCAAACACTCATCATACATCTCATGATGCCTGCTTTCCAACGCTCTATCAAGCAAGTGCAAATCTACTGCTTTGTCTTCCAATTTCTTGCTGATGAAAGAAAGACCAAAATCAATCAAATGGATTTTGTCATCCTTTAGAATCATGTTTGAAGTAGTGAGGTCTGCGTGAATTATATCATTCTTGTGCAACAAGCCGACTTTCTGGCCGATTTCTCTGGAAAGCTTGACTGACATCACATCTCTGACTTTCGGACCGTCAAGGAACGACATGTCAATCTTCATTGACTCATCACACACTTTCAACAATAACGGAGCAGGAACATTCAGTTTGTGCAATGCCTCCAATATTTTAGCCTCCTTTCTTGTCCTCAGCTTTCTAAGCTTTTCATCAATAAATGGAATGCGATAACCTTTCACAGGGCGCTCCTTGACAACTCTGCCATCTATCTTGAACAACTTCGCCTCAGCTCCGTGCCCAATAAGCTCAGTCACTATAATCCCTTCCAAACTTCTTATCATACAATATTGATAAAGCTACCTTCCAAATATCATCAGGCGCATCAGCAACCTGCTTTGCATCTGCACTTAAGCTTTTGACTTCACGCATATCAAGATAGTCCTGGAGCTGATGAGAAAGAGCAAAACCCGCAAGACCAATACAAGCTGTAATAGTCGACAAGTTCGGATCCTTATGAGTGGCAACATCCACCAACATACTAATCAAACCATACAATCCACCAGCAGCAGAAGTACCCTTTACAAAATTAAGAAGATTATGAGCAGGACTTCTAGCATACATTGTCATTATGCCAGCAATATATCCAAAGCTTTCACGCAACTCGGGAGAAGGACGCTGCTGCATAAGACATTGGTCATGATCGCGAATATAAGCAGAGGCTATCTTTTTATGGTCTTCTGGGAAATTACCTTCAGCAATACGCTCACTTGCCATATGAACAGTTTCAAGACCGTCAACCGTCAAATTGACGAGCCTCTCGTTAAGAACTTTATCGTCAAGCG
>CAYSMN010000065.1:0-4723 GCA_964432255.1 uncultured Methanosarcinales archaeon | reverse complement strand
ACTTGTCGGCGCCACAGCAGGCGCTGTCACTTACGCAGCAACAGCCGACCAGCCGATAAGAGCGCTAGTTTTACAACCATATGAATTCCTTCAAAAACCACCAGATCAAGGAGGCCTTGGATGCACAGACATCATAGCGTAGGAAAAAAGGCAGACATGCCAGGATTGACAGTCATAGTAGGAATGGTATTAGCACTGCTGTTGCTCATATTCCTAATATGGCTGGCGCTCAGATCAGGACGAGCAGGAGTAGAAGTAATCAGCGAACTACCATGAACAAGAAAGCAGTCGCAGGAAGCCTATTGCTCTACCTAGGACTAGCAGTCACTATGATAATCATAGTTGCAATATTTGTCGGACAGCAGCAAAAAAAGACAGAAGAAACCGTATTCAAAAAACTCTGGAGCAAATTCTTCCCCTCAAAAATGGAAACAGTAATTATTTCCGGCACTACAGTCGGAGCGGCCTGCAAAAAAATAGTGCTCTCAGAAACAGACCAAGCAGACGGCACAAGCACGCTCGCACAAGCAGTCGTAGACTGCTACAAAGACGGGCAATACATCCACAAAAACACCATAAAGTGCTGCTACACTATAGACGCATCAAAAATCAAATATTCAATAGATGAAGCAGCGTTCAGAAACGCCCTCGACACTAAAGGGCAAGTAGGCAAAACAGTCAAGTACAGCGACTGGTATTGCGGTCAAAACTACGAATGGAAAGTAGGAAAACCAATCACATCAACAGCAGGAGAATTCACACTCTGCTATGATTACCAAGGCTGGACAAAAACCGGAAGCTGCGACGACGTATTCCTCACAACAACACCGGACAGCAGTTGTGACTAAAAATTTATATACAAAGAGCATAACTTTCAGACCATGAGCAACAAAAAAGCAATTGAGATGGCGACCAGCACAATAATAGCCATAGTCCTCGGCCTCATAATCCTAATAATCCTCATCATCTTCGCACAACAACAAGTCTCAAAAAGCGGAAAAAAACTTGATGTCATCAGCGAAGAAGCAGATATCGCACCAAACAAGTGCGCCTCACTGGTGATGGGAAGATACTGCGTAGAGTCAGGCCAATGCAAAGACAAGTCAGGAGCTGACAAAACAATCACGACGCCTGCAGGAGGATGGTTAGACTGCGGAAAAGACCCCTCAAGCAAACCAGACTGCTGTTCAAGATTTTAAAGCAATCTTTAAATAGCCATTTCCTTCTTTTAAATATATGAAAAAGGGGCAAATGCTTTCTTATGAATGGCTTATTGAAATCCTCAAAGGGCTTTTAGAAGTTGTTCTCGTGATTGCCATTGTCGTAGGCCTAATAGCAATTATCTATAACGCAACCCAAAGGACGCCCCAAGACAATGACTTCAAAAGAATACTTGACGCGTCAAAAAGCCTTATGAAAGATTTTGAAAACGGCAAAGTCAAAGGCCAGGCATCATTTACAGTTCCTATTGTCTCGGAAGACCTTTTCCAAGTAGTATTCTACCCGCAAAAAGACACAGCAGTCGTGCCGCCGCCCAAATGCAAAGGGAGAACGTGCATATGCATGTACTACGTAATTGCAGACAACAAAAAAGAAACCTGCAAGATAATAGAGACAAAACCCGAATGCAAACTCGACACCTGCGGGGAAGAACTATGCCCAGGAGCCAGCACACAGTTTGTCGTAAAAAGAGGAGATTTTGTCAGAGTCGGCATTGACTGCACATCAAAGGGCAGCCAGCTGTCGGTCGCAAAAGTATGAAACGACAAAAACACTTCGCGTTTTCGAGCCACGAAAAGCTACGCTTTTCGAGGCGAGCACAAGCAAAACTCGTCCTTCCGCCAGTCTTCATCATGGCACTCGGTCTAGGAGTAGTATTCCTAAGCTTAATTTATGCAGTAATGCAAATAGCAAGCAATGAAGCGTACGTCAGGCAACTCTACATCACCGGACTAGGCTTTAACTTGCAAGCACTCCAAGCACTCGGCACAGACATAAACGCAGAAAGAGAAATAGACGAAGCCGGAGCGTACACGCTCTTCTTTGAAGGCACAAAAGTTTACACCAAAGAACGCGGCAAAGAAACCAGCATTTTCCTATTTACACACGACCCAGACTTTGTGTTCAACGGCGGAGAATTCAGCCCAAGACAAAACATGCCAACCATCGGGCCACTAAAACTCTACAAAACCGGCAAGTTATACGGCACGGCAAAACCAGCAGACGTGCCAAGCCCCTACCTGCTAACCTGTGATACGCCTAAAGGAGTAAAACTCAAAAAAATAGTACTTGACCCAGGACACGGCTATGACGCTACAACAGCAGCAGGAGACGAAGGATACAAACTTGCCGGAGGAACCGCCGAGTCAGCTTATGTCCTTAAACTTGCCAATTCGCTCAAAGCAGGCAGAACACGATTTGTCCTTACCAGAGACCGAGAAGAGCCCATTCCAATTGACATCAGACAAAAAACAACAGGCGACGCACTCATCTCACTCCACATTGGCAACAGGGCAGACAATCAGGACGTTGTCAAAGCCTACTACAACCCCACGCCGGAAAGCAAACGCCTCGCCTGCGAAATCCTCAACGAAATCACAACAAGATTCAAAATACCAGTGAGACCAATACCAGTCAACTTCGACCTAATACCAGACAACGACCCAAAACAAGTCATCAGAGGAACGCGCCCGGCAGTTTTGCTAGAACTAGGCAACTCGCAAAAAGCAGACAGCATACTAAAAGAAGACAAACAACTCGCACTGCAAATCTACAAAGGAGTGGAAAAATATGGCGTGGAATAAACGCGCGCGCGCCGAGCACAGCCCGGCTGGTCCTTTTTTCCCTTCCGGAAAAAAAGGGCAATCAGAGGACGTATTCTGGTTCGCATTCTTCTACTTCCCACTCACCATGTTCGTTGTCATCGCACTAGTCCTAATGCCCAAAGCACTAATGGAAAAAAGCCTCCAGCCAGTGCCGTTAGACGAGGCAATCCAGGCCAGACAATTAAACTCGCAATTATGGGCAACCAACATGTTCACAGGCAGAACCTCGCCCTTTGACTACACAGATGACTTATCAGAAATTAACAAGACAGTCACGCTCAAACAAATGGCATACAAAGTCAGTATAGACGGCGCAGAAGCATACTACCAAAAACCATTCTACAACATCGCCAAACCCATCGCGCCATTCAGATACCTCGGCTATACAGAAATACGCAGAATAACAGTCAAAGGTTCAACCAAAAAACTCGAAATTGAAGAATACTACCCACACCAATATGCACTTAGGCCAACATAAAAAAGGCGCAACGCAATTGCGCGGACTGAAATTCATCTTCGCACTATTCGGCATAGCCTTCATGTTCCTCATGTTCTACATCTGGGTCCAAAAAAACATTACAGCACAATCAAGAAGCCAGGCAGAAATCGTTTCATCAGAAATCGAACTGCACATCATGTTCTCAGACTTCATCAAAACACACGGCATAGACATTGCAAGCAAAACCCCAAACGAAATTGAAACCATACTACAAAAATTCGCCGAAAAACAAATCTTAATAGATAAAGGAGGATACAGCGCAGACTGCTCGCAAAGCGGAAACGACAAAGAATGCGAGCTCACCATCACACTCCATGAAACACTAGGCGCAGTCCTATCCTGGAGCCTATTCGCTTCATTCATACTGCCCTCACCACTTGCCGTCACCGGCATACTTGTCCTCATCAAACTAATCGTCGACAGAGACATCAAAGACATAGAACAAGAAGCATACCTTCCAACACCAACAAAACAAGCAATGAAGTTCAAACTAAAAACGCTGGTGGAATTCGCATGAATAAAAAGGCGTTAGATTATAGTTTAATCATGCTCTTCATCGTACTAGTCGCCATTCCAGTGCTTTACTGGCGCATGACTTCAAAAGTAGATGAAACAAAAAAAGCCATCGGCGAAGACCAAATCATCATACTGAGAGCGCCTTACGACAAAGAAGACACAATAAATTATATTGAAAAATCCGCATCACTCTCAATGCCAGAAATAATCGGCGCTACCGCGCTCGCAAACGGCTTCTCAACACCGCCTCCATGCGGGGGCACATTCGATCATGGAGGCAGAACCTGCGCCATCGCTAACATAGGCACACAAATCTGCAGGCCAAGCGTGCTAGACACACTCGCAGGATTTTTCAACCTATACGTTGATAATTACATTGACGCATATAACGTACAATCGTTCACCAAACTAACAAAAAACAATTACGACATTTACGTCGAAGGAAACAACATACACGCAATCGCCACGTTGCCTGTCAAAAAAGGGCTTGCAAAAAAAGGCAAAGAACTCGACACCATCGGCACAATGTGGTTCGCACCAAGCTTTACCATAATTTACGACCACAAGCTTGAAGACTACAAAAAAGCACTAGACGCGCTCGCCATACTAGCACAAAACTGCTACAAGCACGCAGACCCCAAAAAATGCGTCAGCGACAACAGCCACCTGACTTCAGGATGGGGCATAGACACCAGCGGAACAACATTTATCTTCAAAATTCCTGTCGGAACCAACACTATCTGCTACGCCCTCACCTTACCATCTGCTTAGCCATACAAATCTTTATAAAACACAACAATTCTGACAATTTACAGGGGTGAACCATGATTAGAATGCCACTGCCGGACATACTGGCCCGCATCAAAGAAAAAACAGGCCTTCA
>CAYSMN010000064.1:0-4763 GCA_964432255.1 uncultured Methanosarcinales archaeon | reverse complement strand
CGGGCGCCGGCGTTTAAAATGCAAAAAGAGGTATTTTCCAAACTGCCAAAGTCAGTTGTATTTGCAGCCGATGTTGGCGGCACAAACACGAATATCGGGCTTTGTTCTGTGAAAGGCAGCAAAGTCATTCTTCATACTAAATATCGTTTTGACAGTCAAAAAACAAAATTTGAAGACGCAGTAAAACAAGTTTTGAAAGATGCGAAGGTGAAAATCTCTTCAGCATGCATTGCCGCCGCCGGTCCAGTCTCCCAAGACAGAAAAACGTGTCAGTTGACGAATGTCAAATGGAAGATTGATGTGAGAAAGCTGCCGTTCAAGTGTCTTCTATTGAATGATTTTGAAGCGCTTGGTTATTCTGTTAATGTTTTGCAATCAAAAGATGTGAAAGTTGTGAAGAATGGTCAATCCAACAATCTTGCCATTGCGCTTCTTGGCGCCGGTACTGGTCTTGGCAAGGCGTTGTTGCATTATTATCATGGTGCGTATCACCCGAATGCTTCTGAGGGCGGTCACGCAGACCTTCCTGTTACGGCAGACGAATCAGAACTGCTGGTCTGGTCAAAGAAGCCTCATTTGGAGTACGAGGATGTTCTTTCTGGCCGAGGAATTGTGAGATTGTATAATTTCATGCTGACAAAGTATGATGGCAGCGGCACTTCAGATCCTGCAGAGATAATGAAAGAAGATTCGTCAGCAGCAGACCATACGAGAAGGCAGTTCATTAAATTTTACGCTCGTTGCGCGAAAAACTTTGCGCTTGAAGGTCTTGCCAGAGGCGGCGTCATCATCGCCGGCGGCATTGCTGCAAAAAATTCTCATTTGTTCAACGCTGAATTCGTAAGAGAATTCATGCATAACGAGACGCAGAAAGCTTGGCTGGCAAAAGTTTCAATAAAAGTCATCACCAATTATGACGTGAGTTTGTTCGGTGCAGCTTTTGCATCCTTAAACGCACGCGTCTAATCCTTTCTGCAATTCTTTCGGCTTTATCTTTTTCCCAATAAACACGACTTTTGTCTGTTTTTCTTCGCCTTCTTCCCATGGTCTGGTGAATTCCATCTCCCAGCGCTTCCCGACCTTGTGGAATGCCACTCTTAATTCGTCTCCAGCCCCGGGCGCGCTCTCCTTTATGCAGACAACTCCTTTTGCTCTAAATATGTTCTCGGGCAGTTGTGTCCAGAATTCTTGGAATTTGTCTGAGTCAATTGCGCCAGTAATGGCAGAATAACTCTCAACTCCTGTATCGTGTGCGTGTTCGTGTTCAGACCTTTTCCACACTTCGTGTTTGTCAGGGTCAAACTTGGAAACGCCCAATAACAGCTTCAATGGTGCTTGTCCTTTGACAGTATCAATTATTTGTGCTTGCGGCAGTATTTTTTTGATATCTTTTCTGAGTTCTTCTGTTCGTTTTTTATCTACCAAATCGATTTTGTTTAACAGCACAATGTCTGCATTCTGTAATTGTTCAAGCGCAGTCTCGTTTCTTTTCTTGTTTTCTTCATAGTTTTCAGCGTCAAGTACGCAAATAATACTGTCTAGTTCGGCTCTTTCAACTAGTTCTGGTGCGTTGAATGTCATTGCTGCTGGTACAACTTCAGCTAAACCAGAGGTTTCAATCAGCAGATAGTCTATTTTCTTGGTATTAAGTAAGGTAAGTGATGCTTCTATCAGGTCTCCACGCACAGTACAACAGACGCACCCGTTTGGCAGCTCGATTAGCTTGTCTTTGCTGGCCAGAATCAAATCTCCGTCTATCCCGACCTCTCCATACTCATTGACAATAACTCCTATCTTGAGTCCGTGTTCAGCAGTAAGCACATAATTGACAAATGTTGTCTTTCCAGCTCCTAATGCGCCAGTTACTATTGTTACTGGTATTTTATCCATATTTGTGAGCCTCTTCACAAAGTTTATAAATCATATTGCTGAAATCAGGAGTATGCAAAAAATAGTGGTGATGAGCGTTGGTGGGAGCCTTATCAACCCTGGCCAAATCCAAATTGATTTTCTGAAGCGTTTGAAGTCTTTTGTTCTAAAGGGTTCTATTAAGTTTATCCTTGTCTGCGGTGGCGGGCATAACGCTCGCGCATACCCTAACGCTGCTAAAGAGTTCGGAGTAAGCAATGAGGGCCGTGATTGGATTGGAATTTCTGCTACTGTTTTGAATGCAGAACTGTTGCGTCAGATTTTCAAATCTCCTCCAGTCCAGCAAGAACCTAAAAAAATGCCTTTCAAAAAGGTCTTGGTCGCTGCCGGCTGGCTTCCTGGCTGTTCTACTGATTACGATGCTGTTTTGTGGGCGAAGAAGATTGGTGCAAAATACGTTGTTAATTTGACGAATACTGATTATGTGTATACAAAGGATCCTAAAAAGTTCAAGGATGCAGTGCCTTTGAAGAAACTGTCTTGGTCGGAATACAAAAAACTGATTTCTGCCAAGTGGTCTGCTGGCTTGAGTACTCCTTTTGATCCGGTTGCTTCCAGGGCAGCAGAAAAATCGCGTTTAAAGGTGTTACTCATTAACGGGAAGCGGCTTAATGAATTGAATAAAGCTCTGAATGGAAAGAAGTTTGTCGGCACGGTGATTGGATGAAGAGATTTCTGCTCTTTTTATTGCTGCTGCCGTTAGTCTTTGCCCAGCCGACTGACTGGTTTAAGGCAGGGCTTGTTCAGACTCAGCTGAACGTTTCTTCTGATATCGGCATTGTTGGCAGTGGTCCGAGTCCTTTTGTTGAATTATTGAAGGCAGATGTCATTTTTGTGCCGCAGAATTCTGATTTTGTTGCTGTAAGGAGTTTTGAAGCGTATCCTCCGGCAATTATCACCGGTGACCGTGCTCGTTTTGAGTGGAAGACGCCTGCTATTGGAAAAGTGTCTTACAGGTATTCAGCAATTGTTGATACTGCCAATAATGTCCCGCGAGTCACGGCAAAAATACCTTTCCCGATTCAGACTCCGCAGGGTTTTGAAAAGTACATACAGCCGACGCAGAATATCGATAGTAATAATGCGGCTGTTCTCGGCCAGGCATTTGCATTAGCGAAAGATGAGGATGACTTGTTCATCGTGGTTAGTAAGATCGCTGCGTGGACGAAAAACAATGTTGAATATAATTTGAGTACTTTAACAGCAGAAGTTTCTCAGCCTGCGTCGTGGGTGTTGCAGCAGCGTTATGGTGTTTGTGATGAAATCACGAGTTTGTTCATAGCTATGTTGCGTTCTTTGAAGATTCCTGCCCGTTTCATTTCAGGTTTGGCTTTCACGAATAGTCCGCAGTTCCCGCAGGGCTGGGGCGCGCATGGCTGGGCTGAAGTTTACTTCCCTGGTGTTGGCTGGGTGCCTTTTGACCCGACTTTTGGAGAATTGGGCTGGGTTGATCCGGGCCATATTAAGTTGAAAGAGTCTCTTGACCCGCAGGAGCCGACGACTGTGTTCGAATGGCAGGCGCGTGATATTAATGTGCAGGTTGAGGATTTGAAGTTGTCTGCATCTATTCAAAAGTATGAGGGTATAGCTCCATTGGAGCTGAAGATTCGTGCGTCTCCGTTGCGTGCTCGTGTTGGTTTTGGCAGTTATAATGGCATTGTGCTTGATGTTGAGAATTTGGCTGATTATTATGTTGGCATGGAGTTCGCGTTGACGCGGGTTACTGACTTGGAAATTTTGAATGGTGAGTCTCAGCAGATTGCCCTGCCGCCTAAGGGTCGTGGCAAAGTCTTCTGGAAAGTGAGAGTGCATGAAGGCCTTGACAGGAACTTCCAGTATGAGATGCCAATTCAAATTTACACCATTAGAAAAGACACCGCTGACGCGTCATTTGCTGCGGGTTCATGGGATGTGGTCTTTTCCGAGGCTGATATTGATTCATCTATTGAGCGTTTGGCCGTTTCACGTGATCCATTAGAGCTTGCTTGCGCGTTTGATAATGACATGATTTGGACTGATGCTGGCAGAGTTAACTGTTTAGTTCAGAATCGCAATGACAGGGATCTGCCAGTGATGGTATGTTACAATGAATGCCAAAAAGTCACTGTGCCGCCGAAGAGTTCCATTCCAGTTTCTTATGAAGTTGTTGCAGCAGCTCCTGGCCCGCATGAAGTTGTCATAAAAGCAACTTCTGGCGCGATGGAGAAAAAGGCAGTTCTTACTTTAGTGCGTCTTGACAATCCGAAAATAGCAATAAAGAGCATCATGGCGCCCGAAGCTGTCGCGTATGGCGACACTTTCAAGCTTTCCTTCATGCTGTCGCGTGAGAGCGTCTCTTTCCCGCAGAACGTTTCTGTTAGTGTCAAGGGCGGCGGCGCCCAGGCTTTTGTTGATGTCGGTGAACTTTTAGTCGACCAGGAAGTGAATGTTAACATCAGGAGTGACCAATTATACTCATCCTATCCGAAATTCTCAATAGACGCGTCATATAAAGACCCATTCGGTAATGAATACGAAGAATCCAGCAGCGCTTACGTGCGTGTTTCTGGCGTTCCTTGGTATAAGCGCATATTTGGCTGGCTGGCGAACTTATTCTAAAGCTTTATAAACACCCTTTCTTCATTTTAATTATATGTCAAAGAGTGTGATTGAGAGGGTGGTTCCTGATACGTCTGTTATCATTCAGGGCCTCGTTAGTGAACAAATCTCTAAAGGCGAACTTCAAGTAGGTGAACTGATAGTTCACGAGGCCGTTCTCGCTGAACTAGAGCATCAGGCAAACGAAGGACGCGCATCAGGTCATATTGGTCTTGATGAAGTGAAGCGTTTGCATG
>CAYSMN010000063.1:3225-4836 GCA_964432255.1 uncultured Methanosarcinales archaeon | reverse complement strand
GACAGGGCTTCGACTGCGCCGCCAAAAGCAGGCGGCTGCGCTCAGCCTGACGTAGGTTCCAGTCCGCGGGCGTGAAACGCTGTGAAACCGTTAAATACGCAGAAAGATACATCATTCCCTCCTGCAATGCAATCAAATACTTGAGAACCCGTTGGACGACCACCCTGCCATGGGACGTTGCAAGATGCAGGGATTCTTCCAATCTCAGCCGAGGTCTTGCTTATGAATTTTCGAGTTGGTATAATCTTCCACACTCCTGACAGCCGCTGGCTCCTCCCTGCGGCGACTCTCCCGGGTGCTTCTCCCCTAAGTCTAAGATCATGACAGCGTGAACATCCAGAGCAATTCTAAACGTCCCCGGGCCTGACGAGGCGTTTTACACAAAGAAAACCTGCCGGCCCGCTCCGCCGACGCGGGAGCGAGGCGAGCAGGCAGGCAATATTGCGTAGTTACAGATGCTAGGCGAAATTGTTTTAAGACTAAATACTAATCTCATCACCAAAAGAAAGGAACATTCTATGTTGTACATACCAGACAAAAGCGATTATCAACCATCCGCCCAGACACTCAACATGTGGCTGGCGACAAGGAAGCCGACCCTTGCAGTCGGTGGTGTCTCTATGCCTGGTTTCTTCTCTGACACAGGCAATTCGTCTGACACTGGATGGTTCTTTGTAGGACTATCCGGGGAAATGGCTGGACTCGTAACCACAATTTACGGTGGTTGGAAAAGCGGGGGCATTTTTTTATCTCTGGCAATACTTGCGATAGTCATGTTCATTTTCTGTGATTTCTTCTTTGCCAAGAAGCTACACAGAAATAAAGCAAAGGAGTGCACGCTTCGTTCAAAAAAACTTCTCAAAAGAGACGCCGACGTAAAAGGAACCCTTGAACTTGAGAACGAACTTGCCAAGGGCAAGTATGTAGACTTTTTGCTCCAAGCAGGAATTCTTTGCATTGCATTAGTAAAAATCGTTGGCATTCTATTGCTTGGAGTTTTTAACAACATCATCTTATACGTCCCATTTGCAATTATTTATCTGATTGTTGCCTACGTTCATCTGAGCCACACGTGGTATTATGTTGCTTATTTAGGAACACAAAATGCCATTGAGAGAGAGCACAAGATGTTTGGGAATGGCCAGTTTGATGCTAAAGAACCCGACCAGATTGTTGAAACACCCAAGCCTTTACGTAAAATGCCCATCAAGCACAATCCTCACGAGATTCTTGCAGATGGTAATGAAACGAATAAGTACGTGATTAAAACAAAAGGTGTGCTGACCGACGAGGACATAAGAAACTTGATATCAGGACAAGAGGATGCTAACAAGATAGAACTTTTTAAAGCATGTCGTAAACTCCAGTTAGAAAATTTATTCGCAGAATAATCCAAAGGGGTAGTAACTATGAAAAACCATACGCTTCCGCTTGTTGTCATGGCCATTCTTTCACTTTGGTTCGCATCGTGTACCAACAAGAGAGTTGAATACTTTAAGCTGTCCATTGTTATAACACAGGATTTCGGGTTCAATGAAGGCGAACCTCTCAATGGCGGAATAAGATCTCTCTGTAACTATTACACAGACACATCTTGTGTGGATAGAGTAT
>CAYSMN010000063.1:0-3215 GCA_964432255.1 uncultured Methanosarcinales archaeon | reverse complement strand
CCCGAGATTTCTATTGTTAGGGCAGATTTTGTTCCTGAGAAAATCGGGCCATTGTCTGTTCCATTGTCGTCTTTGAATAGTTGGAGAAAATCGCTTAATCTCTTGTCAGCAACGAACCTGATAGAAGATTACGACGAACACATACCAAATCTAACAACTCCACAAATCCTGGCAACAAAATCCAATGCTTCGGCTAACATTGACGCTACTATTCAAAAATATCCATCGGCTAGGTTAGTAACCGTCAATGATAGCATAATGTTCCAAATAGCAAATCTGAGGGACGAGATTTGCAAACGTCTTTGTAACAACTCAACAGCTATTTCTGCAATCATACTTTACCGATCTGTTGGTTCAACCAAGAGTTCATTTGTTCCTGAAATCGACGCGGAAAATGTTAGAATTGAGAAGACCAAGTCGCAAGAGCAAAGAGGCCTCATGGTTGTGCAGACAGTAGAAAAGTATAAACCAAGAATCGGGGATGACCCCTTCGCATTATATGCGCTTAGTAAAACAATCATTTACGGTCAAGAGCACCATGAAGCCTTTGAGCTGCTTAGCGAAGCCGCTGAATTTGCGATCAAACAAGGTAAGGCAGCGGAATTGTACCAACGGATAAGTGATGATATTGAAAAAGACCTGCTGAGGAAGGACATAAGGGACCGAACAATTTGGCGGTTGTCGACACCAGACCACAAGAAACATTGGCTCCCAATCGTTACGGCGTTGACCAGAAATGATGCTAAGCTTCTAGGCCATGACTGACACGACAATTCCGGTACAAATAGTCTTATCGGAGTGCCACTAAACTGAGAGGCCACTTACAACCTCTATATTGGGAGCTATTATAATATGCAAAGAACTTTGACGTTTCTTGGAATCGTTTTCATCTTGGTAGCTGAGGCAAGCAACTCATCCATCGTTTATGCGCAGCAGAAGCCGAAAATATCGGCCAAAGAAGAGACTCTGGACAAGCACAAATCCGTATACGCCTGTCCGATGCATAAAGAGGTAACTTCGGGCACACCGGGGAAATGTCCAAAGTGTGGGATGAGCCTTGTGCTGCACGAGTTGAAAGACAAGGCAAGAAATGGTGCGTTGGATGACTCGACGGCAAGTGGTAAGATCGAGAGAGCCAAGTCATTGCTTGCTGAAGCAAAAAGGGATCTCGCTCAAGAAGGCAACTACAATTGTTGCATCAAGGATCCGTGCGACAGATGTGCACTTGACCATGAGAGTTGCCCGTGCGCTGAGGATGTAAAAAAGGGGAAATCGGTCTGCCCTGATTGCTATGCCGGTTGGCAACGAGGGGATGGCATAGTGAAGGGAGTGAAGCCAAGCGATGTAAAGGCGAGCTTCCATAGCCATCATAAGCACTAGTCACTCCATTTACCAAAACAACTTCACCTAACACCGACAAAGCACGACACTCGCACATTTGGAAAGGCGAGGTTGAAGCTCAGATTGGCGCAGTTAATAGTGCTCGTTCAACGGCACGCACAGTTATAGAAAAGCGTTGAGCGTGCCGTTGCGTGCTTTGCGGAGACGTTAGCCGAAATGCCATTGTGAAATTCTCTTAATTAACTTATTCATTCACTACTCATTCAAAGGAGATCTATATGAGTAAACGTATTGTTTCTCCCTTAACAACAGTGCTTCTTGCACTTCTCGTTGCGACGAGCATCGGCTTCGCTCAGAAAAAGGGTTCTGCAAATAAAGAGAAATCCCTCTACGACCGTCTTGGTGGCGTGTACGCAATTGCCGCTGTGGTTGACGACTTCATTGATCGTGTCGTGGCTGATGATATTCTCAATGCGAACCCTGCGATCAAAGAAGCGCGCGACCGTGTTCCCAAGGCTGGTTTGAAATATCGGGTAACTGAGCAAGTCTGTATGGTCACGGGTGGACCCTGCAAATACACAGGTCGTTCTATGAAGGAATCGCACAAGCATCTCAACATTACGGAGAAAGAATGGGATGCTTTGGTGGTTGATTTCAAAGCCTCGCTCGCTAAATTCAATGTTCCCGAAAAGGAACAGAGTGAACTTCTTGCAATCGTCGGCAGCACGAAGAAAGACATCGTGATGTCAACACAGATGAAGTGAGTCTTTGTCTTCCTGAATGGAAAATCGGAAGGGCACTTCGACTAACAAGCGTGTTTACGACATTCACTTTATTGTATTTTTTAATTGTGTTCATTTCATCCCGTTTGCTAGAAAAATGAATTTGTCTATCAGAGCAGTAAACGGGACGTTATACGGAATATGCGCCATCTCAGAATTTACAAATCGCGTGGGAAAATGAACATATGAATAGAATTAATAACCTCAACACAAGTTGGGCGCTGTTGTTCGCGCGTGGAGTTCTGGGTTTTATTTTCTTTATGGCAGGAGTGTACAAGGTTTTTCAGATGGGACCGTTTGGTCATGCCCGCAAATTATTCGTGGAGCCGTACGCCTATACCTTTTTGCCTATCTGGTCGCTTTGGGCTGTGGGTACCATCATCCCGATTATAGAACTTGTTGCTGGTGCTTTTGTCATCCTCGGCTTTCGAACTCGTGATGCTCTGATTTCACTGGGCTTCGTTTTAGTCGTGGTAACATTCGGACACCTTCTGAAGGAGCCGTTCTACGAGTTCCATACGCATGTCATCCCTCGATTGGTATTGTTGTTGTTCGTCCTGATGGTGCCGCATGAGGAGGATCGCTTTTCGGTGGATTATCTATTGAAGCTGAACAAGGAGAGTAAATGAGGCGGTATAAGGAAGTTGATGACCGTATTCGCTCCCTGATGCAGCAAACGCCGTATAACAACGCTGCTTTGCGCCGCTCATATTTTTTGTGATAAGTCGGGGTTGAAGCTCAGCTTGGCTAAAGTTATAGAGTTCGCTCCATGCCGTTTGCTGCACAAAAAAATGGTCTGTCATAGCAGCAAACGGCACGGCGTAAAGCACAAACGTTATGTGTACTGCCGCCCAGAGTGAATTTAGAAACCTAATGAAAGTCCATACGTATGCCCGAGCAAGTTGACCTCTATAATCCCACCTACAGCAATTTTGCTGACGCTGCCTTGGAACAGATTCGGCGTGAAACATATGGCGATGACATCGGACAGAGTAGCTGGTTGACGGCCGATGAGTTTCGGCTGTTCTTTGAAATCCTGGCTTTGACACCCGCATCAATTGTCCTGGAAGTTGCTTCCGGGTCTGGTGGTCC
>CAYSMN010000062.1:0-4964 GCA_964432255.1 uncultured Methanosarcinales archaeon | reverse complement strand
AGAAATACAATGTTTCTGCGTATTTGCAGCAGACAATTGAATTATTGCGCGTGCGCTGCGAGAGTGTGTTTGGGAAAGAGCCTGACAAGCAGGTTGGCTTGGGTGCGTGGTTCGGGTGAATAGACCTGGCGTCGGGGTTGGCGTTTTTGTGAAAAAGGATGGAAAGATTTTGATGCAAAGGCGTATTGGTGCCCACGGAACAGGAACGTGGTGTCTGCCCGGCGGTCATTTGGAATATAGCGAGACTCCTGAACAAACAGCAGTCAGAGAAACAAAGGAGGAGGTAAATGTTCTCATCAAAAACCCGCACGTTGTCGGCTTAACGAATGATTTGCACGAGTCAGAAGGCAAGCATTATATTACGATTTTTGTTGAAGCTGAGTATGCTGGCGGGGAGCCGAGAATTAATGAGCCAAATAAGACAACTGATGTTCGCTGGTGCTCATTTGATGATCTTCCTCAGCCGTTGTTTTTGCCTTTGAAGAATTTTGTTGAGAATAAGCGTTTGCTTTAGTCGTGTAGCAATATTGCTTGTGCGTGTGGAACTCCTTTGATTGTGAGAACATGCTCTTTTTCTATGACGCCTTCCTGTAGTCCGAGTTCGATGGCTTCTTTGCCTACTAAATTGACGCCGTCTGAGTTTCTCATAATGTCTCCGATTTCCTGCACGTTTCTTTCTTCTCCTTTGTAGAAGTCTCCGCGTAAATCGAGTTGTTTTCCGTTTTCTTCTATAAGCTGTCCGAGAAGTTCTCTGTCGCAGACTGAGACGATTGTTCTGTGCTCTTTTCTGTGTACTTTTACTAGCATACTCATATCTTAGACTTCACCGGGTGTTTGCTTCCGCACGCGCTGCATTTGAGGAAGCTGAAGTCTCCTTCTTTTTTGATTTCAGTGTCTGGTTTGCCGCAGTCTGGGCAGAGGACGAATTCGTGCGCATATTGTTTTACTTTTTCGTTTATTCTGCTGGCCGCGAGTTTGGCGCCGAGGACGAGCAGTCCTGATCTTGTGATTTCGCCCGGTGTGGCGAGCTCTTTTAGCACGTATTTGAGAAGGTGTTCTTGTGGCCTGCGGAGAACGCCTGCTATTTGTATGAAGTTGGTGATTACTGTTTTGTTTCCTTCCAGGTGTCCGCGTGCTTTTGGTATTTCAAAGCGTTCTTTTTCAAAGACGCTTTGTGGAAGTCGTTCTCGCGCTCGTTTTAGCAGGTTTTCGTATTCCATACGACGAGAAAACACCCGAACTATATATAAATGTTTTCGTAGGCAAAGATATTTAAAGCTAAAGGCGAGAATTAGTGGAGAAAAAGATGGTACTAGAATCATTAATGACTCCTCCGCGCGCTGAAAACCATCCTTTCGCGGTTTTCTTGCTTGGAGGCGCGTATGGAACGCTTGCGATTTTCTTATCTATGTGGATTTTTGAGGAACAGAGCAGCATGGTGATGGTGTTCTTGTCTGCTTTGGCTGCATTGCCGTTGATGTATCATACTCTTCGTTTTGAGGAGCATAAGGCTATTGACGTGCAGGAAGGTCAGTCTTTGTTGCGTCAGCACGCGCCAGCTTTATTGTTCTATGTGATGTTATTTGCGGGAATGGCTGTTGCGTTTTCGTTTTGGTATCTGGCCTTGCCACCAGATGTCGCTTCAGGCTTGTTCAGGGTTCAATCGCAGACGATTTCGAATTTGAATCAGCACGTCACTGGAAAGATTACGCAGACTGCATTATTGAGCAAGATTTTCTTGAATAACGTCAAGGTGATGATTTTCTGCATTTTGTTCAGCTTTTTGTACGGGTCTGGCGCGATTTTTATTCTGGCGTGGAATGCAAGCGTGATTGGGGCTGCTGTTGGCAATTTTGTTCGCACGCATATGGCGAAGTTCGCGAACTCTGCAGGATTGCAGAAGGCAGGAGCATATTTCTATGTAGGTTCGTTGAGTATTCTCCGCTATGCGATTCACGGAATTCCTGAGATTTTCTCCTATATTATTGCCGGTCTTGCCGGCGGAATTTTGTCTGTCGCTATTGTGAAGCATGATTTTGGCACTGGGAAATTTGAGAAGGTGTTGTTGGACGTTTCTGATCTGGTATTATTGGCTGTGTTGGTATTGTTTGTTGCGGCAGTCGTGGAAGTGTTTGTTACGCCCTCATTATTCTAGTACTTTGAGTTTTCCGGGTTTTGTTTCAAAGAGTTCTCCAGAAGATAGAAGGTGGAGAATGGCGTCTTCTCCGTTCGTGCCGATTCGCTTGATAACTTCGTCATAATCAGCGCCGTCTCCTGTGTCAAGCGTTCGCACAATATCTAATGGGTTTTTTGCTTTGGCAGGTGTTTGCTGCTTTCTGAGTTGGAGCCAGAGCGGGTGTATCGTCTTTACAATTTCGCCAAGCAGGTATGGCTGTTCATTGTACACACGCGGTCTGCCGATTACCAGCACTGCGTCTCCAACGCTCGCATTTAGTGGTGTGTCAAAGCTTCTTATGAGAATGCTGCCTGTGCCGTCGTCAATGACGAGTTCATCTTTTGAAACTATTACACCGTATAAGCGGATGCGCTGTACTGTTTGTCCATCCGGTAAAACGACTGTGCTTGGCGCGTCTTCTTGTTGGGTAAAGCGTCCGCTAAGTAGTTCTGATATCCATACCGGTACTGCTGTTGGTTGCTGCTCCACCCCGGTATTTTCTGGGCTGGAATGCTATTTAATCTTTGTGGGAAGGTTTAAATACCGATTCACGCACAATTTGTGTGAAAGATGGTGCAGCAGAGTTTAGTCGAATACATTCGTCGGTTGCTTGAGCAGGGGTATGATTCTGGCACAATTAGGACAACATTGTTGAATGCGGGTTATTCTCCTTATGATGTTGATGCGTCTTTGCGTGCTACCGGTTCTCCCGGAAAGAAAATTGGCGGCAAGCCGTTAATTATTGCGTTCGTGATTATTCTGTTTGCAAGTGCCGGCGCTTTGCTGTTGTTGAAGCTGCTTCAGGCTCCTCCGATAGAATTGCAGGTGTCAGTGAATTTGTTTAGTACGGAAATTGCTCCCGGTCAGGAAGTTGTGGTTAATATTGATATTAGAAATCCCAGTGGTCGTTCCGTTGATGGCTTGATTGATTTTGAAGTGTCAGGTCCTGGCGGAAGAGTTGCGTCTAAGACTGAGAAGTTTAGTGTGGTGTCGCAGGCAAGTGTTCCTGCCTCTATTCAGTTGCCTCCAACAATTGTGCCGGGCGCGTACACTGTTTTTGTGAAAGTTTCTTACAAGGGCAAGTCTGAGCAGGCGTCAAGAGGTTTTTCTGTTGTTGAGAGCGTTGCCCAGCCGCCGGCTGCTCCTGTTGAGGCGCTGAAGAATGAGGCTGAGGAAGCCGCGCGTGAGTTGCAGTTGACGTGTCCGGGTGGTTGCGATGACTTGAATTTCTGCACGAATGACGCGTGTGTTCAGGGCCAGTGTCAGAACGTGCCGGTAACACCGTGTTGCGGTAATGCTCAGTGCGAGCAGGGTGAGAGTAAGTCATCGTGTGTGCTGGATTGCAGTGAGCGTCCGGTGGATCCTGCAGATATTGAGGCTAAGGCGCGTGATCGTGCCAAGTCTGATTTAGCAGGTGCTGTTGCAATTTGTGAGACCCTTATGCAGCGTTCTTATGTTGATGGGTGTTTGAGTGTTGTTGCTGAGGCGAGTGAGAATAAGGAGCCGTGCACGAAGGTTGTGAATAGTGATGTGCGTGATGGTTGTTTTATCACTTTTGCTTATAAGAATGATTTCTCAGTTTGCACTGAAATTAAGAATGAATATATGAAGACGTCGTGCAATACTTGGGCGCAGATTTCTGCTTCAAAGCCTTCTTAAATTCTGCTGATAAATCCTCTTCTTGGTTCGAAGATGTCTCCTGCGCGTTTTAGTTTTTGTAATATTTCTTCTATTTCTGCTTCTGTCATGTCTTTTTCTATCGCTGCTCTGATTATGTCTTCTGCCGGGATTATTTTGCCCAGTTTTGCTTCAAGTTCTTGGATTAGTTCTTTTACAATTATGATTTTGTTTCTGCTGCTTGCCGGCATATCGGTTGCTATTCTGTCGACGTCAAAAGTGCCCGTTTTTTCGTCAAAGGCAACCAGTCTTAGGCAATAATCCATTAGTTCGATTGCTTTTCTGGCGTCTTTTTTTGTGACTTTGTCGCTCAGTCTTAGTCTTGCGCTTGCTTCTGAGAGTCTTACGAGTCCTTCTAATTGTCTGGCTGAGATTGGGACTGATTTAACTCCTTCTCCGCTTACTGATGCGCGCATTTTGAGGTAATATTCTCTGAGTTCTTCTATGGCTGCGTCAGTTAGTTTTGGGAAAATGTTTTGTCTTGAGTATGCTAGGTATTTTCTGAGGAGTTTTGTTTCTATTTCTGGTTTTTCTACGTTGTTTTGGTGGAGGAGGAGTATGAATTGGGCCATTTTTTCGTCTTTTACTTGGTCTGGCACGTCTTTGATTGGGAAGATTAAGTCAAATCTGTTTATGAGTGTTGGTGCCAGGTTTATTTGGTTTGCAACCGTGTCGTAGGGGTCGAACCTTCCGAATTTTGGGTTTGCTGCTGCAAGGACTGTGGTTTCGCATCGGAGTGTTGCTTGGATGTTTGCTTTGCTGATTGTGATAGTTTGTTGTTCTAATGCTTCGTGCATTGCCCATCCGTCTTCTTTTGTCATTTTGTCAAGTTCGTCTATGCAGCAGAGTCCTCTGTTTGCTAACACTAGTGCTCCTGCTTCTAAGCTCCAGCCTTGTAAGAATTCATCCTTTACTACTGCTGCACTGAGTCCGGCACCCGATGCTCCTTTTCCGGTTATGTATCTTGCTTTAGGGGCTACGAACTGCATTCTTTTGAGCATTTGTGATTTTGCCGCGCCTGGGTCTCCGACTAGCAGGATGTGGATGTCTCCTCTTGTTATTACTCCGTCATCTCGTTTTTTTCTTACGCCTCCTGCTAATTGGTGTGCGA
>CAYSMN010000061.1:3736-4997 GCA_964432255.1 uncultured Methanosarcinales archaeon | reverse complement strand
CCCTGATAGCAATCTACATTCTAATCAGAGCATCAGGCGAATGGGCAGTCAAAAAGCTAGTCAGAGCAGAATATGAGCACGTATTAAACAGCGAAGAGCACAAAGTCAAAGGACGATATCAATGACTGTGGTCATTGGAACCTCCTCATCCACTGGAGACATTAATAGTGAAAGTGGATCTCGGAGGTATGGATGACCAAAGACTATTACGCAATTCTCGGCGTTGAAAAAGGGGCGACAACAGAAGACATCAAGAAAGCATACAAGAAATTAGCTAAAAAATACCATCCGGACATTAACAAAGAAGCCGGCGCAACTGACAAATTCAAGGAAATCAACGAAGCCGCAGCAGTTTTAGGCGACCCGGACAAAAGAGCGCAATACGACCAGTTCGGCAGCACAGGATTTGAAGGACAACAATTCTCAGGATTTGACTTTAAAGACTTCGCAGGAAATGTTAACTTCGACGACATATTCGACCAGTTCTTCTCGAGCTTTGGCTTCAAAACAGCAAGAAGAGGAAGACCTGGCAGGGACTTGGTTGCAGAAGTTGATGTGACATTAGAAGACGTGGCTAAGGGCACAACAAAAGAAATCGAAATGCAACGAATGATTCCATGCGACGAATGCTCAGGCAAAGGCGGCACCAATTTTGTCCAATGCAGCACCTGCCAAGGGCAAGGCGTGGTCAGGCACGCAAAAAGAACGCCATTCGGCATGTTCGCAACCACAACCAACTGCAAAAACTGCAAAGGCACAGGAGAAGTTCCAGAAAACACATGCGAAGCATGCGACGGCGAAGGCAGAATAGTAAGCAGAGAGCCAGTAAAAGTTAAAGTTCCAGCAGGAATACACGACGGAATGAGACTAAGAGTGGGCGGAGAAGGAGAAGCAGGAGAACACGGAGCGGCGGCAGGAGATTTGTACGTATTAGTTCACGTTCCTGAAGACAAAAGATTTGTCCGCGACGGAGATGATTTAGTGGTGGAACAACCAATCAGCTTCGCAACAGCATGCACGGGCGGAGAAATAACAGTTGAGACACTCGAAGGAAAGAAGAAAGTTGAGATAAAGCCAGGAACGCAGAATAATTCAGAAGAAAGACTAGAGGGCGAAGGATTGCCAGACCTACGAAGCGGCAGGCAAGGAGACTTTGTCATCAAAATAACTGTAGAAGTTCCCAAGAAGATAAGCAAAAAACAGGCAGAATTGCTGAAAGAGTTCGAAAAAGAAGGAAAAAAGAAGTGGGGATTATTCTAAA
>CAYSMN010000061.1:0-3636 GCA_964432255.1 uncultured Methanosarcinales archaeon | reverse complement strand
TCAACATACTCGCGCAATTCGTGCGCTTCACTGACATCAATCTGGCCGGCCTGCAGCAACGTTTTAATGGCGAGCAGATCATCCCTAAAATGATGGTATTTCATATTCTTCACCTCCGATGTTTTTTAATCGCCTGAAACCTGGGCCCAGGCGGGCGACTTTTTCTTGAAAAACACTCAGCAGCCCATTCTTAAATCAATTATGAAGGAGAGATAGAGACTGCAAATCCACAAAGCTTAAAAGTCAACAAAAAGGAAATTTCAACATGGTCAGCGTACACATGCAAGGCCCGCAATGGTTCTTCGGAGCAGATGCTTCATTAGAGGCATTTGCCGCAGTCATCGCATTTTGTGTCGCATTTGCGTCACTTCGCGTTTACAGAGTGACCAGAGAGCGAAAATACGGCTTTTTCACAGCCAGCATGGTCCTTTTGACATTAAGCTTCCTCTCACGCGCCATAACAGACGCGCTTCTAGAAGAACTGCTCTTTACAATACCATCAAACATCAGCGGAATGATATTCTTCATTGGATACGTACTTCACATACTGCTTGCGCTCACAGCATACGTGCTCTTAGTCATCATTACGCATAAAATAACTGACAAAAGCATCATCGCCCTGTTATTCCTCATCCTCGTGCCCAGCATCATGATTAGCGGCAGCTACTTCCTCAGCTTTTATGGATTGAGCGCCATATTACTGGCATTTGTCGCATTCTCATATTATCAGAATTATCGCAAAGTCTGCAAAGCATCAGCCTGCCTAGTCTTTTTATCATTCCTGCTTTTAGCAATCGCACAACTACTCTTCTTGTTCGAAGCAGTCTACGACCCGCTCTACGTGGCGGCGCATGTCACCCAAGCAGCAGGCTACATGGTATTACTTTTCGCATTAGTTAAGACATTACTAAGATGAAACGAACAAAACTGGACATCGTGTACGACATGCTTCGAGCAATCGAAGACAAAGGAGGCAAAATAATACCTACGCACTTACTGTACAAGTCAAACCTGTCGCATCAGAGAATGAAATTGTATCTGGATGAGCTAAAACAGAGAAATCTGATTGTAGAAACGCATTCTAAAGAAAAAACATTCTTCGAACTAACAGATGACGGAAGAAAATTCATACAAAACTTCAAACAGATGAAGCAGTTCACCGAAGCGTTCGGATTATGATTCAATGCGCTCTTTTTTACCTTCAATGTTCTCAGAAGGAGAGGGCTCTTCCTGGACTAACTTATCAGACTGGGACGGTTTAGCCACCTTAAGGCGGATTTTCATTTTACAGCATATTACACGCTTTTTTACTATATAAACCTTACCCGCCCGCACTCGTGTATTTCTTCATCGCAACACTCCACAAGAGCAAGGCACAGAGCAGGAAAACAGCAGCAGGGATAAAGGCAACAGCGAGCGTCTTGGCAGAAAAGCCACGCAGCAGCACCTCTGCCGGGAAGAAACTACTCACCGCAATCGGAATGAGGAAAGTGATCACAAAACGCACGCCAGCACCATACACATTCATCGGATAACGCGCAAAATCAGTAATCTTGTTGTGCAAATAAATCAAAGCCTCACTCTTCACCGCGATAAAAGCCATTGAAGCAATTATTATCAGCGAACTTGTAAGGACCAAAAAGCCAGCAATAATCAACAAAACATACAAAAAGAACGGCAAACTAATCACCGCGATTTGAAGCTTAGCCATCGAGTAACCAACAATAAGCATTCCAGCCAGGACTTCTCCAACCCCATAATGGTCAACCGTGAGCGCCATGATGTACAGCATGGCTGAATAAGGCTTCAACAAGTACTGGTCAAACGTTCCAAAATTCACCGCATCCAAGACCCACCACGTGAAATTATTAGTAAACATGCGCACAAGGCC
Source organism: uncultured Methanosarcinales archaeon (assembly GCA_964432255.1). Taxonomy (GTDB): domain Archaea; phylum Nanobdellota; class Nanobdellia; order Woesearchaeales; family ARS49; genus CABMGU01. The sequence continues at coordinate 1,745 of CAYSMN010000061.1, read as the reverse complement.
AAACACAATGATCAAAGTTCCCTGGAAGAGCAGCAACTCATCAAAACTCCAGCCGGGAATCCCGGAAGTCGCATTGTAAATAAAAGCGGTCGTCAACGGCATGGTAATATCAGCCAACAGCGTTGAGCACAGCTTGATGAAAAAGTCACTCCTGTAAGCAAAATCACGCATAATCCAGATGCTCGCAGCCCTCAACAACAAACGCAAGTACTTCATAATCCCACACTCGAATACCGCTTATACGCCTGCCTAAACATCCAATATGCAATCACGGACAAACCAATAATCCACGCCAGCTGGATAAGCAAAGCCTTGATTACACCAGAAGCGCTCAAACTGCCAAGATAGATAGTAATCGGAACGAACTTGGCATAAGGAAATGGAGAATAATTCAGGATGTTTTGCCATACCTGCGGGAAAAACGTCAAAGGCATGAACGTTCCACTAAAGAAGCCAATAATAATGCGCCTCAACCTGCGCAACCCTGTAATGCGCTTGAGCCAGAAAGCGGATAAACCAAGCAAATACGTCAGGCCAAAATAAATCAAGAAGGCGAATACCAAAGAGATGCAAAACGCGACGAAGTTAAACAACGGAGCAACTCTTAATCCAAAGAAAACAAACCCAATAATGAACACTGGCACCATCTGCCAGATAATATTCATCAGGTTGACCCCGCTTTCAAGAGACAAATGCCACGACAAGAACGGCACAGGCTTCAGCATGCTGCTAATCATCCTGCCATGCAGCAAATCCTGCTCTATCCACTTGTCAACTTCAGACCAGGTGAAAAAGCTCACAATCATGCCCAGCACATAATAATTAATCATTTCCTGCAAAGTAAAACCCCTGATAAGTTCAACTCCCATGTAACCGAAAATAGACTTCCACAAGAAATAATAAATGACGAGAGTGAGAGGGGTGTTAATGAGTACTGCGATGAATTCAAAGCGATAAGTGCTCCAAATCTTAATTCCCGTCTTGGCAATACCCCAACAACGCGTGACGTACATGTTTAAGCCCTGTAAATCTTCTTAATAATCTCCTCAATCGGAGGATCGGCTACGGTAATATCTGCAACGTCATAATTCTTGAGCAGAAAACTGATCAAATCCTGAATAGGAGACTTTCTCGTGTCCAGTTCCAGCTTTAACTGATAATCCTGGCTTTCAATAACTTTGCAGCCCTTGAACTTGATAGAAGGCGCTTTTTCAACAAATTTCACCTCTATATGCTTGTCAGTGAAGTATTTCTTCTTGATATCTTCCAAAGGACCATCATAAATAATTCTGCCATAATTGATAATGATAATACGCTTGCACAATTTCTCAATATCCTGCATATCGTGCGTAGTAACGATGAAAGTGGTTTTGTGCTCCTTATTGACCTTCAAAATAAAATCCCTTAGCGTGTCCTTGGCAATAATGTCCAGGCCTATGCTGGGCTCGTCAAGAAACACCAATTTAGGCTGGTGCAATAAAGCGTTAATAATCTCACAACGCATCCTTTCGCCAAGCGAAAGCTCACGCACAGGAGTTTTGGCAATCTCTTCAACTTCAAGCATTTTAATCATATAGTTAAGCCGGCGAGAAAATTCAGGCTCAGGAATAGAATACAAATCCTTGTCCATGTAGAAGGTATCGATGGCGGGGAGATCCCACGTCAGCTGAGACTTCTGACCAAACACAACTCCAATGTTTGCCACATACTTAATCCTGTTAAGCCAGGGCGTCATACCAAGAACA
>CAYSMN010000060.1:0-5014 GCA_964432255.1 uncultured Methanosarcinales archaeon | reverse complement strand
ACTTCATCGCCCATCAATATCGAGAACATTTCATCAGCTGCGACAGCATCTTCGATTGTGATTTTTTTCAGTGTGCGGACTGACGGGTCCATGGTAGTCTCCCACAACTGCTGGGGATTCATCTCACCAAGGCCTTTGTAGCGCTGGATGTTGACTTCCTTTCCGATTTGTTTCAGAATTTCTTCCTTTTGAGCATCATTGTAAGCATAGTGCGATTTCTTGTTCTTTTCAATCTTGTATAACGGCGGCTGGGCTAAGTAGATTTTACCGCCCTCCACCAAACCAGGCATCATCCTGTAAAAGAATGTCAGCAACAAGCACGAAATGTGGTTGCCGTCAACATCAGCATCAGTCATAATGATGATTTTGTCATATCGAAGCTTTGAAATGTCAAATTCCTCGCCAATACCAGTACCAGCCGCAGTAACAATATTGGCAATTTCATTATTCTTCAAGACTTTGATAAGACGCGCTTTTTCAACATTGATAATTTTACCCCTCAAAGGAAGAATAGCCTGGAATTCCCTGTTGCGGCCCATCTTTGCACTACCGCCCGCGCTATCTCCTTCCACCAAGTAAATTTCACACTTGGCAGGATCATTAGAACTGCAGTCGGCTAATTTTCCTGGCAATGAAGCGCCTTCAAAAATTCCTTTCCTGCGCACTAATTCACGCGCTTTTCTCGCAGCTTCTCTTGCGCGCGCTGCCTCAACACATTTCAAAATAATCAGTTTCGCATTAGACGGGTTTTCCTCGAGGAAAGTGCTCAGGCCGTCGTATACGACGCTGTCAACAATACCTTTGACCTCACTGTTACCTAACTTGGTCTTTGTCTGGCCCTCAAACTGAGGGTTAGGAATTTTAACAGAAATAATGGCAGTAAGGCCTTCACGGAAATCCTCGCTTGTTAATTCCGTGTCAGCCAATCCGTGCTTGTCAGCATAGGATTTTAGAGCTCTTGTCAAAGCTGTTTTGAAACCAGACAAGTGAGAACCGCCCTCGTGCGTGTTGATGTTGTTTGCAAAAGTGAAAACCGTTTCGTTATACGAATCATTGAACTGAAGAGCAATTTCCACAACAATTGTATCCTTTTCCTTCTCAAAATAAACAACAGGGTGCAGCTTGTTTTTCGTTTTGTTCAAGAATTCCACGAATTCCTTGATTCCGCCCGCGTACTGGAACGTGTCAGTCTTGCCAGTCCGCTCATCGGTGAAGACAAACTCAACGCCCTTGTTGAGGAAAGCAAGTTCACGGATTCTCGAGATAAGAATGTCAGACTCGAACTCGGTCTTTTCAAAAATCTGCGCATCAGGCTTGAATGTAATTATAGTTCCTGTGCCGGTTGCAGGGCCGACTTCCTTAACCGGGCCTGTTGGTGCTCCGCGCTTGTACTCCTGCACCCACAACTTACCCTCACGCTTGACTTTCGCGATTAAAAATTCTGACAATGCGTTTGTAACTGAAACTCCAACACCGTGCAAACCGCCTGAAACCTTGTACGCGCCCTTTTCGAACTTGCCGCCAGCGTGAAGCATTGTCAACGACATCTCCAAAGCAGACTTGTTGTACTTCGGGTGCATGCCAACCGGAATTCCACGGCCATTGTCTTCAATGGTGATACGGCCGTCCGTGTGAACATTTATGATGATTTTTGTGCAGTAGCCTGCTAAAGCTTCATCAACTGAGTTGTCAACAACTTCCCAAACCAAGTGGTGCAAGCCTCTTATGTCTGTAGAACCAATAAACATACTGGGGCGCTTCCTGACAGGCTCGAGACCTTGCAGTACCTGGATTGATTCAGCACCATAGGCTTTTGCAGCTTCCTCTGTCTTTGATATGTCTGGCATGTAAGTGGATTTTATCGACGATAAAATCAGATACCTCTCGATAAAAAGTAAGGGCTGTTTGCTTATAAATTTTGTGGTCAAAACCGTATTAATTTGTATATGGAAAATAAATGCTGGATTCCACAATCACTCCCAAGTGGGAAAAACTATAAGAAGCGAGCCATTACACCATAACACAACATGTTAAAACCAAGCTTAAGCTATCTCAAATCTCTTGAACAGCGGCTTGCTGAAGCGCCAAACCGGCGCACGCCTGCAAGCCTACTTGAAGTAGAACTCTTCCTCACCACACACCCCACTCTCGCACGTGAGCTCAGCGTCACATTCATCCGCAACATCACCTCAACAGTCTGCAAATCACATAACGAAGTACTTGTCAGAGAAGCAGGCGCACGATACGGAAAGCAGACATGGCGCATCGCGCTTGACTACTGCATTGAAGCCATCAACCGCATCGAACACGGACCATGCACTGAACAATTCATGGCTGACCCGCATGAAAAAGCAAAAATGCACGGCTCACTCTACACCCACGCGGGAAACTGCGCGCTCAACATTGCCACGCGCATGACAAATGAGCCGAACATCAGAGCAAAACAAAACCTGCTCAGACAAGCTATACATTTTTACAACAAATCAATTGATTTAGCAGAAGAAGCAAACAAGCACAGAATAGCAGCATACACATTCGGCTACCGCGCAGACGCCTACATAGAACTCGCAGACACATGCTATGCCACCGACCGCATCAACAACTTCGCCGCCGCAGCGGAAGACCTCATCGAAAGCGGCAACCGGCTGAAAGATATCGACGTTGAACACGCCTCACGACAGTATAGCTTTGCAGCACGCTACAACTACCTTGCTGCCAAGCTCGCGACCAAAACACCCGGCAGGCAGATCATGCTCCTGCGTACGGCCATCGAACATGCAAAACTTGCCCAGAAATACCAGAACAACGCAGACCCCCACTACAACGCGCGCCTCAACTATGACATAGGCAAATACGCAGACGCGCTCTTCGAAATCACCAAAAAACCAGAAGCAGCACAACTGGCAATAATGTACTTCAAAAAAGCCGCAGACCACTTCATGCAACACCCAGGACCAAAAGACCACCTGCAGAAAAACGCACTTTCAAGAATCGAAGAACTCAGCAGGGCAATATGAAACGAATCTACATCACAAAAACGGAAAGAGCATACGTAACAGACGAGAAAAACAAGCTGGACAACGGCAACATTCTGATGACCTGTTACACAAAAGAAGGAATCATACAACAAATATATTCACCATCAACGCTAAAAGCAGGTGAGTACCTCCGCGAAGTAAACCCGCAAATGCGCGGCGCATTCGACACTGAAGAATTCAGCCAAATAGAACAAATAGCAACACTCACCGATGAAGAATACAGAAAAATATTGGAACTCAACAAGAGACCAGGCTGTTTCGGCGTATTCCTCAATGCAATCGGCATAAAACCAAACCTTGAAAAACAAATCATCAGACACTTAAAAAAAGACTAATCAAACCTTGTAAGAATTTCAACTTTATCTCCAACGTACAAAGTTTTTTCAAAAACAGCAACCATGCCCTTGTTCTTCTCTATCAATGGAGGATATGCGTGCAGCATGCCCAAACGCATCAATTCGTTCAACGCAAAGTTTGTCTTGCCCACACCGAACTGTTTAATGAGCCACCTTGTCGTGAACGGCAGATTCTTGTAATTCTCGCTTATGAAATTTAGAATTTCCCTCGCAAAAGGGCTTCTTACTGGTTTGGAGTTAACTAACGCGAACAAATTCCCCTGCTCGGCCTCATAAATCATGCCCGCGCCATTAGTCGCGAACGGTTCTATTGCTATAATCTGGTCGCCCTGTAATGTTCTGCTGTCGTTTGTATCAAAATTTGGCACACTCGGCTTATCGTGAATAACCCAAGGAGAAATACCATGGCCAGACAGATTCCTGACTGGGGCGAGCTTGTAACCTTCAATCACTTCCTGAATCGCTTTCCCAATTTCTCCCAATGTTGCGCCCACTCTGACAGTTTTTATTGCAGCCTGCAAAGCTTCTTCAGAAGCCTTCATAATATCTCCATATTTTCCTGAGAGATCAACTGATAATGCGTTGTCACCAATGCATCCGTCAATATGCGCGCCAACATCCAAACAGACTAATTGATTATCAAAAACAGAAGCATCATCATGCTCAGGCGTGGAATGAGCAGCAACCGCATCAAGACCTACTTGAGTAGGCCAAGCAGGCCTTGCGCCAAGCTCTACTATTTTCTGGTCTATTTTATCACAAACTTCCCTGATATTGGCGCCATTTTTTATGAGGCTTTTGCCGAATTCCAAGGCTTCTGCGGAAATCTTTCCTGCTTTTCTCCACTTGTCCAAGTCTTCCATAGATACTAGAAACTAGCAACGGATTAAAAAGTTATGTCTCTTTCGGAAGCGAGACTGATTTTGGAAACACCATGTCAATATTATAAGTAATTTGTTCACCACCAATTTTAGGGCTCAAAAAAAACTGGAATGGGACAAGCTCAGCAAGCCAATTAGCGATAAGTTCCTGACGCTTGCCTTCACGCCTGCAAGAATTAAGCGTCAAAGAATACCGGGCATATCCTCTTTCTTCATAATAACTGCTCCTCATTGGCCTGGAAAGCGGATAATGCCTCTTCAAAACCGATTCAAACTCCTCCAAATGATTGTCCATCCAGTCATAAAAACAGCGAGAAGTTTCATCATTACAATCATTAATCGGATAAAACAAGACAGGAATGTGCACCTCGTTATCAAACTCTTCCTTAGGCAAAACACCAAGAGGATTATTAACAAGCGTTACGTAACTAAGCCTTGGATCAGGACTCAACAAAATCTGCAATTTCTCAGGCACAATAGCAATCGGATTATCAGGCTCCTTGCCATCACAAGAGCCAAAAATCTTCAAATAACCGCCATGGTCTTCCACGCCCTTGAAATAAGGAGCTCCTGCTTCGCCAGCATCAACACATGACTTGCCAAAATCAGCAATCCTCTTCAAATAAGCAGCCAGTTCGCTGCCAGGCAGAATTACCCTTGAATGCCTTTTACCATCATTAAGCCAGCCATTAGACTTCAGCAAAAAGAGCTGAAACTCAATCGCGTCTTCCAAACCCAC
>CAYSMN010000059.1:0-5209 GCA_964432255.1 uncultured Methanosarcinales archaeon | reverse complement strand
ATGAGCCTCTTTTTGACTGTTTTTAAATATTTCTTTGGGAAGCCCCCTCCTGCTGCAGGAATGTGGCCGCCGGCATTTGAATCAGGGATTCCTTTGACCGCGTTTTCAAGCAGGTTGTTCACTGCTATTTTTTTGTCGTGCCTTCTTGCACTGACAGCTATCTTAGAGTGTGTCTTATTAATAATTATGACGGTTTTGTGAGGGTGCTTCAGGCCTAGAATGGTGCTTAATGGTGAGTGAACACGGTATTTTGAAATCATCTCGTAAATGCGCATGTCACCGTGTTTTTCGGCTTTCTTTTCAAAGAGTTTCAGATGCTTGTCAAGTTCTTTGTCTATTATTTTCTTGTACTTACCAAATGATGAAGTGAGAATGTCTTTTGGCTTGTTGGCCGTGTAGAAGACGTCAAAGCATTTTGGAACGAGTTTAACGTCATACACCTCAGCGCTGCTGATAGTTACTGCTACCTGACCAATATCTGTATAAAATGGGTTTTTGTTTTGTTTGACTTTGTATTTCTTGAATACTTCCGCCAGCCATTCTTTCCAGGGCGCTGTTGCAATGTCTGCAATGCATGCAGCCGCTGCCATCCAGTCTAAGTCACTGACGTCCATTACTCTGCTTGCAGCGTCGTATGCGAGCTTTCCTGTACAGTATGTGCTTGGTTCTATCGTCGTGAAATATTGTGGCTTGTACAAAATCGTCTTGTCGCTATGATAATCCGCATAGAGCTTATGATGGTCAACGACCAGAATGTCTGCCTGTTTTTCGATTTTTTTGAGCACCGGAATGTTGTGTTCTGCGCTGAAGTCGGTTGTGATGAGTTTGGTGATTTTTTTCTGCTTGATTCTTTTTAGCATTGAATCAGTAATTCCATATTGTTTTTTGTCGAGCGGTATGCGCACGTCTATTTTTTTGCCTCTGAGCCGTTCAATGCATTTGGCTATGATTACTGCTGAGCATACGCCGTCCGGGTCCGTGTCGTGGATGATGCATACTTTGTCCTGTTTAGTGATGTTTCTGAGAAAACTGTCTACTTTTTTCAGGACTGCTTGATTGATAATGTGATTCATGACTTTTCCACCGCGTGAGTGTTATATCTAAGTGAGTTTGAATTGGCGCGAGAAAAAGTTGGGGGCGCGCCAATTGAGTTTTGGGGGGTTTGCATCGGAAATCTTTGATTTTTGATGACCAGGAAATTCTGTGAATTTCCTTGGCATAATTTTGAAAAATGGCAGGTCCGGAGACCTGCCCTGTGAGTGATGCTGCAACTTTCGTTGCGTGTTGTGATACGCCAGTATCACTTTTTCTTGTGGCAAAAGATTTATATATACTTATTGTATGCTATGTACGATAGTACGGCTTAAAATTGAGGTGTTGATATGATCATTCGTAGGCTAGTCAAGGCAGGTCAGGCGTCTCATACGATTTCTCTTCCAAAAGAATGGCTTGACCGCCATAAGCTGAAAAAAGGCGATTTGGTGTATTTGTATGAAAAAGGCGATAAGGAGCTCACTATAACTCCTGAAAGCAAGGCTGATGAGCAAGTTCCTCAGAAGGAGATTACGATTCCGATTGATGATAAGGACGTTAGCACTATTCAGCGTGAGATTACGAGCGCGTACATTAACAATTACAACACTATTGTTCTGACCGGCCAGTCTGTGACCAGGCTGACTAAGGATATTCGTAGGATGCTTCATGATTTTGTGGCGTTGGAGGTTGCTGACCAGACTGCAAGCAGCATTATTGCGAAGGACTTGCTGAACTTGAAGGAAATCAGCATTGATAAGACGCTACGCCGTATGGACATGCTGGTAAGAAGCATGATTCAGGACAGTATTGGCTCGTTGGAGAATGCTGACTTGGCGCAGAGCGTGTTGGTGCGCGATTATGAGGTCAACAGGGCCTATTTCTTGCTGATGCGCTTGTTGAAGAGCTCCTTGCAGAACAGGCAGATTGCTGACTTTTTCCAGCTTTCTAACGAGAAGGTTCTCAGCTACTATTATCTGACGATTAATTTGGAGAATTATGCCGATTGTGCGAAGCAGTTGGCTGATTATTTGATAAAGGAGAAGAAGAAGGATAAGGTGAAAGGTGTCTTGCAGAAGGTGGAGAAGAGTTATTTGGACGTGATGAAGTCGTACTTTACGCGTGATAAGAAGCTTGCTGACAGTGTCGCCTTGCAGCGCGAGGGTTTACTGAAAGAAGCCGGAGAATTGCCGCCAGGCACTGCTGAATTGTTTAGAAACATGGTCACGTTAACGAATAATGTTGCCAGGCTTGTTATTGACGAGGAATAATTAGTTTGTAAGGCACGCGCAGGCAACGTATTCTTTTTCGCTGTCAAATCCGGGCGATTCATAGATGCCGTATATGTAGAATCTGTCTTCCAGTCTTTCTTTTAGCCTGTCGTAGTCTCCCATTGTTTTAAGTGGGAAGTATGTGCATCTGTCTGGACATTCTCCTACAACAGGAATATCGCCAGTTATGGAGTTTACAGTTATTACTGCTAAGACGCTTATGAGAAAAATAGAAAGAAGAATGAAAAAATAAAAACGCATTTATGGGCCGATGCGTGGAGGCTGTGTTTGGCCTGCGCCGTATGGGTATTCTCTTGGGTATGCGCCGCCATATTCGTTGCTGCCTACTGGTACGCCAAAGCCTCTTCGTGTTTCAAGCGAGGTTGGTCCTCGTTCGTTTACTGGAACGCCTGATGGGTTTCTGCAGCACCATGTTGCGTAGCTGTACTCATCAAACTGTGTTGCGCCAGTTGCAGGGACACACTCGTAGCCCGCGTTGATCCATTGTTGTAAGAAGCGTTCGTTTTCATATGGTCCTGCTAGGACTGGGAACCATTGTGGCTGTCCAACTTCAGTGTCGACTGGGCAGACATAGGCGCCGTTTGTTGCGCTGGTGAAGATGGCTCCGGTGCTTTTCTTTGCTCCTGAGAACATGAGCACAAGGCCGATAACTGCGATAATTGCTATTATTCCAAGAATGACGAGTGCAATTCCTCGGTGTTCTTCTTCCATTTGACGGTCACCTCATTTAAACGTAATAGGCATTCTTAACTGCTTCTTATATATAAATCTTACTTTTCCTTGACTTTTGCCTAATTTCATATATGTGAACAAAAGTCGAGGACAGTAAAAGTCGCCTGTTCTGATTATTTCGCGACTTTTACTTTTCGCGCTTTTTAATTCTCTGAAAGCTTTCCACTATATCTATAACATATTTTCCTTCTTCTAACTTGAATATGAGTGGTGCTCCTTTGAATAGTTGGACAAGGTCGAGTTCGTATTTGCCGGGTTCTGTGACTCTGATGCTTTCAAAGTCAAGGACTACTGGCAGGTCTTCTTTGTAGCCTACCATGTTGAGAACGTCATGCTCGATTTGCTTTTTCTGTTCTGCAGGAAGTTCTGTTGGAAGTATTTTCTTTGCTGCTTCGAGTTTTTCTTTTTTGATGAAGAAGAAGAGTCTTGCGCCGCAGGGGCATCCTTTGAGGATTTCTTGTGCGCCGTCTTCATAGAAGATGCTGCATCTGACGCACTGGTGTGGCATTGCTTATTTGCGCTTGCGCGCCTCCGATGTGAACAATTCTATCTTATTGGGGTCTTTTTTGATGCTTTTGACAATGCTGCTTGGTCCGATGATAGTAAGTCCTTGGCTTTCGCCCAGGAATAATCCTAAGAAATCGTACTTGAGTTTTTGAAGTCCGTCTTTTGCGGTTTGTGATGGATTGATTACTGCGAGTTCTATGCCTTTGAATTTTTTGTCTATTTCTTCCATGGTTGTCTTGATGAGCTCTGCTTCTTCTTCCTTTTTTAGCCTGCCCTGTAATAATACTATTTTGTTTGACTTGGCAATGTTGAGGAGTTTTCTGATTCTGCCTAGTCCTGTCAGTCCTTCAATTTCAGTGTAGGGTACGAATTGGATGGTGACCATTTATTTCCTCGCGAGCTCAAAGAGTTTTTCGTAGAGTTTGTCGATGTTTTTGCCGTATTTGGCGCTGATACCGAGCACCTCGTATTGGGGGAATGCGGATTGGACTTTTTTTACCTTGGATTTTCTCAGGTCTGCTTTGTTTGCAACGATTAAGACTGGTATGTTGCGTGCTTGGAGGTTGCCGATTATTGTGACATTTACTTGGCTGTATGGGTCTTGGGTGCCGTCAAGCACTACTAAGACTGTGTCGACCTCATCAAGCCATTTGATGCTTTCAATGACGCCTTTGGTTGCTTCGCGAGCTCTTTTTTTTGCCTGGCCTGCTGACAGTCCTGCTTTCATGAAGTCTTCGTAGTCTATTTTTGTTGCTATGCCGGGCGTGTCGACCAGGTTGAATGTGAGTTCTTGTCCATCCTTGCCTTTAATGGTGATTTGTTCCTTGACGTTTACTTCTCTGGTTTCATGCGCTATGGGGCTTACTTTTCCCATTTCTTGGCCGAGCCAGTCAATGCAAATTTTGTTTGCGAGTGTTGTTTTGCCAGAGTTTGGCGGTCCATACAGTCCTAGTTTGAAGTTTTGTTTTGGCCCTCCAAACAAGTTTGTGAAGAAATTTTTGATTTTTTTAAGCATCAAACCCACCTTTTTTGTTAATATAATTTATCCACGTCGTTAGTATATATAGTTTTCGTTGAATTGGAAAAGAAAAAGATGTAAAAATAAAAAAAATAATTTATCTGCGGCCGCCGCGTGCCATCTTTGCACGTGACACATCGCCTGCCTTGTCGACAAAGTACAAGAATCCTGATTGCTTCTTGACGCCAACTTTTGCTACTTTTTCAGCTTTGCCGGCTTTTCCTTTTCGGCCGCGTGCCATCTTTGCTCTGGAAACGTCTCCTGCTTTGTCTACAAAGTAGAGATAGCCGTCTGCTTTCTTTACGCCAACTTTTGCTACTTTTTCTGCCATTTTTTATTCCTCCGTCTTTTTTAGAAGGTCTTAGAAATCTAACCTTCCCCCGTCGATAACTTTTATCTCGACTAAATTCTCAGAAATGCCTGATGTTTATAAAGTTTTCTTTTTTCTCGTCGGTGAAACATCGAAATTCAGTTGAATTATCGCCTTTAGAACGGAATTTCGAGTGTGCTCAAGAACCAAACCAAAACACCATATTATTTACGTTTGGTTCTTGACACGGATTTTTTGTTGAGTTTCTCGTCGTGGACGAACCACTGCGGCTTGAGTAGTTTTCTCAGTTTCTCTGCT
>CAYSMN010000058.1:0-5320 GCA_964432255.1 uncultured Methanosarcinales archaeon | reverse complement strand
CCCATAATGCCGACAATGTCGCCTGGGCGTATTCGTTCTGTGGTGAGGGCAACATCAAGTGCGTGTGCTATGCTTGCAGTTGAGCTGTTACCGAAATAATCACCGGTGACGATGGCGTCTGCTACTCTGTTGAATGCAGTGTTTCTGAATGCTTCTCTGAGCATCCTGGGATTTGCTTGGTGCGGTGCAAGCACTATTCTGCTTTCCTCAGCATGTGAGATGACGCATTTGGTTTGTTCTCTTATTTTTCTGACTGCCCATTTGTATACCGCTGGTCCGTCCTGCCAGAAGTATGGCTTTTTGTCTTCTTCTGGTATGTTATCAGGTATTTTCATGCAAATGGTGTCACGCAGTGTTCCATCAGTCTGGAGTGAATGTGATAAAAATCCTGGTTTGTCGCTCGGCCCAAGAACGGTTGCGGATGCGAGCTCACCGAATAGGATGACTGAGTTTCGGTCTTTGCTGTAAGTAACGCTGAGCATTTTGTCTACTCCGACTACGACTATGTATTGTGGTTGTGCTTTAATGAGCGAGTCTGCTAACGCTAATCCGTAGTTGAATGATGCGCAGCCGGTGGCGACGTCAAAGCTTTGGTCTGCTTTCATGCCGAGTTCTCGTGCGAGGACTTGGGAGAGCCCGTCTCGTGGGTGGTGGTAGACTATGCCTTCTGTGATTGCGTCTTTGTCTGCTTCATAGTGCGATTGTCCTGATTGGTTGAACATTGCGAACGTGCCGAAGAGCCTTTGGTTTGCTGTCTTGACTGCTTCAAGGTTTGTTGTTATGACGTCATATGCCGCCATTCCCGGCAGGAGTGCTGCTTTGCTTGCTTCGCAGGGAATTAGGTTTAGGTCAGGGACATGTGTGTTTCCTGCGAGTATGATACTGGCATGTTCTGGCTTTATTCCTGCTTTTTCAAGTGCTCTTTGGATGGCATGCATTGCCATGTATGCGTGTGTTTCGTGCGGAAGTGCTATGCGTCTTTCTTTTATTCCAACGTGGCTCATAATCCATTCGTCTGAAGTATCCACCATTTTTTCTAAGTCAGAATTCGTTCTTCGTGTTTCTGGCACATAACTGCCCGTGCCTAATATTTTGGTGAACGCCATAGCGTTTGCCGTCGATTAATAGTATAAAAGCTTTATTGCTTTGCAAAGAATTTATCTATTATTTTAAGGGCTTCTGGCAGTTCTGTGTAGTGCTTGAGTGTTAGTCCTTTGCTGCCCGCTATCATTGAGGAAAGCCGTTTTCCTTCCTGTGGTCTGTACAAGCAGAGTATTTTCTTTTTGTGCTCTATCGCTCTTCCTATTTCATAGCCTACTCCTAAACTCTGAGCAGTCACTTCGGCTATTACAACGTCGGACTCAAGAAGCCATGCGAAATCTTGGTTGTGTATTCGCTCATCTGATGCATTTTCTTCAGGAAAGTATATGCCTTTATTGGCTACGTGTTCTGTTAATACCTGTCCATATTTTTTCAGATGTTCTATCAATTGCACGTATAATGCCGTATCTTCTCTTCCTCCCTTTATTGAGCCTGCGAAGTAGATTTTTATTGCCATGTGGATATAATATCTTCTACTTTTCCTTTTCTGAAGAACACGTTGTAAAGTGCTGTTATGGATGGGAGGGTCATTTTGTTTTGTTCTGCGTATTTTTGGACTATTTGCAGTGTTCTAAATCCTTCGACTGTTTGTTCTGGTTTTGGCAGTGGTTTGTTCTGCCGTATTGCAGCTCCAAATTGATGCCCGAACTGGTGGTTGCGTGAGTTTTCGCTCATGCATGTGGCAAATAAGTCTCCGATAAAGCTGAGTTTTGGTATGTCCGCTGCGCCTTTGTGCTCGTAGAGGTGGTCGATGTCGCGTAAGGCGAATGCGATGTAGCTTCCCATGGCGTTGCAGGCATTGTCGCCGTAATAGCCGTCTAATACTCCGGCTCCAAGTGCTACGATATTTTTGATAGCTCCGCCAAATTCAACTCCTATGGCGTCTGCTTCATAGATTGGTCTGAAGTTTGTTGATGTGAAGAGTTGTGTCCATTCGCGTGCGTGGTCTCCTGCTATGGTTGCCATGGCTGGCCTGCCTAACATTATTTCTGCTGCTAAATTTGGCCCCATGAGCGTGGCCACGGGGTTTTTGAGTTGTTCTTTGATGAGCTCAGTTGGCGTTTTTAGCCCTTCATAGATGCCTTTGGTGCAGCTGAGCATGGGCGCGTCCGGGTTTACAATCATAGAAATCATGTTGATACAGTCTGATAGTACTGGTGATGGCACGCAGATGACTAGTTTATCTGCTTCCTTGATTTTTTCAACTGCATCTCCGCTGTACGTGCCGTCTGGCTCGACGTCAACAAGTTGATGTTTATTCGCTCCAAGTAGTTTAGAAATTGCTTGTCCGAACTTGCCTGCGCCAATGATGGTTATCATATCTGTAGAAGAACGTCTGAATACTTTTAAGGCTTTCGCGGAAGTCCTGATTTTTCCCTGCAGTAGTCAGCGCGTTTCTTGAATGCCGCGATGAGTTCTGTATCATCTCCGTTGAGTTTTGAAATAATAGAGTTATAGTGGCAATATGCGTCAGCGTATTGCTGTTTGCAGTCTTTGCCTGCTTTGCTTTGAAAATCAAGAATTGCCACGTATTTTCTGAGAAGGTCTGCTTTTACGAGCGGGTTCTCTTCTGCATGCAAAGTGTTGACAAGCGTTCCCAATTCTGATTGTGGTATTCTTACCATGTCTTCTCCCACTATGGCGTTTAGCCCAGTTCTTTTAATTTTTTCTGTAAAAACCTAGCTATATCATCTTCCCACGCGCGCGGTACTGCTTTGCTGAACAGCTGCTTCATCCATTTCAAAGTGTCATCTCTGAAGCCTTCTTTGTCTCCTGCTATCATTTTGTACACATCATAGCGTATTTGCGGGTCCAATTTTGCTTTTTTTGCTGCTGTGTTGAATTGTTCGAACAATTTCTGTTTTCCTTCTTCTACTTTTTCTTCTTCTTTGGTTGTTTCTTCTGTCCAGAAGTCTGCGTACGAGAAATCTCCGGTCTTTAGGTCTTCTAGCACTGTGAAAAGGAACTTTTTCAATTCGTCCGGCCAGTTCGCATTGATTTCTTTTTCATATTTCTTGCACCCTTCAATGAATCTTGGGTCAATATTGCTTCGCTCTCCATCAATAATGCGCACAAGCTCTGCTTTTGAGAATTTTGGCACGTGCTTGAGGTTCCATGCTTCTCTTTTGAGCATTTCTTTGAACTCGTTGCGCCCTTCGTGTGCTTTTTCTACGTATTGTGCTGCGCTGACGCGCTTCAACTCCTTTCCTGCTATTTTTGCGAGGATTTGTTCGTGCATGCGTTTTAGGAATTCGTATTTGTCTTCGATGCGCAGCACGTCCATGTATCCTTGGAGTGCTAAATTGAGTGCAAATGGTGAAGGTATGGTCGTTTCGATTTCAACAAGTTTTATCGTGCCGTTTTCTATGCCTTGAATGATTTTTTTTGTATTCTCGATGTCCATTAGATCTTCGAGACATTCACGTCGTGCTTCCTGTAATATGCTGAAATTGTTATCAAGCTGTTTTAGCGCGCTCATTAGTATCATTGAGCTGACTTGTTGTCTTCCTACTCTTTTTTGGTGGCCCATGTAGTTGCGTAATATCATCAATGAACGTGTCGCGCAGTGCCTGAAGCGTCTTTTGAAGACTTCGCTTTTCTCGATGGCATTGTTCATGATTAAATTCAACTTGTCTGCTTTGAGAAGTTTGATTGCTTTTATCGGATTGAGTTTTTTGTTTCCGTTGATGTAAAAGCCGTTATCATTCATTCCTAATTCTACGTCTTTGTGTTCTGTCCTGCTCAAAGCAAACGCAACCGCTCTGCTGAGGCAATCGTTTACTCTGCGCCCGAACAGCGAATGGAATATTATCTTCTGGTCTCGCTCGTCGTTATAATATTCGATAAGAATCGTTTTATCACTGGGCATTTTCTTGCAGTAATCATACTGTTCTTTGAAATATTCGTAGATAGCGTTTGCTGCTTTGTCGTCAACATACAAATGCTCGTTGATGAATTTCATAATGGCTGCTTTATTATCGCCTGCGTTGAGTCTTTCAAGCATTAATCGTCTGAACCTGCCTATTTCATTTGCTAGATCAAAGCTTAATGGCAACATTTCGCTCACCCAGCTTGGAACTGTTGGTGGCCTGTTGACAGATGCACTTACTTGCGCAACCATGCCACGAGTAAATTTGAACAAATAAGTTTCTCCTCCGAGTACAAATACATCGCCGGGCTTCATTCGTTCTACAAAACCTTCGTCAAGCATGCCTACGGTCTCGGTTCCGATTTTTACTGTGATGAACGATTCGTCTGGAATGGTGCCGACGTTTGTCATGTAAATCACGCGGCACATTTTGCCTCTTTTGCCGAGTTTGCCGTCTGCACGCCAGATTTTTGCGTAGATATGTCTGTCTTCGAGTTCTGCGAATTCACCGGCAAGGTAGCTTAATATTTGGTTGAACTGGTCGCGTTTGAGGTCTTTGTAGCAGTAGCTTTTCTTGATGGTCTTGTAGAGTTCGTTTTCTTCCCAGACTTGTTCTAGTGCCATGCCGATGATTTGTTGCGCAAGAACGTCTAGTGCATTTGTTGGAATGTGTACTTTGTCGATTTTTTTCTCAACAGCGCATTTCAGGAGTACAGAGCATTCTACTAGGTCGTCTCTGTCCATAACTATAATGCGTGCTTTGACTGTTTCGTGCAATTTATGTCCGCTTCGTCCTGCTCGTTGCAGGAATCGTGCGACCGATTTTGGCGAGCCAAGGCAGATGACAAGGTCGATGTAACCGATATCAATGCCGAGTTCGAGCGAAGTAGAACAAACAACTGCTTTCAGCTCACCTTTTCGCAATTTATCCTCTATTTCAAGGCGCATTCTTTTGCTCATGCTGCCGTGGTGTGCCCCGATGTTGCCGACGTATTTTTTTGGGAATCTGCTTTTCAAATGGTCAACAACGCGTTCTGTTGCGGCGCGGGTGTTCGTAAACACGAGTGTTGTCTTGTGTTGCTGGATTAATTCGTCGATTAGTGTGTACATTGCGTGATGGGCGACGCCGTGTGGGGTGTCAATGAGATTATCAACAGGAGAGAGTACTTTCAAGTCAAGATTTTTCAAAAACGAGATGTCTACAATCTTGCATGGCCGCTCATTTCCAACTAGAAATTGCGCTATTTCTTCGATTGGCGCGACAGTTGCGCTTAAGCCGACTCTGCACATGTGTCCGGACAGGTTTTGCAATCCTTCTAACAATAAAGATAAATGCGTTCCGCGTTTGTT
>CAYSMN010000057.1:0-5501 GCA_964432255.1 uncultured Methanosarcinales archaeon | reverse complement strand
GAAGTGCAAGCAATCAAGGATGCTGTGGAGAAGAAGCCGGCAGAAGTCGAAATCGAGACAAAAGTAAGACCGAAGCCTGCTGAGGAAAAGCCGTCTGCTGTTGGAAAAGTTCCAACAATATCAGAAGAATCGATAAATAAAGGCGCCAAGAGTGAGTATGTTGGCGAAGGCATACAAGGCAGAGTTTTCAGGCTCACGTATCCGGATGGCACGGTGAAAATTGCGAAGACGTTTAAGTCGCCGGATGACAGGACTGCATTTGAGACTGAAGTCGAGAAGCTTTCAAAACTTAAGGGTGTGAAAGGCGTGCCGCAGATTGAGGCAGTTTACGAGACAAGCTATGTTGACGAATTTGGAAGAGTGGGGAGGGTGCCGGGTATTCTTATGTCTGAGGCAAAGGGCAAAACTTTGGCCGAATTAAGAAAGGAAGGGGCAAGTATTCCGAAAGAAGTTCTTGAAGCTGCTGAATCAATTATTAGAACTGCGCACGATAAAGGCGTGGCCAATGAGGACCTCAAGCTGGATGACGTATTCTGGAACGGCAAGACAGGTGCCGAAATGGAAGTCACAGTGACTGACTGGGGTCTGAAGCTGGACAAGACGTTTGCGGATAAAGTTGCATTGGATATGGCTGCGCTTGAAAGGATGCGTCCTGTTGAAAAGCCTGTTCTTGCTGAAGAGTATCCGACAAAAATCGCTGAAGATTCTTTCTACAAGAGAGAAACACCGACAACAGATGTTGTCAAGGCCGAATGGCAGAAATTGAAGGCAGACACGTCTTCAGCTGCGAAGAGCGCGCGCGAATCACTGGAAAAATACGTTAAAGACTTGCTGGCTGAAGAAAACAAGAATTTACTCGACAAAATTGAGGATAAAGCGAAACGCGAAGAAGTATTGAATAATATTTTCAAGACACAAGGCGAAGAGCGCATTGCAAAGTTAATAGAAAGTGCGGAGTCAACTGCTGGAGTTAAAACTCAAAAGGTTGACGGCATCGAAACAGCCAATATTAACTCGCCGCGTGAACAGCTGGAAGGCAAGGGCTTTGGTGGCGACTTAAACGTCAGGAAAACAGTTACGGACAGTCAGGGCAATACGCTCGTTGCTGAGGTAAATGGTGATATTAAGGGCGAGGGCTTTAGGGCAAGCGTGCTTAAATCGATTGTTATTGATACTATTAATAAGGCGCCGCCCGGCAGCTTTGAGAATCCGGTGGAGCTGATCAAGCTGATCGAAGGCGCAGTTAGAAAATACTTCCCGATAGGCGATTGGACTACATTCTCAGTTGTTGTGACAAACCCGGCAAAGAGTACTGCAAAGATAGCAACTGCGGGCGAGCCGGTTCTCGTATTCAAGGCAGCTACCGGCGAAGTGCAGGTTATTCAGACAATAAGCACGACTACTCATACACCTCTGCTTACAATTGCAGGCTTGCCAAAGACGCTGCTCGCAAAAGTAAAGCCGATTGAAGCAGCAGCAACTGAAGTTAAACTTGAGAATGGAGACGTCATTGTTCAATTGACTGATGGTGTGACTGAACAAAGAAGGACGTATGAAAAAGAAGGAAAGGAAACATTTGATGAGTATGATGATTTGTTCGTGCAGACACAGCCAGGCACAGTTGACGTTAATCCGAACTCCAAGTTGGTCAAATTAATCAAGGATGGAATTTCAAAAGGCGAGTCGGCAGAGAAGATATTGGATGGAATATTGAAGGACGAGCGAGATTGGGCAAAGGAGAAGAATGCGGATAGGCTTGATGACTTCACTTTGAAAATTACTAAAGTAGAGAAAACACCTGTCGCTGAGGAATATCCTGCGCGCACAGAGCAAAAAGAGAAGCCGGCAGAAAGTATGCCTGAGACGAAGTCCATTGATCAGTTGATATTGGAAATAGAAAGTGAGAAGGTCTTTGAGGATAAAAAGCGCACGCTGTTCATTCCGAAGAATGCAGAAGCGTTTGAAAGTCGACTTAAGGATTTGGAAGCAAGAATGCGTGAAGCTGATGAATTGTTTGCGCAGGGCAAGTTTGCTGAAGCGTCTGATAAATACCGTTCACTTTCAAGTTCACTGGATAGCGTCACTTATGAAATGATAAGGAAGGGCTTGATTAAGGATTTCAGTCCTGTGGAAAATTATTACAAGGGCATAAAAACAATCTATGATGGCCGCATGTCCATTGCTGACAATATTAGAAAAGGTAGCGGCGAATCTCTCGAAGGTATTCTGGAAAATGTGCCTAATATTCCTGGTTCTAAAGCAACTGATGTTGTTCCAAGCGTTAAAATCAAGAGATTGCTGGGTGAAGGAGCGCAAAAAGTTACATTTGAAGCAGAAGTAACATGGCCAGATGGCAGTAAGAGCACTATGGCTGCAAAATTCTTTAAAGAATCGCCATTGGGGCTGCAGTCATTTTATGAGGAATATTTGCCTCATTATGAGAAAGACAGGGCTGGTGAGAAAAAACTTCAGCCAGGCAAGTGGGAGCAATCTGACCAGGCGCTTGGCGTAAAGCCAAAAAAGAGATGGGCGGGAAAAATTGGAGAAACGCACGTAGTTATTGATGAACTTGCCAAAGGCGCAGAGCCGGATAATTTGAATCCGGAAAAAGTGCGTGAGAATTATGATGAAGTCAGGCAGAAAGTTCTTGACTTGGCGAGAAAGTATGTCGAGTCAGGCATTGTCATAATAGATTTGCATAGCCAGAATATATTCATTGATATCGATGAATCCAGGCCTCAAGGAAGCAGAGTTACAGTGACGCCGATTGATGTTGGTGAAATGCGAAGAGTCCTGCCTGAAAACATACCTGTCGCGGTTGAATTTTTCGAATTGTGGGTTAAAGGCGATGTGGAAAGTTCGCGGTATAAAGAAATCGTAAAACAGTTTGACAAGGAAGTTATAAGATATAAGGATGCTCTCAGATCTGGAGGCAATCCTGAATTGTACAATGCTCAGCTTGTCAGATTGATGTTAATTGGCCCATATTCGGTTGAAGGAATTCTGGATATAATAAAACAAAAAGAGTCAATAGCTGAGAAGCCTGTCTTGCAAGAAGAATATACTGGAAAAATTGTTCCAGAGGTTGAAAAGAAGACAGTTCCGGAAGAAAACTCAGTGATAACTGGCAAGTTTTCGATGGATTTCGTAAAAGAAAACAAAGCTTCGGTTGTGCTTATTGCGCTTGCTGTTTTGATTGTAGTTGCAGTGTTAGTGAGCTATCGCCGCCGTCCGCCTACTGTGGAGGATTTGGAGAGTGGGGTTGAGCGTTTGAAGAATCGACTTTCTTGACATAGTCAAGTGGTACGGTTACATTGCGGATGCCGGCAAGAACGCATTTTCTGATTTCTGGGTTGTAGAACGTGCTGAATTCAAGATCTTCAATGGCATAAGTGCCGTGCGGTGTCTTGTATTGTTTGATAGGCACTTCCTTGCTTCCATTCTTGTTGAGCATGGTGAGCAGGCAGTATAAACTGATCTTAGTCATATCGCGCGCCCATGCTTCTTCTGTGCTGTGAGGGCTTGCCGAGCTGAATTTGTGGTGTGCGTATGCTTCCGCAAGTATTCTGACGCATCTTCCTAAATCTTTGCTTACCATGCTGTGCGCGACAAAGTGCCAGTATTCCTGTTCGGTATCACAGGAGACAAAGTCGGAGCTTATGGTAACGACTGCTTTTTTTTGTGCAATATCAGGAAGGACGTTTTCAAGCGTGTATGTTTGTGGCTGCTGGCGCAGTGCTCCCATTCTTGGAACGTATTTGCGTCCAATGTAATCTGCTGCGCGTGCTAATTCGTGGTGCATGCTGACTTCTGATTTTTCTCTTGCAGCCATAAATCCGGGAACATTTGTTATTTCTTCATTGTTGCCCGTTTTCTTGCTGATTACTGCTTCTGGTCCATAATCAGTTGGGACTACAGTTATAATGCACTCTTTGGCATCAGCGTATTCGTTTTTTACAACTTGTTCATCAAACCAGTTGTTTAGTTTTATCTGTGATAAAAGCACATCAAGCGGCAGGTGCGCGTTGAGCTTCTGAACAACACGTAATGGCAGTTTGCTGGGAAGTCCATTAGGTTGCATTTTCATATCCTCAGCAAAGTCAGAGTTCTTTTTTTGTCATCATAAATAGCGCAGCTGGCTGCCTTATTGTTGTCTCGTGAATTGCCAATCGCTCCGATGCTCACAAGCCATCGTGATTGCTTGTCAAGTTTTATGTTTTCTGTATTGGTGAAATAGTGTGCTTTTCCGTCAGAACTGAATGCAGCCGGTTTATGGGTGTGGCCTATAAATGCAACATCAAATTGTTTTTGTTCGAACTCGATTGCAGCGCGTTGAGGAGTTTCGATGTAGCTCTCTAGTGCAAGATATTGCTTTGTATGCGGTGAACATGGCCAGGAGGGCGCGATGTGAGCAAAAATTATGCCTTCCTGTTGTTTCATTATTAACGCGTCAGAAAGATATTCTGTTATGCGCAGTGATGAAAATAAACGTTTCCGCAATGCATACGCGTCATGATTGCCAAGTATCCATTCTTTGCATTGTTCGCGGACAATGTCAGTGCACGCGAGTGTTTCTTTTTCTCGCGGAGGACTTTCTTCAACAGTATCTCCCAGGCAATAGCACTCATCGTATCCTTCTTTTTTTAGTGCAGAAAGTGCTGTTTCCAGTCTGCCTGTTTCTGCGTGTATGTCTGAGATTAGTGCAATTCTCATATTGCAATCATAGGATAAATTGCTATATAAACCTTGTGACATTCGCAACTATATAGTGACGACTTATTTAATTATTTTCTATATGGAAACGAACCAAAATATTAATAAACTCTTCTTTATTGACTGTGCGTATGGTCAAAAAGAGGGTGCCTGAGAAAAAGGGCGTTATTGGTGAGTCTATTAGATTCCCATTCCGCGCCATGCGCAGAATCTGGATGTATTACTGGAATTTCATACCAATTCTCGGCTGGATTTTTCTGGGCAAGTACACTATAGATGTTATCAACACAGCTGCTAAGAATGGTCGCGAGCTTCCCAAATGGCAGATTGATTGGAAGCGCGGTTTCTTATTTATGCTGGCAGGCGGAATTTGGAGCATCATCATATACGTGCTCGGCTACTGGGATTACGGCTGGATTCCAGATATTTACATTGGACTTATCCTGCCGGTTATGCTCGGGTCATATGCGCTGGGCGACAAGATTGCTTACGCATTTGATTTCATTACTGCGACAAAAGTTATTCTCAGGAATTTCAAACAATATCTTATCTTGTGGTGGCGTACAATCGTTATTACAATTATCTACTTGATTTTCACGATTCCAATTATTACGGGCATCGTGACCATTCCCGCTGCGTACTTCAGTTACTGGTATTTGCTTGCACTCTTTTTGGAAGAAGCTCGTCTATAGGAAACTTTATAAGCACTCTTCGAAAATTCTACGTCAGATTGCAACGGGGTTGTGATCTAACTTGGTTATGATGTGTGGTTTGGGACCACATCGTCC
>CAYSMN010000056.1:0-5920 GCA_964432255.1 uncultured Methanosarcinales archaeon | reverse complement strand
CAGTAGCACAATAATATTTCATAGGATACGTGCCAAACTGCTTACACGCATCAAGGGCCTCATCGACATTATCATCCGCCAAAAACATCACTGCATGACCAACACCATGCGCGCAATCGCCTGGAGAATAAGATGAAACCATCTGCTCATTCGAACAAACTTCATCCATTTTCGGCTTTAACAATTCGACGTCAATATGGCCGTCCCTTTGCACGCTTGCAAAAGCTTCCATCAGCACACCATGCATGCAGCCAGAATAACACCTATCAGCACAAACCTGCAAGCCTGTGCCGATATATTTCACTTTTGCAAAAATCGCCTTGCCCAAATCATGCGCTTCATCATGGCACTTCGGCCAAATCTTTTCAATTCCATCAAGAATTCCGTTCGCTCCAATGACGTCAATGTATTCTTCATACAACGGGCGCCTGTTCTTGCCAATGGTTTTCAGCTTTTGGACAAACTCTTCACGCTGAGCCGTTACTGATGACGGTTCAACAAACAACATCTGAGAAACTTCTGCTGACGAACCGCCCATCTCTGCGTCGTCAAGAACGACATCGGCTGTCGGATTAGAGCACGCAATCAAGAAAATCAGCAATAGACCCCAAATTTTACCCCGCATATGCTGCTTTACCCTGCAGGCATTAATAAAACTTATTCCTCTTATTTTTCATCACTGTATAGTTACAAATGTCGAAACCTTTATAAATGGCTATCGCATAATATGCCTTATGGGGGACATAGGGGAGCTAAAGGCAAAATATGAACGCCTTTCAGGCGAAGTACGCTATTTACAGAGTTTTCTGCCCAGAGATGTTGGATTACCAGCACGAGTACGGAACGCTTCTGTCTGGAAAAGCGACCTCGTAAGATTTACTGATTTAACTCAGGACAAGCTGAACCAAGGAGAACTAGCCACTGATGGCTGGGTAGTGCGCATAGGCACAAACATCTACGGCGCATTCGACCTGCTGGAAAAAAACGGAGGCATAATCCAATACTATGAAGGCGATGCAGGCATAGCTGTCTTTGACGACCCAATGGAAGCAATCCTTGGCGCAGCAGCAGTCAAAAGCGCAATAAGAAAACTGCCTGAAGAAGAACTCGCCAGCAAAGAACGCATTAAGTTAAACATCAGGCAAGGCCTTGCGACAGGAAAAGTCTTCACCGGAACAGCAGGCGATGAGCACAGGCGCATCCCAGTAATCTGCGGGCAAGCACTCGAAGACGCATACAGGCTTGAAGGACAAGCGGATCCGGAAGGCATTGTACGCGTGCACAGAAACACGTACGAGCTAACCAAAGACTTATTTGATTTCAAGCCAGACAACGACGCGTACGAACTCGCTTCAGAACCACAATTCTCCATAGAAAGAAAAGATGAAACCAAAAAATTACAACCAGACTACCAATCAGAAATCCAACACTTAGAACTGCGCAAAGCACAATTGTTATCCTATTTCCCGCCATTAACACGCGACGAACTGCAAGGCAAACAAACAGGAAAAGTAGAGCACGCCACCATATTATTCGGCGAGCTTCCAACACTCGGACGCCTCATACGCGTCCACCAAGAAGACTCGGACAAACTGGCTGAAGTATACAACGCACACTTCAAACTGCTCAAAGACATAGTAGAAGACGAGTTCGGCGGAGAAATCGACAAGATGTACAGAGCAGTCTTCATGGCGCGCTTCAGAAAAGACATCGACCATGAAGAAGACGATACACGCGTACGATTGAAATACCGCGAAGCAGCAAAACAAGCAGCGTTAAAACTAACAGACAGAATAGCAAAAGACGAGCACATTGTAGACCTTCTAAGAGAAGCAGGACTAAGACACTTCACAACACGCGTAGAACACGAACGGCCAAACCAAGGATTGTCACGCGGCAAAGTGTATATCGGGCCGGTAGGCTCTGAAAAAAGAAAAGCATTCACCATGCTCGGCGGAATCGTCAACAAGGCAGCCAGACAAATGAAAGACGTACACGACAACCCTGAAGCCTATTCACAAGCTGACGGCATAGCCACAGACGACTCAGAAGGCGCAACACTCGTACGAAAAGTAAACCTGAAAGGCATAGGCGAGACAAACATCTACGGACTCGACAAAGCCAGCATGACCAAAGTCATGCGCAAAAAAACACTCGTTGGGCGCGATGCTGAACTAGCGCAGATAGCTTCACTTGTACAAACTGTCAACGCCGGCGAAAAACAACTCGTAAACATAGTTGCCGATGCAGGATATGGAAAAACCGAATTAACACGAGAATTAGAAAGACAGTTCCGAGAAAAAGGCGGCAAAATCTACAAAGCATCAGCAGTAGAACAGGCGCGCGATATTCCGGACTACCTATTCCAAGACTTCGCGCGAAACGCTTTGAAAATACGCCCTGGAGATGCGGAAGCGGATGTCAAACAAAATCTTGAAAAGATAACAGATGCTGAATCACGCAAAGTAATACACCACTGGCTTGGTTTGAACATCAAAGGATACGAAAAGCCCTCTGCTTCATCAAAAGAAGAGCTTGAGAAAGCACGCAAACAAGCATTATTGCATTTAATCGACGCTGAAAAGCCAAAATTGCTGATATTCAACGACATCCACTGGGCGGATGAAAACAGCTTAGCGACATTAGAATGGCTTTCTAAAGAACTCGGGCCAAGAACACTCATCACCGCCAATTACCGGCCGAAGGAGATAAACAGGGAATATCTCTGGCAGCGCATAGAACTCGGAGCTTTGGACGAACAAGGCACTTCCCAACTCGCTTATCATCTCACCGGAAACAAACCAGACGCGAAATTAGCTGAATTCATCCTGAAACACTCACACGGAATTCCGCTTTATATTGAGGAAATCGTACACTACTTGAAAGACAACGTGCTAATCGCAGACGGCAGGCTCACCAAAGATATTGACTCTCTTGAAATCCCGGACAGCATTGAAAAATTGATTCTTGCACGTTACCGCAACCTGAAAGACGCTTCAAAACAAGAAGTTCTAGACTACGCATCGTGCATGTTCGGCGACGAATTCCCCAAAAAACTACTTGAAAACGCGCTTGGCAAAAAAGAAGGAGAGCTTGACAGTATACTTGTTGCATTACAACGCGCGGACTTCATCAAACTCAACAACGGCACCATTGCTTTCAAACACAACCTGACAAAAAACGCAGTCCACGACTACGCCATCAGACCAACTGATAGAGTCAAACGGCACACACGCATCGGAGACGCGAGAAAGGAACTGTATGGGGAAGGAGCGGACCAACTAGTAGCACTTGCATGGGATTACGAGAATGGAGAAGATTCTGACAAAGGAATTGAGTATAATTGGAAAACTGCAAGAAGTTTCACCGATTTAAATGAAAATGATACAACTATTAAATTTTGCACCAAAGTAGAAAACATTTATGCGCCATTACATGAGCCATCGGTTAGCGCAAAAAAATTTCGTGGTTCCACATTCAATACAAAAGCACTCGCACTCCAAAGACTTGACAAGACAATTGAAGCATTAAGGGAATACGCAGACGGTTTTAATTTTGTAAATTGTCTTCCTGAAAATGACAAAAATGAAGTGCTATTGAAACTTCATTTGAATAGAGGCGTGCTTTACAAAGATATCTTACACGATTCCAAGAGCGCTTTAAATGATTTTGAAAGCGTATTGAATATTGCGCAAACAACGGCAAACAAAATGTTTCAGTGCATGGCTCTTATAAATAAATCACTTTGTCAGGACACGGATGCACGAATCAAGACAAGCGAGCAAGCCCTTCAAGTATTTGAAATGGCCGCGAAAGAAAATCCTGCTTTGAGACTATCGTATATACCTGCATTCATATATCTGAACTTGTGTGAACCCTATCGCGTTAAAAAGGATTACGATCAAGCTGAGAAGGTTGCACGAATGGCGCTTAGTATGGCACGACAAATTAAGAATGTGGAAACAGAGACACGCAGCCTGGTAGGATTGGCTAATACTTTTTCCGGAAAGGCAGATTGTGCAGCCGCAGAACAAAACTTCCTAGAAGCAGAATCTGTAGCAAAGCGAGTCAATGATATCAATCTGTTATCAATGGTCTATAGTAACTGGATTGAATTCTGTATTAAACAAAACAATTTCAATAGTGCTATACAAATAGCAGATATTTGGTTAAATCTTGATATTTCTTCTAAGCGTAGAGAAGAAATTCAAAAAAAGAAAGAAGAAGTTATTAAGTTAAGAGCGTCTTCTTAAAACATACAAGAAAATGCTGAAAACGAACAATGCTGCAATAAAGAGCGTTAATAATCCAGCATTTTCATTTCCGCCTCCTAGAAGATCTGAAATTACTGCTCCTGTTGGCGAGTCTGGGACGCTTGCCCAAGTAATGCCTCCAGACTCTGTGACAGATACAGTTGCACCATTGCCTAGTGCGCCATGAGGCGTGTCTATGGCGATACCTGCTGCCTGACTTGGCGCAATAATAGTTGTTTTTATAGATGGCCCATTGTCCGTTGTTGGACTTCTTTTTGCTTCCCATACATCAAATATTACATCAACAGCCGGTGCTGATCCAGTAAGGGCTACTACAGTGGTAGTTTTGTCAAAAACCGTGTCTGGATATGTAGTCGTTATAAAAGTTCCTCCAGGTATGGTAGTCATTGATACTCCTGCACCCGTAGAAAGAACAGGTGCAGTAAATCTGTAATCAATTTCGAATGGAGGTCCAAAGACTCCCGATGTTGTAGACTCGCCGCCTATATTTTTAATCCCAACTGCAGGTACAATCGATATAGCTGTTGGAAGAAAAATGATATTATGGGAAACTCCGAAAACATATTGGTTACGCACATTGTCATCGCCAGATGTAACACCTATTTCGAATGCATAATTCTCTAAAACACTTACGGGGTTTACATCAACCAAGAATGTTCCATCATTAATGCAATTGTATGTGAAAGCACATGTGGTTGTATCAGTACCTGCATGAGGCGCGTCGCCTTCAGTTCCAGAACCAGCAATTGGAGAACAGCCGACTGGTGGCGTAATACCGACAGTCGTGCATAAAAATGCAGCGGGCTGTATCGCAACACCAAACGAAACCGTAAAGGGATTAACAATGTTCCCTAAGTCGTTAAAATTATCAACGGTAAACTCAAGAGGTCCACCAGTTGGAGCAGAGACACCAATGACTTCGATATCCTGCGGCGTCGGCGCAGCCGGCGCCCCTGGGCAAACACAAGTGCCGTCAATTCCGGTGCAATGACCAAAGTTATCATCAGCGCATGGGCATGGAGTGGTAACTGGTGCGAATGTTTCTGTCTTGCATTTACCAGTACTGATGTCACAAACATTTGTTGTGCAATCATTTGTGTCATCACACATACTGTTAGAAACGCATTTCGTTATAATTGCGCTGCACATATCTACGATATCTTCAATTCGGACCTTATCAACAGGCTCTGCCACGACGGCGGGGTCGGTGATGATATCGAATTGTCGGATAATCTGGCTCACAGCAGCCTCGATTTGCTTTTTCTCGATAACATCCGGCGAAGATGGAACAGGTGGTCCGGCAAATACGAATACTGGTTCCCATGTACTGAATGTAGGTACATCACCAGTAATGCCATTCTTTGCATCGACATTTGTTTGAAGATACTCGTTCAACACTTCAAGCAAGTTTTCTTGAACACATGCTTCCTCAGGAGTTACTAAATCAACATCAAATTCCGGCTCGCTAACCACTACGACGCCACCAAATAATTCACATTCTTTGCCAAGAACATTGGCAAAGTTCGCAAAATCCTGGCAATTGTACACTTTATCAGCCAGCAGCTGCACTTTGCTCGTCCAGGCGTTGATAGGCTGAGTATTGCACGTGAACTGGTTCACCTGGAAGAACTTCTGAGCATTTTCAT
>CAYSMN010000055.1:0-6238 GCA_964432255.1 uncultured Methanosarcinales archaeon | reverse complement strand
TCTTCCGGAGCTTCCTCTTCAACCTTCTTGGTAAACTTAGAGAGTACGCTCTTCAGCTTGTCCTTAAGAAAATTAAACATTTTACGTAATAAGCTTCCTCAATTCTTCCTGCAGTTGTTCGGCACGCTCGGCCAGCTTTTGCAACTGCTCAGTCAGCTCTTCCTCCAACTTTCTCAACTCAACCGTCTGGCCAGAAACAATCTTTTTTGCCTCAGGAATAGACTTCTGCACGACAGCGCCACCGCCAACGTTCAACAATACTGCATCTGTCTGCTCAATCCTTGCCTTCACAAACAAGCCAGGGGTTAATGTGACAAAAGACTCGCTTCCAGGCTTTGCCACTGCAAAATCATCCAAAGCCTGCAAGACAACATCCATCTCTCCAGACTGTGCATCAAGAGCCTGAATTTGCTGCTGAATCTGCTGCACTTGTCTTTGAATCAACTGCAACTCAAGATATTTTTGCTTGACTTCCTTAGGAGGCTCCTTCATTGTAACTTCTCCAACAACCTTTCCAAAAAGTGGCCGTACTCATGCTCTGCCTTCAAAAATCCAACAGCCGCACCCATTGATGCAGTCTTGCCTTCCTTCTTGAACTGCTCAAGCTCGCGCTTCAGCACAGTTTTCAAATAATCTTTTTCTTCATTGCTGAACATTTTTACCCTCCGGAACTTTTATGTGAATATCACCAAACGGCTCGGACTGCTCAAGCTCAACTTTCTGCTGGTTGGACAAGTGCAATAACGGGATGAATGTGTAAACTTTGTCCTGCCTTGTCTCGCCAGGCAGCAATTCCTTGAAAGTCAACTGTTTGCGCACACCAAATAACGACAAAATGCGGTGAAACAAATTTGAAATTGCAGCAGTAACGTCAAACTTTCGCGCAGGAGGCTCAAACGGCGGCGGCATGCTCTGTAAGACACGGCGCTGCTTCACTTCCAAAGCCTTTTCCAACGCTTTAACAAGATCATACACGCTGACCTTGCGCCGTCTTGCTTGCGGCAAGCGCGGCAAGAGCTCATACTCTTCCTTCAATCCCATCTCTTCACCGCGCGCCAATTCCTGTTCAAGCTCATCATAAAATTGCTCCTGAGACATGTCATGACCGGCTAACAAACGGTCAAACTCATCAAGGTCATCACCTACTAATTTACTGCTCTTTATGCGCAATAAAATGGAAGCGGCAAGCAAAACTTTGCCACCAACTTTCAAATCCTGCTCCTTCAGCTGGTGCAATCTTTCAATATATTTCTGCGTGAGCAAAGAAATGTTCACATCCCACGCATCCATCTGCTCCGACTTAATCAAGTCCAAAATGATAGCCTTCCAGCTAATCTCATTCTGCTCCACCAACAATGAAAAAATGCGGTCCTGCATACGAGAAAAATGGATAAGAACACTATATAAATCTTATCTACAAAACCTTTTTAAAACACCACGATAGAATCATTTTTACGGACCCGTAGTTTAGCGGCTATAACGTCTCCCTTACACGGAGAAGGTCGGCGGTTCGAATCCGCCCGGGTCCATTTATACGCTACGCAAAGCTCAGCATCCATAAAAACGAAACTAACATTTATATAGTCTAAAAAAGAATTCTAGAACAAAAAGAGATGAAAAATAAACTATTTATCGGAATACTTGTTGTTATAGCAATAGCCATAGCTGCCTATTATTATGGCAACCCGCTGACGCTTGTAAATGTACCTCTCACTTCACTGCAGGAAGAGCTTGACGTCACCACACTCGACAACGGATTGACAGTTACGATAAAAGAAATGCATGCTCTGCCTCTCGTCACAATCCAATTCTGGGTGCACACAGGCGCTAGAAACGAGCCAGAAGAAATCAAAGGCATCGCGCACATCTTCGAACACATATGGTTCAAAGGAACAGCAACACAGCCCGTTGGCAGCTTTCATAAAAGAGTAGAAGGCCTTGGAGGCGACCTTAACGCAATGACTTCTTACGACTGGACCATGTATTTCGTAGAGGTGCCTTCAGACAAATTTGACGAGATTTTCCCTTACATGGTTGATTTATTGTTAAGCCCTAGCTTTGACCCTGTTGAAATCGACAAAGAACTGCAGGTCATAATTGAAGAGCAGCGTTTCAGCTTCAATGAACCTGAAAAATTCATCGACGACAAGTTTGGGCTCCTGCTTCTGGACAAGCATCCATACAGGCACCCAATAATCGGATATAAAGAAACCATCCTTGCAAACACGCCTGAAACCATCAAAAACTTCTACAAAACATGGTATGTGCCAAACAACATGAATATCGTAATCGTGGGCGATGTCAATAAAAAACAAATTCTTGGAAAAGTCAAAGAAGCATTTGTTGATTTTAAACCATCAGAGTTGCCGCAATTAAACTTTCCAAAAGAAGAACCAATAACCGAAACAAGATACGATAGCAGTTACAAAAATATAGGATATACCTACGTTGCCGTTGGGTATACAGGACCAAACTCAAAAGATGAAGACAGATATGCAATGATGCTGTTAAACACTATTTTTTCAGACGGAGACAGCTCAAGACTACAAAGCATTGTGAAAAAACAAAAAAACCTCATAGTAAAGGGAACGGGATTCTCTGCCCCATTAAATGACTTAGGCATATTTGAAACAGTGCTCACCATAGAACCAGAAAAAGCAGGCGCGGCAAAAGCAGAAGTTCTCCTGCAGCTGAATCGCTTCAAAACAGAACACGTCACCGACGAAGAGCTGGAACGGGCAAAGACCACCATCAAAACAGACAAAATACGAGAGCAAGAACAAATATTCAGAGTAGGCATGGACGCAGGCCAGACATGGATTGATGGAGATCTGGATGAATACCCGAAATTCCTCTCAAAAATCAACGCTGTCACAAAGGAAGACATCAAGCATGTTGCCAACAAATACTTCACTGCATACACAATGTACGAGTTGAAACCAAAACTATGAGACGGATTATATTATTACTGTTATTACTGACAGCCTGCTCTAGGGCGGTATACGAAGAACACACTGATGCCGGCAGCAAATACGTCTTGAATAACGGAATGACCGTCCTTCTCAAAGAAAATCACGACACCGGCATGGTCGCCATCGATTACATGATAAAGAAAACCATTGCCGCAGACGAAGAAAAACACGGGCTGGGCTATTTCACAACGCGCATTCTCCTGGCAGGAACCAAAACGCGCACTAGAGAACAAATCACCAGAGAAATAGAAGCTGTAGGCGGCAGTATCACCGCCCGAACATACGCAGAATACACTGAAATCATCATTGACGTGCCAAGCGACAGACTCAGTACTGCTTTAGATGTTATGCAAGACGTCATTCTCAATCCCACATTCCCACCTGAGGAAATAGAAAGAGAACGAACCCTCATTATTGGAGAGCTTGAAGCGAAAAAAGACAAGCCAGGCGTCAACGTGGAAGAACTCTTCATGAAAACCATGTACAAGGACCACCCATATCAGCACCCGATTGACGGCTACGTTGAAACAGTCAAACAAATAACGCGGGAAGATATTGTCAATTACTATAGAACGTGGTACGTGCCAAACAATGTCTACCTCGCCATTGTCGGCAACATCAAAGAAAAACCCACCATGACGGCACTCAAATACTTGTTTGGAAAGATGAAGAAACAGGAAACACCAAACGAAAACGTCCCAGAACTGCCGGACAGAATTGAAAAAACAGTCAACACGCAAAACATGGCGCTTGAAAGCTTCTACATACAGCATGGTTATCAGATTACCACGGCAACAGACCCGGACTTCATCAAGCTCAGAATGGCAGCAGCCATCCTCGGCTCAGGCTCGGGCAGCAGACTCTTTTATGAATTGCGCGACAAACGAGCATTGGCATATTCTGTCTACGCAATCGCGCCCAGCACGCGCTCAACCGGCTTCCTCAGGGTCAGCATGATATCGCGCCCACAAGTAGTGAACGACTCGCTCGCAGGCATTGCAGAACAAATTAACCGGATAAAAACAGAAGACGTTTCGGAAAACGAGATGAAACTTGTCCAACAAAAAATCAGGGGCTTCTTCTTTTTAGACCACCAGAAAACAACAGACCAGGCCAATTATCTTGGACTTTATGAAATGCAAGGCTACGGATACCATTATGACGTTGAATATCCGGATAGATTGGCGCAGGTTACCGCGCCAGAAGTCAAATACGTGGCAAACAAATACTTCAACAACCCGGCTGTTGCCATAGTCGGACCGTTTGAGGACGTAATCAAGTAAATTCTCGCAAGTTTTTTAAAGAGTCAGCTTGAAGACAACAGTACCGCGCCGATCGTATAGTGGTAGTACGCTGCCTTGCCAAGGCTGTAGCCCGGGTTCGAACCCCGGTCGGCGCACTTTATTTCTGCGTTAACTTCATCTCATCAGCATTCTGATAATGACTGCCAAGCTCTTGGCTGCCGTAAGGCCGCTCAACGCCTTTCGGATAGAATATAATAAGGCCATGCCCAAGAACGTCGCCCTCATTTATTACAACCCCCGCCGGATAATATGTCTTCGGCTGCCTTGTAAAAACCCCTTTGTAACCAGGATCAACCCACCCGTCAGGCATATGCCACAACGCACGATCCGCCACTAAGCGCTCGGTCTGAGCAGTGAGTAAAGAAATCTCTCGATCAGAATCCACAAGGTGGTCGTAAAAATGC
Organism: uncultured Methanosarcinales archaeon; assembly: GCA_964432255.1. Classification (GTDB taxonomy): domain Archaea; phylum Nanobdellota; class Nanobdellia; order Woesearchaeales; family ARS49; genus CABMGU01. Next base: position 1,558 of record CAYSMN010000055.1, on the reverse strand, counting down.
ATACCAATGTGTTTCGAAAGTTTAAGACGCTCATTTGTAACAATTACAATATGTTCCCCGGGCATAAGCCTATACGGCAATTTAACTTCCTCGAAACAATCCGAAATATCACTTTTGGAAGAAAAGTCAACCAGCACATTTTTCCGAAGTACGCTCGCAGTCTTTCCTGCATGAACTTTCAGCCTGCCAAGCTCGTCAATTTTTGCTCCAGGAGTTACAGAAAAAAAACCCTCATCAATCAATTTTCTTGCCCGCTCATACGAACCGACAAGATGCCCGTGATCAATCTTCTCCAACTCATAAAATCCTCGGGCAACATCCTCAAAACCGCTAAGTCCGGCCTCATGATAGCCAACCCCCGGCTCCCTACGAAAATAAAACAACAACTGCGCAATTTTATCGCCCGGAGACAGCCTGATGCTAACGTTTCCAGGATTAATCATTTCAACATGAATTCTATTTTTATGCCCCATCATCGTCCAGCCATGCATGCGCACGTGGCATGCCAATCGGCGCAAACTTGAGCGCAACTCTGTTTTGAAGCTGAGAGGCTCAGCCCACTGCATTCTCTGAGTAGTACGAAGCTCAACCTCTGACTTGGGAGAAATCTCATTCCTTCTAGCACCAGCCACATGCATATTATAATCGAGCAATTCATCAAGAGGCCAAAGCTCTTCAATTTTATCAAAAAACAAATCAACACTGGCAGGCTGGATCTGCCTTTCTTCCAAAGGCGGATCAAATTCCAACATACCTCTCTCAATCGCCTGCCTAATACCCCTATCAGTCAGATAAAACGGCCCCCACATGCACTAAAACCCACTCTCAGATTTTAAATATCTTTGCAGCAGAAACCATTAAAAAGCTGTATAAAACAATCCAAAGCAACGGGCCCGTAGCTTAGCCTGGTAGAGCACTGGTCTTATATGACCACGTTCGGCACAACAAGAAAAACCGAATGTCTAAGTTCACCAGTGGTCGGGAGTTCAAATCTCCTCGGGCCCACCTTTTTTCTTAAAAAAAAGTGCCGCGGACGGGATTTGAACCCGTGTCTCAGCCTAGCTTTGGACCAACACAAGTTGGCGACCACGAAAGGGCCGAATACTTGACCGGACTATACTACCGCGGCGTACTGTGAACGAGAACGACAACCGTTTAAAAACATTACTTTCTTTTAACCGCAAAATAATAGATAGACGCGCCGATAAAATGCAAGAACACGAGGACAAGAATCCATGCAACGCGCTCACCGTCCGACAATTTCTTTCTTGTCGCGCAATCAACAATCATCAAAATCCAGAAAATCGTAAGTCCAACAACAAGCCCGACAAGCAATAAGATTGCCAACATCATGAAAATTGCCATACCCGCGCCAAACTGAATTTGCGTTGACTGCCACATATTAACATACAAGATGTGCCTGTTAATAAATTCTTAGCACAAAGCTTAAATACTCAGTATACATAAGTGTATACTGTGAACTACCAACGCGGAAGTTTACAGCGACACGAAGAACTCAAGGCACGAATTCTCGCACACCCAGAACTCGTCGGAATCG
>CAYSMN010000054.1:0-6292 GCA_964432255.1 uncultured Methanosarcinales archaeon | reverse complement strand
ATGGCAAAGGCAAAGGCTGTTACAGTGGTTGGCGGTGGTGATAGTGTTGCTGCTGTTGAACAGTTGAAATTGAAATTCACGCACGTGAGCACTGGCGGCGGTGCGTCTTTGGAGCTGTTGGAAGGAAAGAAATTGCCGGGCGTTGCCGTGCTGGATGATAATAAATTAGACTAAGACTATCTTGTGTTTTTCGAGTTCTTGTTTGAGCATTTCTTTGAGTTCTTCGTCTGTTGGTATTTTGAGTTTTGCAATGGTTGCTTCTAATTGTTTGACTTCTTCGCTAGTTTTTTTGATGTCTTCTGCGTATTGTTCGTATTCCTTCATTATTGGTCTTTGCGCCACGTCGTGGTGTATGTCTGTTTCCCTTTTTTTCGCGTTGGCATATCGGTGTATCATGCCTCCAAGGTTTTCTTTTGTTACTTGTTTGAGTGCGTCGAGTGCTTTTTGGACGCGTTCTGGTTTGAGTTCTAATTGCCCTGCATCAATTGCTTTTTTGATGTCTGGAACGTGCTTGAGTATGCCGAGCGCGTAGTCGTGGACTAGTGCATTGAGGGGATTGTCTGCGTATTTTGCGAGTTTTTCGTTTTTTGTGCCGTGCGCGAATTTCTTTATTGCATCCGATAGAGGTAAAAAGATATTCGTGATTGCTTGCTCTGATTCTTGGCGTTCTCGTGCAGTGTTGACTATGTCTTCTTTGACTGCAATGTATTCTGGCTTGCTGGTAAAAGTCTCTTTTTCTTTTTTCAGGCTTTCATGCTTGTTTTTGAGCTGTTGTAGTTGCGCTTCAAATTCTTGTTTTTGTTTTTCTGTTGTCTCGCGTTCTTGTTTTACTGTCTCGATTTGCCTGATTATTTCCTTAATTGCAGCGTATTGTTCTTTGTTGATTTGTAATTGCTTGAGTTCGGTAAGTTTGCTTTCTGTGTCTGCAAATGATTTTTTGACGTTTTTGACTTCTTCGCCGAAGAATTCTGATAGAATTGCTGCCGGTCGCGCAGTGTTCTGCGCGTACTGTTGGAATAATAAGTCGTTTTGGCTGAAGTCCGGCGCTTCTTTTGGCACAGCAAGGTTATCAGTGAATTTGCGGGTGAGCTTGATGAATTGGTCTCGGTTTCCCTGCATGAAGTGTTTTGCGCGCTCGGGGATATTTGGGTTGCGGAGTTCAGCGTGTTCTAAGTCAACGACTGCTTTTCTGACGTTGGTGAGAAGTTCTGGAAACTCGTGTGCGAGGGTGTCTGTTGCCTGCTTTTGTTCTTGCTGTTGTTTTTCCTGTTCTTGCTGTAGCCACTGTTTGACTTCGTCGATTGACTTTTTCTGGCGGAACAGGTTTTTGAGCCAGTTCATAGAAAGTAAGGCGAAGCCAAATGTTTATATAGTTTTATTCTCTGTAGTAGCGATGTGAAAAAAGAGTCTTCCCGTCAGCATATTGCGCTTAAGCGCATTGAGACGCTGTTCGAGCAGGCACTCATACGCCCTGCTTTTGCGAAAAGGTATGTTGTCTTGGCGCGCAGGATGTCTTCGCGCCACAAAGTGCCGATACCGAGAAAGTGGAAGCGTCGTTTTTGCAAGTCGTGCAGTGCTTTTTGGACGCCGGGGAAGAACTGCACGGTTCGCGTTCGGATGAAAAGAATTGTGATGACTTGCGAATGCGGCGCTGTGCGCCGTTTTCCTGTAAATATTTCATAACTTATTTAAATACACAAAAGTTTTGTTACGCAAATGAAAGAGATGTGGTATTTTGTTGCAGTGATGTTGATGCTCGCTATTCTGGCGAGTTTTTCGAATATGTCTTCTCCGACGAGCGCGTTTGCCGCTAATTTGCCTCCACAGTGGGATTTTCCGACGACTGAGTTCACGACGGATGGCAGGCTTAGTGTGAATCTTGCTGATGCGTTTTTTGACGCAGATGGAGACCCGTTGTCGTTCAGCGTGTCTCCGGGAACTGGCGTAAGTGCTGGCTTGCAGGGCGACATATTGGTCGTTATGGTTGACCAGCAGGGAGAAGTAACAGTAACTGCAAGTGATGGTCAAAATCTTGTTTCTCAAAGAATTACTGTTTTGCGCAGATAATTAATGCCCTGCTTTGGCGTGTTCTCTTTGCATTAACAACGTGTAGATGAACACGCAGATGATTACGAATTCAAAAAAGCCGTTGATGTGTATTGGAATGTTGATGATGTCCATTTGTCTGAGCACAGTAAGGACTTCTTCAATGACGAAGACGATAACGGCAAAGAACAATAGCTTCCACGGCATCAAATGTACACGCCTGTCTCTGACCGGCGTGTTGAACAGCTTGATGAATAGAATGATGGTGATGATGACCAAACCTAAGTTGTACAGCGGCGCTGCTTGTGCTAAACTTAGTGCAAGGCTCATTCTTCACACCCTCTGGTGATGTTTATTTGTTTAAGTAGTGCTACGATTAGGAATAGAAGGATGAAGCTTGGCACGACGTGGGTGAGCCAGGGTGTGCTCCAGATGCCGAAAGTGCGCAATATTCCAAGGATTTCTTCAATGACGAACAGTATGAGTGCGAACAGGAGTGGTTTCCAGGCTGCCAGGTATTTCTTCTGTGCCGCTTGGTTGAACATGCTGATGGCGATGAATCCGGCAACGATAGAAAGGACGACTGTAGCAAGCTGCGTGATGCCGTATATCCAGTCGTACGGAGTTAATGCCATCGTTCACCTCTCTTTGCTTCAAATGTTGGTCAGCCGTATTTAAAAAGGTTTCTACTCCAAAGTTTTTTATAGGGTGCGGTGGATAGGAGTTAAAATGAAAAACAGGATTCCGAATTTGTTGACAAGCTCACGTATTATGCTGTCTCCTTTTGTGTATTATGCGGGTTTTGCCCGTGAGAAAGAATTGTTTGTCATTTTGTTCACGTTGGGCGGTTTGACTGATTTTCTGGACGGTTTTTTCGCGCGTTATATGGAGATTGATTCTGATTGGGGAAGTGTTTTTGATACTGTTGCAGACGGTATTTTTTATCCTGCCGGATTGTTGGTGTATCTCTTTGTTCCTGAGGTTTTCCATTATTGGACTGTCATTTCTGCGTTTATTGGCTTGTTTTTGGTTGCTTTGATTGTCGGGTGGCTCAGGGGAGCGCTGAAAATTCCGCATTTGGTGTCTGCTAAGATTTTTGCAATGTCCTCTGTTGCGTTTGTTTTTTACACGCTGTTATTTGATTATTATCCTCCGTTTTTGTTTGTTTTTCTTGCGATAGGCGCGTGGGCTGCTCTTGAGCAGTTTATTGTATTGTGCTTTAGAAAACCATCTTTTGCTCGGAAGTGGAGTTGGGAATGAATATCATACAGGTATTTTACTTAATGATTCCCGCGTATCTGGCGAATATGGCGCCTCCTGTTTTGGCTAAATACAGCCCGTTGAACGCGCCGATGGATTTCGGGCTTTCTCTGGGCGGCATTCGTATTTTTGGCGGCCATAAGACTTGGGCGGGCTTTGTCATCGGCATTATTGTTGCCGTGCTCGCTGGTTTTATTTTGTCAAAAGTATATTGGCCATTTGATTTTTCAGCAGTAGCATGGTCTGCGCTTGTCGGCGCTGGCGCTCTTATCGGAGACGCAGTCAAGAGTTTTTTCAAGCGCCGTGTGGGAATTAAATCTGGAAAACCATGGATTCCTTTTGATCAGGTTGACTACACTGTTGGCGCTCTTGCGTTAGGAAGTGTTGTCTTCTTCCCCGGCTGGCTAAATGCTTTCTTAGTTGTCTTCATAAGCGCGTTTGGTCATATTGCTACAAATCATATTGGTTACTGGATTGGAGTGCGTGACGTGAAATGGTGACATGGGCGAATGTTGTAACTATATGCCGGATTCTTGCAATTCCGATATTTATCGCCATCCTGCATTCTCCGATTAAGTACAGCAGTTGGATTGCTGCAGCAGTATTCTGCCTTATTGCTGCAACCGATGCCGTCGATGGCTGGCTGGCAAGAAAACATAACGCTGTGACGAAGTTCGGAACCGTGCTTGACCCGCTGGCTGACAAACTATTGATCGCTTCAGCATTGATTTTCCTGGTTGGAAAAGGAGTTCCGGCGTGGATGGCGTGGATACTGATTTTCAGAGAACTGGGTATTGTTGGTTTGCGCTTGTTGATTGCACAAAAGGTAACGATTCCGGCATCGGTTCTTGGTAAATTCAAAACAGTCTTCGAGATGTTCGGAGTGATTGCAGTGCTACTCGGCTTTGAATACGCATGGTGGATTTTGCTGGGCGCGGTGATTTTCTCGCTTGTTTCAGCATTTGAATACATCTGGAAATATAAGAAGCTGCTTATTCATGGAATTACACGGTCAAAATAGCAGTGATGAGAATGTAGGCTGCTGCGATTCCGGTGAGGAGCCAGTATTTCTTGTGATGCAGTGTTCCGACCGGGATGAAGAAGAGGAATATCAGAGTGCTTACGTTTATGGGTTGTCCGTTAACGTGTTGCCATACTGCTGTGCTAACCACGGCCAAGAGCAGTGCATATTGCAGGAGCTTGAAGTATTTCTGGCCTTGTTTGAGCTCGTATGTGGTAAGTTTTGCGATGATGATTCCTGCAAGTAGTCCGAGGACTGGTGCAAGCGCGGCTAGTGTCCCCATTCGCTGTGCCCCCATTGGACGAGCAGGTCTACACCAAGCCGGTTTACTTCAAGTGGAACATCACAGGCTCCCCAGCAGCTGCCAAGCCAAGTGATTACTTTTACGCCGGTACGCTTCTGCAATTCGGTTACTATGTCTTTCGCGTATGGTTTGAGCCCGTCAGGTAGTTGGATGCAGACTATCTTCGCTTTTTCTGCCTTGATTTTCGCTTCAACCGCGTCCAATTCCAAATCGTAGTTTTCTAGCATGACTTGGCTTTCTTCGTCGGTGTTTATAAAGATTGCTAGGCAGAAAGTTTTAAAAGGTCTCACTAGTCCCTTTAAGAACATGCCCCCGTAGCTCAGCCGGTAGAGCGACTGACTGTTAATCAGTAGGTCGTGAGTTCGAGTCTCACCGGGGGCGTATATGATTGCAGAGATTGTTTTGCTTACCGTCGTTCTTGAAATTATCACGTGCATTGGCAGGTTTGGCTTTAAGATGCGCGCGCGTGACTGGAAAATGCCGGTGCGCATTCATCATGGCTATGTTGGTCTTGCATTGATGGTGGCATGGTTTTTTTTACGCGTTGACTTGTTGATGATTATCGGTGCCTCTTTGTTGATTTCTGATGCAGTACATCATTTTGTTGTCCTATGGTTGATTGTTGGCAGGACTGAGTTTCCGTAAGTTTTAAATAAGCAGAACGTGTTGTTTGGGATTGAAAAGAGATGATGAATAAACTTGGTCTTGTATTGTTGGGTTTTGTCGCGATTGTTGCTATTGGCGGTCTTACTGTGCAGCTGCGCGATTCTTTGACCGGCCAGTATTCTGCGAGTGGTGGCGGTCGCTGGTATTATGGTCCTCAGATAATTCAGCTGGCTCCTGATGAAGCGTGCACCTATGCCGGCCTTGAACCTATGCACCCGATGCGGGTATATACGAATGAGTTTGGCACGCAGTTGAGTTTGTGCAAGCAGGGCAGCGAGCTTGTAGGCGTGCCGATGGTTCAGACTGCTTTAGTGAGATAAAGAATTATCCTTTTCCGAGCTTGCGAGGAAAAGTATTCGCTGATACAAATCAGCGAGATTTTTTCTTTCGCATTGCTTGTGCTAGTTTCTTCCTGACTTGCGCTTCGTATTTGTTGAGTGATTTATCTTTTAGAATATCGGCTGGCTTGTGGGCTGGTGTTTTTATCTGGTCTGGCTCTGGTTCAATAACTGGTTCTGGCTCCTTGACTTCTGGTTTTGGCTCTTCTATTGGGAAAGTCTCTATGACTGGAGGCTCTGGTGGAATTTCAGGCTGTCCCGGCCTTCGTCTTGTTAGGAATGTGGCTGCAAAGATTCCTGCGAGTATAATTACGAGTCCGCCGATTATCCATGGCAAAATTCCTCCTTCTGACTGTGCTGTTCCTCGCGTGATTGCTTTACCTGCCAGGTGCGTTCGTGGCGGGATTCTTTGTTCTGGTGGTATTAGTGCCGGTAATTGTTGTTGTGCTCCCATTGTTTCTGCTTCTTTTTCCATCTGTTCTGTTTTGCTCGGTTCTTCTTCTATTGGTGGGAGTGTTGGTGGCGGTGTTTGTCCGAAGAGTACGCAGAATTGTTTGTATGCAAGCGGCTTAAGGCAGAATTTCTTGGCATTTTGCTCATTTATTCCGCAACATTGTTCGTATTGTGGGAATTGTTGGTTGTTGCATTGTGAGCATA
>CAYSMN010000053.1:0-6351 GCA_964432255.1 uncultured Methanosarcinales archaeon | reverse complement strand
CAAAAAGATGGCAGACGAAGAATTAATCAAGAAATTCGTGGAACTGCATTCTCAGACAGAACAACTGCTTAATCAGGAGAACCTCAAAGAAGCAAAACAAAAATATTTGCAAGTTGTTGACGCATACCATGTCATCGAGAAAAGTTCTTTAGAAAAATTCCACAAAGAACTCGCGTATGACCAAGTCACGCGATTGTTCAAAAAAGTAAACGAAACACGAGAAAGAGTTAACGTGCCATGGCATTTAATCGCTGCAGGAAGCCTTGTAATCGCATTCAGCATCCTGATATTTCTTAATCCTAGCATCGTCGGACTGGCAGGACTTGACACAGTATTACGGGACAAGGTAGACATTACTTTTACACAATCAAAAATACACCAAGCCACACTCCGAGACAGACCATTATCACTCTCGGCAAGCGGAGAATTTATTGGAAACGTCAAACTCTTCTACAAAAAAGGAGACAAACTAGAACTCGTCTTTGACAGCCAAACAAGCCCAAGCACCGACGGAAAATTCGCTGACATCTGCGAAGAAAGCTGCGAGATAAGCGCGCAATCAAACAGCATTGAACTCTTTGCACAAGTCGAGGAAGGAAGCAAGCTCCACATCACAGAACTCAGCTACGCAGTAGAAAGAAAAAGCAACACTGCGCCAACCTGGAGCGGCACCACGCGCACATTCAAGGCAGAAAAAGGCAAAACAACAACAATCGACTTATCCCAATACTTCACCGACGCAGAAAACGACCAGCTCACTTTCTTAAGCACGGCAGAAGCAGGCCTTGACGTGATTGTAGAAAACAGCAAAGTCTCAATAACGCCCAACACCGCAGGCAATAAAGACATAGTCTTTATCGCTTCAGACTTACGAGACGTCACCAGAGTGCCGGTTACAATAGAAATCAAGTAGTTTTGCTTCTTCCAAGTGGTCTAACACTATATATAACCCCTACAGCAACATTTAAATACCCAACAGCCAAACTTCCTATACAAAAAAAGGTGGTTTTCATATAGCAATCACAGGGGTTTCATATATGAAAAATAGGGGTCAAATTACTGTCTTCATAATTATCGGGCTTATCATCCTTCTTGTTATTGGCACCTTTCTCTACATGACCAGAAAAGAAGTTACCAAACCATTCGAAGCAGCACGGCCAAGAGTAGCAGAAATACCCCAAGACGTACAGCCACTACGAGACCTCATAGAATCCTGCATTAAAAGACTGGCAACAGACGGGCTCAGGCGCATAGGCGACTCAGGAGGCTACATAGACCCGTCACAACTCTCATTTAACGTGGTAGCGCCAACAGAAGGAGAAGCAGTCCAATTCTCAGCAGACGCCGGACCAACCATTGCCTACTGGTGGCATTTGAAAAGCAGCAACAAATGCGAGCCCCCAAACTGCATCTTTGATTCCAAAAGACCAGGACTCTATAGAGGACAAGGAGGACTGAACATAGAATCCCAGCTTGACGCGTACACAACAAGCAACCTCAAAGAATGCCTAGGAAACTTTGAAGACTACAAAAAACGCGGGTGCGAAGTACAAGAACTCGGCGAGCCACAAGTTACGGCAAACGTGGCGCAAGAAGACATCTTCTTCGTCGGCAAGTATCCGTTGCGCGCAGTCTGCGGAGAACAAAGCTATGATCTCGAAGACTACTATGTCAGCATAGACTTAAACCTCAGAGAAATATACAACCTGGCGACAGAACTCGTCAACTACGAAATCGAAGACAGATTCCTCGAACAAGCAACCAAAACACTCATCTACTCATTCAGCGAAATAAGCAGAGACAAACTCCCGCCACCACGAGACCTCGAAGTCGGCCCACCAAAACCAAGCGTGTTCTGGATAAAATTCGAAGTCCTCAAAAAACTCAAAAGCATACTAATGTCATACGTTCCAGTAATCCAAGTCTCAAGCGTAAGGAATTATCGCTATATCTCAGCACCGCCCGACATAAGAGACAAAGAACAATACGAGCTCATGTACAACAGACAATTCCTCATACCACTCAACGTCTCACACCCAGACTTAGAAGCGCACTTCATGTACCTCGACTGGTGGGAACCCTATTTCGACCTCGGCTGCAACGGGCAGCTCTGCAGAGCAGACAGCGCAACCAACTTCCAACTACTCCCCTTCACCATCAACAGGTACAACTTCGCATACGATTTAAGCTACCCCGTGCTCTTAGAAATCAGAAACCCGTTCGCTTTCAACGAAGAAGGCTACAGCTTCAAAGTCTTCATTGAAGAAAACATGCGCAACACAGACGCCATGACCACAGAAGTAGCGCTATTCAAACCAGCGGAAGTACGAGAACCCCCAAGCATCTTCTGCAATCCAGACCAGCAAACATCGGGAGACATTAATTTGTACGTCAAAGACGGAAAAACACTCAAAGGAATGGAACAAGCAACAGTCAGCTTCCTGTGCGGCACACAAAACTGCAACTTCGGCTATACGGTGAACGGCACACTGAATTCAAAATTCCCGCGATGCCTCGGAGGCACACTCCGCGTCACCAAACTCGGATATGCCTCGCACTCATCACCGCTTGACACTGACAGAGAAGAACCAATCAAAAGAGACATCATGCTAGAACCAATACGAATACTCAACGCGACAATCAAAAACTACGCAATCACAAAACAAGGCAAACACGGAACATGGGACTTCAGAGAAGGAGGGCCATTACGCCCAGACAAACTGCAGCAAACCGTTGTCCAAATGACCAGAAACGGAACTCCATACGACGAGCCGTACAGCGCAATAGTTGAAATTCCTGGCGACAAGTCAGGACAAATACGCCTCATCCCAGGAAAATACGTCATATCCATCAACAGCTTCTACAAATCAAACATAACCATACCAACAGATATACGATGCTTCAAAATCAAAAAACTCTTCAGCAGCAAGAAAAAATGCTACAACATACCAGAAGAGCCAATAATCTTCAACGAAACATCACCATTCCCATACGGCGGAGCAGAATTCGAATACGAAATAACCAGCAGCATGCTCAGAAGCGCCAAAAACATCGAATTCAGACAATTCGTGCTCGCCATAGATGAAGTGCCGGAAAAAGACAGAATCGTAGAAGACCTCAACGAAATGGAAAAAGTAAAACTCTACTCAAAATCAAACGCTGAACGCGTATACCCGGTGATAACATGAAGCGGACAATCATGAGACGGTTGTACACACTCGCACTATTCCTGTCAGCACTCATAATGTCTATCCCGGTTGTACACGCGCAAGAACTCAACATACAAAAATTCCAAGGCAAAGACAACGCAAAAGGATATGCCAAAGTAGAAGACCAAATCACGATTGAAGTCCTAGTCAAAATACCAGGCGAAGAAGTCATAAGCAAAGAACAAGTACGCCTCTATGTCGAGGATAGTTACGCCTTTTTCGACACCTGCGTTGCCGAAGGCACTGCAGGTTTCTTCAAATGCACGTTCTTCGAATCAGAATTCGAAGCATACGAGCCAATCGTCTTCACCATAGAACTGCGCGATGACGACGACAACATAGTTGGAAGCGAAACACGCACTTTAATCATTGACAACATTGCGCCAGAAATCAAAGAATTCACCGTCGACCCGCCAATTTCCAGCGGCAACATACAAATATCTTATGTCGCAGAAGATTATGGACTGACGTACGGCACAGCAGCAGAATGCTCAGGCATCAAAACCATCACGATTAATGCCGGCGCGCAAGCAATAACAGACTCAGCAGAACCCGGAACCTGCTCAAAAGACAACATCATTGACATGACTATCGAGCAATCCGGCAAAAAACAAATCTGCGTGGCAGCAAAAGACTACCTGAATTTTGCAAGCGCGCCAAAATGCTTTGAAGTCAGAATCGACAAGGCACCGCCAGAAATAGAAAGCGTTTCCATACTGGACGAGCAAGGATTTGTGCTCACTCATGTCCACACAGGAGAAGAACGAACATCCACGGTCAGCGCACTCATCACCGACGACGGCGAAGTAGACCAAAGCACAGTCTATGCACTCCTGGCGCAACTCAATCCCAATCTCCCAGAACCAATCCCGCCAGACAACATCGCCGGAGACATTTACAGCTGGGCAGGCATACCGGTAGTTGAAGTAAATCCATGCAAGCTCACGATAACCGCAAAAGACTCACTTGGTAATGATGCAAACAAAGACTTTGACTGCACGATAAAGGCAGACGACACCCCGCCAACCATAACCGGACTCATCTCAGAAACTGAACGAGACGGAGTGCCCCTCTACGGCTACGGCACACAACTCATCATCGAAATAGAAGACAAAGACAACACCGGCGCGCCAGGAATTGGAATGCTCGCAAAAAAAGCATACCTCGACCTGAGCAAACTCGGCATGGACGATTTCTTACAAGCAGACACTTGCGCGCGCATATCACCAGGAGTCTATCGCTGCACCTGGCTCCTCAACCCACCGCTCACCGTCGATGAAGGACCATACACCATCACAGTCAGCGAAGGAACTTCTGACGATTTGGACAACATGATAGGCAGCCCGGTGCCATACGAAATCATCTACGACAACACCGGACCAAAACCACCGCAAATAATGGATTTCAAAGTCATCTCAGGCGAGTCAGGAGTTGAATACCAAGGCGGCGCAGTAAGGGGAGACTACGTACAATACGTCGTACGCTCAGGAGAATTCATCACAGCCCTCGCCAACTTCAAAGAAATAGGCGGAAGTGAAGAAACAACACCAACAACGTGCGCAGACGTCGCCAACACCACACAAGACTGCACATTCGAAGCAGTCGTGGATTTAAGCGGGCCATACACATCACACTTAGACTTTTCATTCTTTGACGACGCGAAAAACAAAGCAAGCGTCAACACAACACTGGAGATTTACGGAATAGACAACGAAACCAAAGCAAAATACTGGAAAACACCACCAACTGTAACTTGCAGCCCTCCTGTCATCTACCGCGACACAGCAGCATTAATCCCCCAACTGGCGGCGTGCAGAATAGATTTGGAAACACCAAGAACTGACATCACCACACTTGCCATCGCAGGACCACAATCACCAGACGAGTGCAAAGGAGACGTCGCGCTCAACATCAACGACCTATACATGATTAACACTGCAGAAGGCAGCACGCATCCTTATCTTTTCATGAAATTAGAGCCGAAAATTTTCTACGTCAACGACTTAAAAATCAATTGCCCAATACAAGTATTCTCAAAACGCGCAGTAAAAGCAGGCGGAGAAACACACTATTACGTCTCATCACAACCACAAACCGTTCCAGCAAACATTACTATTCTTTTCGGCACCAGCCCGCTTGGTTTGCTCAACCAAAATATTGACGACAAAATAGAGAAAGCATTCAAAGAAGGACTTGCAGACTGGGAATGGATTTCAGACCTTAGAAAAATCCTCTACTATGGAGAACTCCTCTGCCAGCTAAAAGTCATGATTACGAGCGTTCTCGGCGCATTATTCCTAGTAACAGTATTGCTCGGAGCCTGCGAGACTGCCCTGAAAGCAACAGGCTTCGGAGCACCAGCAGGCCAAGCCTGCGGGTCAGCAAAAATCGGCACGTGCAACACAGAGGAAACAGGCGCAAAAGCATACGAAGGAATACTCCCATTCATCGACGCAATCTGCTCAATCATCAACTGCGCATCAACCGGCACGAAAAAAGGAGGAGACGTCCTCAACTACGTCGGCGGAGGAGTGCCCTGGTGCCAAGACATCAAAGCAATCTTCAACAAGTACGGCGGCGGAGACATTCTCGGTGCAGTAGGACAAGAATCAGGAATGGCAGGTGTCACAGTCAAAGACTCGCTCGTCCTCAGCTTATTATGCCTCTGCCTGCCAGGCATAATTTATAATTTGGACAAGTGGAGACAAGTAGACTGCTTCAAATCCGTCTGCCTGCACGACTATGTTAAATTAGAAGGCTATCCGGAAAGCTTCTGCGAAGAAATGCACGGCTACCTCTTGTGCACGTTCATCCTCGGACAAGTCTTCGCACTACTGCCATTCGTCAAATTCTTCGACTCAGTCATACAAATAGTGCTGGACGTCATAACAGACCCGGCAGCAGCATTCACGCTCTTAATTGGAGCAGTCTGCACAACAGGCTGTTATACAGAAGGAAGCTTTGAGTTCGCCTTCTGCGCAACAGCAAAAATACTCTCAACCATAGGCGAAGCAGTAGGATCAGTCAAAGCAATGACAAACAGCGAAAACGAATTCGGCAAACCAGTAGGCAGTGAAATGTGCGACAGAATGGACGAAATCAAAGACGAAATGGACGCAGCAGGGGCGGTATGATGAGGAAA
>CAYSMN010000052.1:0-6428 GCA_964432255.1 uncultured Methanosarcinales archaeon | reverse complement strand
CAAAAGTTTTTTAAACCCAAATCCCGTATAAATTCTTCATACAAAAAGGTCACATTTACGGCCCTTCATGAGAGTACCCATCGGAGCTGTCGGCTTTGCCAAGCAATGACCGTTGGGGGTTAGTGTTAAGGGCTACAAGACCTTTTAATTGTCAAAAACAAAAATCGAACCGAAATCGGACAAGCCATTATTAACGTTCATCAATTTATCAAATGGACCAAAAAAACAGTCAAATTAGACGAAAATCAGCTTAAATAAGCTCGATTTAGCCCGTAATGACTGCGCTTGTTCTTTTTCGGCCGTATAGGGGGAAACCAACATGGGAAAAATCAGCCCAGTATCATCAAAATACATTGTTAATGCCTCAATCGAGATTGAAGGCGTTGTTGACAGGCCAGACGTTATTGGCGCTATCTTCGGCCAGACAGAAGGCCTCTTAGGTGAAGACTTAGAGCTTAGAGAGCTCCAGCGTTCCGGCAGAATCGGCCGAATTGAAGTTAACATCGAAGTTAAGGGTGGCAAGAGCCTTGGTCAGATTATAATTCCGAGTTCTTTGGACAAGGCAGAAACCGCAATTGTTGGCGCTGCTTTGGAAGTCATCCAGCGTATTGGCCCGTGCAATGCAAAAGTCAAAGTTCACAATATTGAAGATGTCCGTATCAGCAAGCGCAGCTTTGTTGTTGAACGTGCAAAGCAGCTCTTGAAGCAGATGATGGACCAAATAATGCCCGACTCGCAGGAAATTGCTGATGAAGTTGCTCAGTCTGTCAGAATTATGGAAGTAACCGAGTATGGCAAGGACCGCTTGCCGGCAGGCCCAGGCATTGAAGAGTCTGACGAAGTCATTGTTGTTGAAGGCAGAGCAGACGTTATCAACTTGTTAAAGCATGGCTTCAAGAACGCTATTGCGATGAACGGTACGTCTGTTCCGCAGACAGTCATTGAGCTCAGCCACAGAAAGGACATCGTTGCGTTTGTCGACGGCGACCGTGGCGGCAACTTGATCATTCGTGACATGTTGAACGTTGCAGAAGTCGACTTCGTAACGCGTGCTCCTGACGGCAAGGAAGTGGAAGAGCTTGCCAAGAAGGAAATTCATAAGGCTTTGAGAAGTAGGATTACTGCTGAGCAGGCAAAGCTTGAGATTGGCAGTGTGGACACTTCTCAGTCCATTAGAAGGCCGATTATCCAAAGATCGTTGCCTCCTCAGAGGCCGGGAGTTCCTGCTCCAGTTCCAGCGCAGGCACGGCCAGTTGTCGCGCCACCTGTGCGTGCATCCAAGCCAATTTTGCGCGAGGATGAACGCAGGCGCTTGGGCGAAATGCTCGAAGGCCTCATTGGCACAAGAGGGGCCTATGTTTTAGACGACAAAATGAACGTCTTGGGCAAAGTTCCGTTTACAGAGCTTAACAGCACTTTGAAGTCATTGAACACTGGCGTTTACGCTGTTGTGTTTGATGGTGTTGTTGACTCTCAATTAGTTGAAGTTGCCGAGAAGAGCACAATCAAGCACATCATTGCGATGGACACGAAGGTTGACCCTGCTGAGAGCAGGCTGAACATCGTGACTGCCGCGATGTTGTAAACGAACCTTTTTTATACTTCTTTTTTAGTTTAGTTCTTGAAAAGATGGTGTACGAGATTATTCTAGGAAGAGAGCAGACAGACCAGGAGAAGTATGGCACTCTAGGCACTGTGTTTCTTGCCAAGCATTACGTCAAGATGGGCGCAGTTACTGCTCTTTCTCAGCCGGTCTTTCTTGACATGAATAAGGCTCACGTTGTCTTTGTCTGTGGTAAAAGAGGCTCTGGAAAATCATACTGTATGGGTGTCATTGCCGAAGGTATAGCAAAACTTCCTGACCAGTTCAGAAACCGCCTCTCTGTCATCTTGCTTGACACGATGGGCATTTATTGGACTATGAAGTTTCCCAATCATAAAGATGAATCATTATTGAAAGAGTGGGGTTTGGAAGGTAGCGAAACTCCTGGCGTGAAAATCTACACCCCGTTCGGCTTCTTCAAAAAGTGGAAGGAGCTCGGCATTCCCACAGATGTGGCGTTCGCGTTGAATCCTGCTGAACTCTCTCCTGAAGATTGGAATCTGACATTCGAACTTGAAAGCACAGATGCAGTCGCCGTTTTCATCGAGCGTATTATAATTCAGTTGAGAAAAACAGTCGGACAGTATGATATTCCTGACATCTTGCAGGCGATTGATGAAGATAAGTCAGAAGAATTGAGAGTCAAGCAGGCTGCAAAGAATAGGTTCCTGGCTGTTGAGGAGTGGGGCTTGTTTTCTCCGAATGCGACGTCGATGAAAGAGCTTGCTGAAGGCGGCCAGATTTCAATATTGGACTTGAGTGCGTATGCAGTTATTCCAAATGGTTGGCGGATTAAGCACTTAGTTGTCGGCCTGGTCTGCATGAAACTATTCACTGAGCGCATGAAAGCAAGAAAGAATGAAGAATTTGCTGCCGTGCATCAATCAATGCATTACATTCTTGAGGAGCATGAGGAAGTGAAGGGTGAGGAGATGCCGATTTGCTGGATTATGATTGATGAAGCTCATGAGTTTTTGCCGTTGCAGGGAAAGGTTGCAAGTTCTGATGCATTAATTACGCTGTTGCGTGAGGGTCGTCAGCCGGGTATTGCGATGGTGCTTGTTACTCAGCAGCCTGGCAAGATTCATACCGATGCGATGACTCAGTCTGATGTCATTCTTGCGCACAGATTGACGGCAAAGATTGATACTGATGCATTAGGCTCATTGCTGCAAAGTTATCTTAGAACTGGTCTGGACAAAGAGCTTGCTAATTTGCCTCGTGTTGCCGGCGCCTGCATCGCTGTTGATGATGTGAATGAGCGTATGTATCCCATGCGCATTCGTCCAAGATTCAGCTGGCACGGCGGCGGTGCTCCTGGTATTATAATGGAAAAGAAGAAGGCTTTTGAATTCTAAACCTCGGAAATCTTCGATTTCCGATGGTCGTCGAAAATGCTTTGCATTTTCGAGAAAATAAAATAAAAAATAATAAAAATTTAGTCGCAGGGTGCATCAAAGTTGCTGTCTTTGAGGCCGTTGAACAGCATGTCGTTGAATTGGTATTTGACTGTTTCTCCGACAATAACTCTGTGAGGTACGCCGTACGTGTCGTCTACCAACATTTCAACTTGCTGTCCTTTGTCATCAGTGTACTTGATGTATGTGACGCTTCGTTGGTTGAACGTTTGTGGCCCAACGATTTGTGCTGATGCCGGAACTTCTTTTACCCATTGGTATGGTGATTTCGGCATCTTCAGCGTTGAGGCGTCCACGTCAAACTTTTTGCCTGTGTTGTCGATATTGTGGCTCTTGCATCGGCTGAGTTCTTCACAGCAGGCAACGCCGAGGTCATAGTAGATGGTGTCGTAGTAGCCTTCTCTGACGTAGTAGTCTTCTGAGTATTTCTTTATCTTCATCTTTGTGCCTTTGACAAAGTAAGTGTCAAGGAACAAGTTGCCCGTGTCAGTGCCTCCATACAAATACTGCAGTGATGATAACTTTTCATCAGCCCTCTTCAGTAAATCTTTCAATGCAGGGCTCATTGTGACTTTTGATTCTGCAATCACTTCTGTTGGCAGTGTTTCTTTTCCTTCATCTATTCTTTCAGAAGGCAATGGTCTTACTGGCGGTTCTCTTCCGACTTCTGGTACTGGCGGTGCTTTTTCTACCGGTGGAGCTTTCTCTTCCATTGGCGGTGCTTTTTCTTCAGGCTTTACTGGCGCCGGCGCACATGCTGCCAAGAATAACATCAATACCATTCCTATAATCAATACTTTTTTCATATGCCATCCCCCCATTATGTTATTTCTCTTGGTCGCGGGTATAATTGCTCGTCTGGTGTTGCTCGTACCATTGAGATCATGCTCGCGACAAACATGAGTGTGAATACAAGGCCGAAGGCGAATGCCCAGGTTCGTGAGAATTTTGGAATGTATAATGCGCTGACTAGAAATCCTATCATGCTGATTACTAGAAAACTGGTCTTTAATGGTGCTGTACGTGCCATGGGTGTCTTATTCACTGTTGAGTTTATATATTTTTCTGGACGAACAGTTTGTTGATAAGCGAGAGTGCAGTTTCTCGTTTCTTGGGAAATGTTGCCAGCGACATTTTGATGTGGAAGCAGTGTCCGCTGTCGGTGAGCAGTATTTTCCTCTCCTGCACCCACACATCCTTATCTATGCGTATGAAAAAGTCAAACTCTGTGTCAAGCCTGCTTTCCGCTTGTGAAACAAGTAGATTTTTTTGTTCATCGCTTAACGTGTCAAGCAGGAATTGAAGGAAATCATTGGTATGAGACTCTTTTGCCAAAATAATTGTAAAAATCTTGATAATCCTATCCTCAAAGCTTTCTGCATTCTGAACATCAAGCTTTATCTTTGCTTCTTCCAAATTAAACGGTACGAGAGCAATGATTCCCTGTCTGATTGAATCGGCATCTTCTTCTGGTTTTGCCAGCGCAGTGATTATCGCTCGGTGTATCCATCTCATTTTTTTGTCAAAATGGGTAAATTTATAAAAAGCTTCCAGTTTTTCCGAGCTGGATGAAACATACTTGGATTGTGACTGGTTTTTTGCTTGTGTTGTTCTTTGCCGCTCAGGTGATTGGTCTTGCAATAACTCAGTCATATATTGATGTTGAGGCCTCACAAGAAAAGGGCGAGCTTGTGTGGAAAGAATTGCCGGCTATCGGTGGCGTGAAGCTTGAGCGTCCTGATGTTGAGCCTCAGTTCAGCATCTGGTATATTATTGGTGCCGTGATTATTGGTACATTGCTTATTTTGTTAATCATTAAATTCGGCAAAGTTTTGCTATGGAAATTGTGGTTCTATTTCGCGGTCGTATTATGTCTGCAGATCGCTATTGCTGCGTTTATTCCGGCGTGGTTTGCGTTTGTTTTGTCGTTATTGCTGGGTGTTTTCAAGGTGTTCAAGCCCAATCTCTATATTCATAATGCGACAGAACTGTTCATATACGGTGGTCTTGCTGCAATTTTTGTTCCTATTTTGAATGTTTTCTACGCATTCATTTTGTTGCTCGTATTATCTGGCTATGACATGTATGCTGTTTGGCAGAGCAAGCATATGATTAAGATGGCGAAGTTCCAGACGCAGAGTGGAATTTTTGCAGGCTTGTTGTTGCCGTATAAAGCTCCTGCCATGCGCGGTCCCAAGAAACCTGTGCGCACTGCAGTGTTGGGCGGTGGCGACATAGGCTTCCCTTTAATTTTTGCCGGAACAGTGTTGGCTGTTTCCGGCTTTGTTCCTGCGCTGGTCGTCTCATTAGGCGCAACAGCTGCATTATTAGTTCTCTTATTGTTGAGCCAGAAGGATAAATTCTATCCAGCCATGCCGTTCTTGACGCTGGGCTGCGCTCTTGGCTACCTAGCTACTTTTCTTTTGTAAACATCAGAATTCTCTGAATTCTGAGCATCGGGAAGCTCTGCTTCCCGAGTGTGCTCGGAAATGCAAGGATTTCCGACATGTACTCAAAAACCTACGGTTTTTGATATTTTGACAGGTTTTTTTGTGCGGGCAGTGCCGAGTAGGCGTACAAATCTACTGTTTGTCCGTCTTGTGCTGCAATTACCTGTACTCCTGTTTTCTTGTGCAGTTCTCGTGCTTTGTAAACTTCTGCGTGCATTAGAATTGCTAGTTTTGGTTTTAGTTTGGTGATAATTTTTTCCGCGTTTATTGCTGGCAGTATTATTACGTCTGCTGCGTATTCTTTGATTTCTTTTGTTTCTGGCTTTGCTGTCAGGTGTGTTATTGTGCAGTCTGTCAGTTGGTATATGACGCCTGCTTTTTTGGAAATGGCTTTTGGCTCTCTATCTGTGTGAAAGTCAAAGCCTCCTTTTGAGAAGTGTATTTTCGGCGCCATGCCGTAGAGTAATTCTTTTGTCTATAAAATGATTTGTCGTCTCAGCAAGTAAAGAAAAAAAATCATAAGTTATTTAGGTCTGTTTCGCAGTTCATTGGGTAGGCTGTGCTTTTTCGGATGTCTTCTCTGCCGAGCACGCATTGTGTTACCCTGCTTAATCCTATTCCGCATCCCGCATGGGGCACTGGGTTTGCTTTTACAGCATCAAGGTACCATTTGAACTCTGCCAGTGTTCCTCCTCGCGCTAAGTGCAGTTTGTACATGTTTGAATTCATCAGCTTCTCAACCAGCAGGTCGTAGTCTTCTTCTCTTACTGCACTTCCCACAGATTCTCCGCTGAGTGGCAGTATTAAGTCTGCGCTTTGCACAACTTCAGGGTCTTTTCTATCCCGTTTCATGTTGAAGAACTTGATTTTCTCCGGGTACTTCATGATGAAAGTTGGTTTTCCCATTGCTCCCACGACTGCCTGCTCGTGGTTGTGTTTGAGGTCATCTCCGAATTC
>CAYSMN010000051.1:0-6452 GCA_964432255.1 uncultured Methanosarcinales archaeon | reverse complement strand
TGAACGAGTCTGGTTTTAAGATTAACAATCCAAATGCAAAGCAAAGCTGTGGTTGCGGAAAGAGCTTCGGATAAATCTTCGAAATTCCGGGCTTTAACGCTTGATTTTTGGGGAACTCTGGTAGATTGGTTGCCAGTATGGGAAAAGGTTAGTGCCGAAATTGTTAAAAAGAATAATTTGAAGTGTTCTGCAAAAGAATTTGCCTTGTCTTGGCGTCGTGCCGGCCGCTGGTATGTTGAGAAGATGCCTTTTCTGAAGTATAAGGATATGGTGAAAAAGAGTCTTGATGAGGTGTGCAAGACTTTTGGTATTTCTTCTTCTGGTGAGGAGCAGAAGTTGTTTGATTTGTGGAAGGAAATTGAGCCGTATCCTGAGGTGGCTGGGGTGTTGTCCGAGTTGAGAAAGCGCCATAAGCTGGTTATAGTCTCAAATGCTGATCCTGATTTATTCGAATTGGTTGTGAAGAAGATTCCTGTTGATTTTGACGGCATGCTTATTTCCGATGAAACAGGTATTCCAAAACCTCATGTGGAGATGTATAATGCTGC
Organism: uncultured Methanosarcinales archaeon; assembly: GCA_964432255.1. Lineage (GTDB taxonomy): Archaea > Nanobdellota > Nanobdellia > Woesearchaeales > ARS49 > CABMGU01. The sequence continues at coordinate 5,904 of CAYSMN010000051.1, read as the reverse complement.
GGTTAAGTTTTTGGGCATGCCTCGCAAGGATATTTTGCACGTGGCGAGTTCTCAGATGGATGTTTGCGGCGCAACAAATGCGGGCTTGACTGTTTGCTGGATTAACCGTCGCAAGGAAGACAAAAGCCCTGAAACGCCGAAGCCGACGTATGAGATTAATGATTTGAAGGAATTGTTTAAGATTGTTGAGTGATATGAAACAGCTTCTTTTCGGTACACCCGGCATTCCGATGTCTACAATGCCGCGCGACACGCTGAATGGCGTTAAACAAGTGCGCGCGCTTGGTCTTGATGCGATGGAGCTCGAGTTTGTTCAGAATGTGCACGTGAATGAGACGCTCGCGCCGATAATCAAGAAAACAGCCAAAGAACTTGATGTTGTCTTGACTTGCCATGGTCAATATTATGTCAATTTGGCAGCAATTGAGCCTGAAAAATTGCATGCTTCAGTCGGGAGAATGTTGTCTGCTGCTCGTCGTGTTAACGAGTGCGGTGGCTGGAGTATTACGTGGCACATGGGGTATTATCTTGGCAGGCCTAAGGAGAAAGTGCACGAGATTGTCACGCATGGCGTGAAGGATGTTGTCAAAAAACTGCAGGATGAAGGCATTAAAATCTGGATAAGGCCTGAAACAACCGGCAAAGAGACGCAGTGGGGTGACTTGCAGGAGACAATTAAGCTCGCTCAAGAAGTTGAACAAGTCCTGCCATGTATTGATTTTGGTCACCTGCACGCAAGATATAACGGAAAGAACAATACTTTAGAGGAATTCCGCGATATCCTCTCTCAAATCGAGAAAGGTCTGGGCAGGGAAGCATTGGACAACATGCACATTCAGTGCTGCGGCATAAACTACGGCCCTAAGGGCGAAAAGAACCATTTGAACTTTGAAGATTCTGATTTTAACTGGAAAGATATGCTGAAGGCGTGGAAGGAGTTCAAAATCAAAGGTGTTGTTATCACAGAAAGTCCGAACATTGAGCAGGATGCGTTGCTGTTGCAGCGCGCATTTTCTAAATTATAATGAAAATGTTTATAAACTTGTTCTGCAAAAAGATTTTTGCATGGAAGTTCGTGTTGTTGATGCAAAGCTTGATTCTTTCAAAACTGAGTTAATTGTCGTTGGCTTGTTTGCTCCGGCTGAGAAGCTTCCTTCAGAGTTAAAGTCAGTTGATGATAAGCTGAACGGTGCGATTGCTCACGCTATCAAGGGCAAGGAGTTTGAGGGCGAGTGGCTGCAGTTCAGGCTTGTCTCGACGCTGGGCAAGATTCCTGCAAAGAACATTCTATTGTTAGGTCTTGGCAAGAAAGAGGATGTGACGTCAGAAATACTGCGTCGTGCTGCTGGGCTGAGCGCGAAGATCGTGAGAGATTTCTGCGGCATTACAGAATACGCTACCACATTGCACAATCTTGATATCAAAGGCGCATCGCGGCAGGAAAGAGCGCAGGCTGTTTCAGAAGGAAGCGCATTGGGCGCGTATCAATACATTAAGTATCGTACTGTCGATAAACATAGGATAAAAGTCATTTCGCAAGTTACATTGGTCGGCGATGATGTTGAGGCACAAGTTAAGAAAGGCGCAATTCTTGCAGAGTGTGCTAATTTGGTGAGGGATTTGGTCAACGAGCCTGCTAGCAACATGAAGCCGGAAGATATGGCGAAGGAAGCTAAGAAATTGGAGAAGCTTGGCGTTAAAGTCACTGTGTATGACAAGAAAGCGATTGAGAAGATTGGGTTAACTGCATTGTTGGCTGTAAATCGCGGCAGTGTGAACGAGCCGCGTTTTGTGATTATGGAATACAATGGCGGCGGGAAGAAAAAAATCGCTCTTGTCGGCAAGGGCATAACGTTTGACAGCGGCGGTCTTGACATTAAGCCTGCGGATGGCATGGTGACGATGAAAGAGGACATGGCTGGCGCTGCAACAGTGCTTGCTACAGTCAAGGCTGCAGCGATGCTCAGGCTAAAAGTGCACGTTGTTGGCGTGTTTGCCGCAACTGAGAACATGTTGGGCATGGATGCTTACAAGCCCGGAGATATTGTGACGGCATACAATGGCAAAACAATAGAGATTGGGAATACTGATGCTGAAGGTCGCGTTATTTTGTCTGATGCGCTGGCGTATACCGAGAAGAATGTGAAGCCGGATGCCATGATTGATTTAGCGACGTTGACGGGCGCAGTAAGAGTTGCGCTCGGCCATATTTGTGCAGGCGTGATGGGGAAAGATGACGCTCTGATAGGCCATTTAATCAAGTCAGGCACTGCAACAGGAGAGCGTTTATGGCAGTTGCCGTTCTGGCCTGAATATCAGGAGCTGGTGAAGTCTGATGTTGCTGATGTCTTTAACATGTCGACGATGCCGAAAATGGCGGGCTCGATTGTCGGAGGCATTTTCCTCTCGCATTTCGTTGAGAAGACGCCGTGGGCGCATGTTGATATTGCAGGTGTGAGCTGGTCCGATATTGATGCCGAATATGTCAGAAAAGGCGGCACTGGTTTTGGTGTCAGAATGTTGATTCACGCTTTAGAGCATTATGGCTAAGTACGAGCGCATAAAAAAAGAGGAATTGAAGAAGATGCTTGATGAAAAAAAGAATTTCATTTTGCTGGACGTGCGCAATTACGCGGCTTACTTACAGAAACATATAAAAGGGGCAAAGAATTTACCGACTGATGTGATTGACAAAGAGGTGAAGACGCTGGACAAGTCAAAACCTGTTGTAGTGTATTGCGGCGGTTACACGTGCCCGTTGTCTGGGTATGCTGCTGAGAAATTGTCTTCTCTTGGTTTCAAGGTTTTTGATTACGAAGGCGGGATTGCCGAGTGGAGTGAAGCAGGCTTGCCGGTGGAGAGTGAATGATGTATTTCACGATTGAGCAAGCAGAGAAGTGTTTGCCGGTTGTTGAGAGGCTTTTGAAGAAAGCCCAAAAATTGCGTGATAGGATTGCGTGGATTCTTGAGACGAATGATGTTGTTCTTGAAGTCAGCAGTGATGACGGCTTCCACTATTTCATGACCGAGCAGGTGAAGGCGAACAAGGAGTTTCACAGGTTATACTATCAGTTCTATAGGGTGATTGAAGAGCTCAGTGAGATTGGCGTAATTGTGAAAGACATTGATGATGGCTTGATTGATTTTCCTTTCTTGGTGAATGGTCAGGATGCGTTCTTGTGCTGGCAGCTGGGTGAACAGAAAATTCGCTTCTGGCATGATTGCGAGTCTGGTTTTGAAAACCGTCAGCCTATCGTCGATGTTGATGAGTTGTTTCAAGAGAAAGATTTATAATGCTTTTAGAAGTACTTTTTCTTGATGGATAAAAAGGAGAAGACGTACAAGATTGTGTTTGACCGGAAAAACTGTATAGGTGCGGCTGCATGTGCTGCTGTTGCGCCAGAGTTTTGGGTTATAAAGGATGACGGGAAGGCGGATTTGGTTGGCTATAAGGTTGACGAAAATGGCAACCAGGTGCTTATCGTAAAAGAAAGCCAGCTGTCAAAGGAAGGCAAGAATGTGCTGGCAGTAAACAAAGAAGCTGCTGAAGTATGTCCTGTGCAGGTGATTCACATTTATGATAATGATACTGGTGAAAAAATAATCTGAGGGTGATGAATGTGGATGAAATGTTTGATGATATTGGTCCGGAAAGAATAGTTGAAGTCTACCATCCGAAATTGGGGATGAGGGGAGTTCTTGTTGTTGACAATACTGCTTTAGGTCCGGGCAAGGGAGGTATTCGTTTCACGCCGACTGTTGACAGGGCTGAAGTTTTTAGGTTGGCGCGCACGATGACATGGAAGAATGCGATGGCTGACTTGCCTTTTGGCGGTGCAAAGGCAGGCATTACTGGTAATCCGAAAAAGATGACTCCTGGGCAGAAGGATGAGTGGGTTGCGGCTTTTTCAAAATTGTTGAAGGGTATTTGCCCGCAGTATTATTGCGCTGGTCCTGACATTAATACTACTGAGCACGAGATGGCTGTGTTTGCCAAGGCAAATGGTGACATGAAGGCTTGCACTGGAAAGCCTAAAGAGCTAGGAGGCTTGCCTCATGAGCTTGGCAGTACTGGCTTTGGTGTTTTTCATGCGATTAAGGTTGCGTTGAAGCACATGGGCAAGGACTTGAAAGGCGCAACATACGCTGTTGAAGGCTATGGCAACGTGGGCGAGTTTGTCGTGAAGTTTATGAGCGAAGCAGGCGCTAAATTAGTGGCTATTTCAGACAGCAAGGGCACATTAGTTGTTCCTGAGGGCATTGACGGGAAAAAATTGTATGAAATCAAGAAGTCTAAGGGTACTGTTACTGCTTATGGCGGAAAGGTTTTGCCGAATAAGGATATTTGTTTCCAGGATGTTGACGTGTTTGTAACCGCTGCTATTCCTGACTTGTTTGGTGTTGCTGACGTGCCGAAGATTAAGGCAAAATTAATTGTTCAGGGCAGCAATATTTGCACAACAATGGAAGCCGAGCAGGCTCTCGCAAAGAAAGGAGTTTTAGTTGTTCCTGATTTTGTCGCGAATGCTGGCGGAGTCATCTCAAGTTATATTGAGTATATTGGCGGAACTGAGGAAAAGATGTTCAAGACTGTTGAAGAGAAGATTACGAAGAACACGCAGTTAGTTCTTGAACGTGCGAAGAAGGAAGGTGTTATTCCGCGCGTTGCAGCTGAGAAGATTGCGAAGGAGCGCGTGAAGGCTAAGTGCACGACTTGCAGATAATTTTCTAAAAGCTTATATATCCCTTGTTTTGTCGTCGATAACTATGTACAAGAACGGTGATTGGGACTATGCATTTTTGGTTGCTCCAGGTATTATTCCCTTTGAGGAACGGTTGCATCTTATTGGGGCGGCTATTGAGATGTATCTCAGAAAACAGAAGCAGAAAAAGGTTATCAGGCCTGATTACGAGGCAGTTATTAAGACAGACGGCAAGAGCGGTCTGCTTGGTTGTTTTAGCGGCCAGCAGTTTACTGGTGTTGTTGAAACTCCTAAAGGGAAGTGTAATCTGGCTTTTCTTGTTGCGACGCATTTAGACCCCACTATGAACTAAATCCCGCACGTCTTTAATCCTTTTTTCATCAGGTATTTCTGGTGGTATTCTTCTGCTTTGTAGAACGTTCCTGTTTTGGTGATTTCTGTCGTGATTGGTTGTTTGTGTTTCTTTTGCTCTTTTTCTAATGATTTTTCCGCAATTTTCTTTTGTTCTTCCGTGTGATAGAAGATTGCGCTTCGGTATTGTGTTCCTACATCTGGTCCTTGCATGTTTTTCTGTGTCGGGTCGTGTATTGTCCAGAATACGTCCAATAATTTCTCATATGAAACAACAGTTGGGTCAAATTCTATCTGTACGACTTCTGCATGCCCGGTTTCATCAGCGCAAACGTCTTCGTAGGTTGGATTTTTCATCGTGCCGCCCATGTAGCCGACTTCCGTCTTGACTACGCCTTTTATCTCGCGGAATGCTTCTTCTACGTGCCAGAAGCATCCTGCTCCGAAGGTTGCTTTTTCTGTCATTTTGCGTGTTTCATTATTTCAAGATTGCAGCTTTTGTGTTTTGAACACCATTCAGCACACTTTTGTACCCATTCTTGGCTTTCAAATAAGACGCCGCATATCGTGCAACGATATTCCATGATAAACCTTTTATATGGTGTACTACGTTAATAAACATTATGAAAGTTGATGCAACTGTAAAAGAGGTTGTTCAGGAGACGCCAAGAGTGCGTCTAGCGCGATTGACTTGGCCGGATGTTTCCAAATTCTCTTTCAAGCCCGGCCAGTGGGTTGGTGTGTATTGTGATGATTTCATTGGAGAGAATAACAAGCCGTTGAGAAGGGCGTTTTCTATTGCGTCAAGTCCAGGAGAAAATTATATTGAACTCTGCATTGCAAGAGGCAA
>CAYSMN010000050.1:0-6898 GCA_964432255.1 uncultured Methanosarcinales archaeon | reverse complement strand
GCAGAAATGGGCTGCAAGCCAATGCCAAGCATGATTGGACACACAGAAGTTCCAATCGTCATGAAAAAATGCAAAGGAACAATCTCCGGAGAAATAACCGGACACTTCTACTTCAAAAAATTCAGCTATTCTGACTCGGGCGATATTGCCGCGCTCTACATGCTGTCGCTACTCTCGCAAACAAACAAGAAGATGAGCCAGCTCATCAAACCATTTGAGAAATACGCCACCTCAGAAGAGATAAACTACAAAGTCCCAGACAAGAATGCGGCAATGAAAAGAGTCGAGGATGCATATAAGAAACAAGTTAAGAGCAGACTTGACGGCATCTCCGTTGAAGCCGGCGATTACTGGTTCAATTTGAGATTAAGCAAGACAGAGAATTTAGTCAGGCTGAACTGTGAGGCAACAAGCAGGAAAAAGTTGAATATGGCAATAGAATGGCTTTCTAGATTAATACAAGGGTAAATATTTATATTGCCAGAATAGAACGAATGACACAAAAGAGGAAATTATGGCTGACACGAAAAGAAGAGAACAAGTTCTGCAAACCATGCGCGCGCTGTCAGAAGAAGCACAAACACTCATTACAACATTCACCGCACGCATGAACACACTATATGACCACAAGAAAACCATCAAAATACTCCTCAACACAATCCACGCACACAAACAAGACCCCGGTGAAGGCACAAGAAAATCCATCCTCGACCTGCTCAACACAATCAAGAAAAGCTTCCTGCCTTCATTCCAAGCACTCCACCCGGAACTGGCAGAACTCACCGGGAAAAAACAGGCAGAGGTTGCTCAGGAAGAACTGCACGACTTCGAACAACTCCAGAAAGACCTCGAAGACCCCTCGCTCGGACCAAGCGCGCGCCAGAAAATGCTCACAATTCTTACTTCCCTGCGCGAAGAAGTCAAGCAAGAACGCGCAGCAGCAAACGAAGTCGAACACCTCAAAGACACGCTACGCCTGGCTGAAGGATTTGTCTACGCAGAACAGGAACTCATCGCAAAAGAAATGCAGCTTATCCAAAAAACAGAAAAACTCGCACAGGAAAAACAGCCGGCATCGGAATGCGACAGCATTGCTTACGAGTGGAGAACATTCCTCTCAGATTTTGATACACTGCTCAGACAGGAAAAAATAGATGTCATCGACCATCTCGGACCGCTGTTCAAGCAAAAGACAACCATTGCTGACAGAGTTGACCGGCTGCTCCAGCCATTTGCATGGATAAGGAAAAAGCGAAAACCGACACCTGAAGAGCTGCAGGCGGTCAGGGAAGGCGTGAAAATCACCAAAGAAGACATCGCACGCGACATCGAGACTTTCACAACACCAGGAGAAACACAGCAATACAACGCACTGCTCATGCGGCACTTCGATTTATTGGATGAAAAAGCGCGCCGGATACTTGCAGGAGGCGGCTTCAGGGCAGGAACACGTGAAATCAGTGAGAAACGCAAACTCACCGGCTTGGCATACATCGACCCGCTCACAGGGCTCTACAGACGAGTTGTATTTGACACACGGCTGCCAGAGCAGATAAGCATTGCAAAACGCGCCAGCCAGCCATTCGCTTTGCTCCTCATCGACGGCGACCATTTCAAACAATACAATGACACCTACGGACATCATATTGGAGACCGAGTCCTCATCTTCATGAGCCGGATTATCAAAAACAGCCTGCGAGAAGAAGACTCCGGCTACCGGTGGGGAGGCGAAGAATTTATTGTCCTGCTACCAAACACTCCAAAAGACGGCGCGCTACTGGTTGCGAAACGCGTTCTCACAATGATCAGAGAAGAAGGCGGAGAGCTCATGAAAGAAATCAACCCGGCATACGCCCAACAGCTCCAGCTCCAGAAAAAAGAGCCTATCACCGGCATCACAGTAAGCATCGGCGTGGCGACCTTCCCCGAAGACGGCAACACCGCCGAAGACATTCTTCGGGCAGCAGACGCCCGCCTCTATTCCGCAAAGGAAGGCGGCAGAAACAGAATTGCCGCACAAAACAGCGTAATTAAGTAGTCACTATAAAGTGATTATCTGGCAAAGGTTTATAAACGCCATTCACTTAACAGCCATATTGGGGGAGTTGAATGCGAGTCGAACTACAAGAGCGACGTGAAGGCATTGAAGCCAGTTATTTCTTGATTGTACGAGAAAGAGGCATAGAACAAACATACAAACTCGGCAGAGCACTCAAAGACACCACTTTTGCAGACAGCACCAGAACACCAGCACATTCAGAATGCATGAGCATAGCAGCAAATTTGAACGCAGGATATAATACGCCAACACCAACCATCCTGCAGCCATTCTCACGAGCACCGCTTGAAGACGCCATCGTAGACGGAGAACGAGCAAACATTTCGCCAGAAAAAGCAAAAACATTCTTCCTCAAAATTCTCAAAATACTCGGACAAGACGGCATTCAACGAATGGCTGAAGCCGGCGGGAAGACCGCAAAACCAGACTTCAAAGACAGCTTGGACAAAGAATACCAGCGCCTTTTCCCCTACTCACGGGCAGCCTAAACATTTATAAACCATTTCTAGTTCCGTCGATAACATGCCGAGAAAGAAAAAAGAAACACACGAAACTACGCATACAGACGTGGCCGTGCAGCCCGCCATCAACGTCGGCATGGTAGGGCATGTAGACCACGGCAAGACGACGCTTGTCCAAACGCTTTCCGGCAAATGGACAGACACGCATTCTGAAGAGATTAAGAGAGGAATTACGATCAGACTCGGCTATGCAGACGTTGCATTTTACAAATGCACCAAATGCGACGGCGCTGACGCGTATGGAGTGAAGCCGGAGTGCGCGAAATGCAGCGGCAAAGCAGAGTTTTTACGCAAAATCTCGCTTGTTGACGCGCCAGGACATGAGAGCTTAATGGCGACCATGCTTTGCGGAGCAAACATTATGGATGGGGCGCTGCTGTTAATTTCTGCAGCAGAAACGTGCCCGCAGCCACAAACACGAGAACACGTGCAGGCGCTGGAAATCGTCGGCATTGACAATTTAATTGTCATCCAGAACAAAATCGACATGGTCAGCGAAGAACAGGCACAGAAGAATTATGCAGAGATTAAAGAGTTCTTGAAAGGCACAAAATTTGAAAACGCGCCGATCATCCCAATGAGCGCGATTCATTCCATTAATCTGGACGTGCTTATCCAGACAATTGAAGAGCGGTTCAAAACACCGCAGCGCGATTTAAGCGCAGACCCGACGATGTTTGTCGCACGAAGCTTCGACATAAACAAGCCCGGCTCTGAGCCGAACAAGATGGTTGGAGGCGTCATCGGCGGCGTTCTAAAACAAGGCAAGCTCATCCAAGGAGCAGATATCGAAGTGCTTCCTGGATACGAAGTCCAAGAGAAAAACCAAAAAGTTTGGAAGCCGTTAAAGACAAAAATCGTATCACTCATGGCAGGGACTGAGAAGATAAAAGAAGCAACACCCGGCGGAACATTCGCAGTCATGACATCATTAGACCCGAGCGTCGTCAAAAGCGACAAACTAGTGGGAAGCGTTGTTGTTCTTGAAGGCACGGCGCCAAAAATATGGAATGAATTTCAGCTCGAGACGCATTTGCTTGAAAGAGTCGTCGGCGCCAAAGACAAGCTTGTTGTTGAACCTGTGAAGCTCGGTGAAACATTAATGCTTAATGTAAATGCCGCTGCAACTGTGGGAGTAGTAAAAGAACTCGGAAAAAATTTGATTAAATGCGTACTGAGAAGGCCGGTCTGCGCTGACGCAGGAGCGCGCGTCACCATGTCCAGAAACCTCGGACAACGATGGCGGCTGATTGGATACGGAATAATCAAAGCTTGAACTTCTTTCTATCACGATACAACTTCATTATAACTGAAGCCTCATGCAAAAAGTCAAACTCGCCGGCAAGAACACGCGCATAGAGCTCTTCAATCGAGAATGACTTGATTTCTTCTACAACTTCACCATCAGGATTCTGTTTCTTCTTTTCTTTCAAGTCAAAAGCAAGATAATAAGTAATTGGAATAACAAAGGAATGCTTGTGCTCGTGATAAAAATATTCCTGCAGTCTTCCTGCAACAAAGCCGGCTTCCTCCATTAATTCCTCCTGCGCGACCTGCTCTTTCGACAAACCAGGCTTGTCACAAAAGCCGGAAACAAATTTCCACCTGGAAATACCTTCAATCTCACGGCGCTCCTTAATCATTAAAATTTTGCCGTCCTTGGTAAAAGCAATAACCTGAACTGAAGGGCAGAGATAAGCGCGCTCGTAAACAAAAGCGCCGATAGGCTCTTCTTTCACAGTCATGTATTTGCCCTGATAAACAACTTTATCCGCCATAAACAGAGAAATCTTCGTCGGAGTTTAAAAAAGTTTATGCTCCGAACAAACTGGCGAGCCAGGCAAAGAAGCGCGCAATCATATTCGGCTTTGCCACAGGAGCGGGCGCTTCAACAGGAGGAGGCAAAGGCGAACAGAAGCAATTAATGCAATTATAGCCAGGGCCGCAGTCAACAGCGTGCTCACACTGCTCGTTTCCTTCTAACAAATTATTGCCACAGACCGGCCGCGGCAGTGGCATGCACTTGCAGCCAGAACACCCAAAGCCAGCAGGACAGTCGCCGCTGCTCTCGCATTCCTCACCCTTCTCAAGCAGTTTGTTGCCGCACTGCGCAGGAGGAATGTATTCGCATCCCAAACAGTTGGCTGCACACACGCCAGTACGCTTGAACTGGTCAACACACAAACTGCCAGGAGGATCACAATACTCATTCTGCGTGATAATTCTATTGCCGCAGACCGGAGGCGGAAGCGGCACTGACACCTGAGGCTTTTTCATCAACTTCTCACGCTCAAGCGTAATGTACACGTCAGCAGTCGCGCCGCCCTTTGACGAACTGGCCGGAGCGCCTGGAACAATTAATTTCAAATCATCAGAATCTGAGTCTGTATCCAATGTAAACAAAATACCGTACTTTGTCAAGCCCTGCTTAACGCCGCCACCTGAACTTATCATCTTGAACGTATATCCTGGAACTGTTGCTTGTGGAGACGGCACGACCAAATCAATATTGCCGCCAAAAGTAATGTCAAAATCAGTCTTTTCATCGCCGGCAGGCTCGTCAAACAATTTGGAAGGAGTTATGATAGTGACTGTAAATCCAGGACCAAAATCGATTTTTGAACCGCCAATCATTATGAAGCGCGCCTCATTGCCAGAAATCGCGCCATTGTTAGTCTGATCCATCGCAATGGCATCACCGGCACCAACAACAAAATGATACGTGCCCTGCCCTGCCAATAAATCACCCTCAGGCGGAGCGCCCGATGTTGTGGCCTGCAATTGACTGCCCGATCCAACATCCTCAAAATACACGATACCGCCCTGGAAATTCTTGTACCTCAAAATGCGAGAGTCGCCCTGCACGTCATCCTTGCTGTTCACAAGCAGATAATCACCAATATCAATATTTGGCGCGCCAGGAGCACCTGCCTCAACAAAAATGAAATCACGGCCATTATTTCCGTAGGAACCAGGAAGTTGGGCAAGCGGAATCTCGTACACCCGGCCATACACATTCGGCGCATACATCTCATACTCATCATCGCCTCTTGGCTTCACGTGCACAGTATTGCCAGAAATTGACGAAGGCGAAATGCCGACAGCAGCAGCGCCAAGACCTTTATGACAAATGTCAAAGTTCGGGAACAACATGCCGGTAGGATACTGCAGGAATTCTCTGACACAATGCAAAGGATCAACCTGCAAAGTTCCGCCTTCTTTGGAATTCGCGTTCAACAAATACTGAATTGAGAATATTGTCAACTGGTTTCCAGACTCAACCGCTTTTATTTTAACACGCGCATCAACACTCTGACCATTCACTTCAGCGCCGCCATCCTGATAATTATCGTCTCCATAATTATTATCGCTCAATTCAATGCTGCCAAAGCCGCCGAACAGCTTAATCGAGACGCTGTTTGAGCCGGTGTTCACATCAGTATCAACAATAGTGAACGTGCTGCCGCCCAGATCCACGTCTTCATCCTCAATATCCGGCAGTGCGCCGTTTTCAACATCACTCCTCAAGCCAGGAGAAAACTCAACCTGATACTTGAAAACAGCGTCCTGGAACTCCAAGAAATCACTCACAACACCAGTCTCGCCCTTTCTGAAAACTAACTGAGCTCCGTTAAACAATCCCGGCTCGCCAAAACGAATAGTCTGTGTGTAATCAGCATAGATTTCTTTTGCGTGAACAGTTCCGCTGCGCAAGCCCGCAAGCTGAGCATCACTCACGGCAGTAATTTCATTAGACAAATACTCATTAACTTCTAATCTCACAATAATCGTGTTTGGACCAACACTTGGAAACTCGAACGCCTTGCCACCGATAGCCACTGCCATAAAAGCGGGCTCAGGAACAAGAGAAACAGAGAACAGCAACGTCATAATGCCTACAATCGCGACAATTGCAAAAATTCCTAAAGGAACATGCTTCACTCAAAATCACCTTTTATAGCCAGTATAGAAATATGTATACTATTTAAAGTTATCTGTAACTAGAAAAAGACCAAAACCGCCACGCGGCTAAATCAGCCGTCGTACTCGTCTTCCCAATCTTCGTCCTTAAACTCGTCGTCCATCATTTCGATGCTTCAAAAACTCGTTTTTGAATCCACAAAAACGCTTACGCGCTTTTGCTGGCCTTACGAATCCAGTCTCTTGCAATCTGCTTTGCAAGCTCTTTATCCTTAATCTGAGTTTTTTCCAAAATATTGCTTCTGACAGTATCAATCATCTTCACTCTCTTTTGCGGTGCATACATAGCACTTCACCCCCGTGATGGTATTTTTATGTTAAAGAAGTATTTAAACAT
>CAYSMN010000049.1:0-6914 GCA_964432255.1 uncultured Methanosarcinales archaeon | reverse complement strand
CAAAATTCTTGCTTTTATTTAGCAGTTCTTGAGGATATCCGAGCAAGTCAAGAATATGGCTCTTCAGCTCAATCGCAGTCGCATCTTTTTTCAACCCATTTGTCAGCAAGTATCCGGCATCCTGCTCGACTGTTTTTTTTGTTCTGACGAGTGTTCTTTTTATCGCATAAGCGTCTGCTCCAATCTTGAACGCCAATTCAACGCTTCCTTGCTGTGTTCCATTTCTCAATAACGCATTTCCTGATAATTCTCCGCGCAAGACACCGAATAGTGCGAATTCAACCGCGAGAAGTATTGTGCTTTTTCCGGAGCCGATATCTCCGGACAGCATGACGATGCCCATGGGGAATTCTATTTTGGCGTGCTGGTAGCTTCTGATATTTTTGAGTTCTATTGAAACGAGCTGCATGTTCCCCCTTTGTTCTTCGTCTTATTTTTGGGTATTAATAAGCATTTATATCCTCCACACAAAGTTTTTTAAAACTATCTTCGTTCTGCAATAGTATGCCAGATAAAACTGAGGCATTGACCGGCCAGCCGTGCCCGATGTGCGGGAAGAAAGAGCTTACCTTGACAGAAGGCCAGTCTGAAGTGCCTTATTTCGGTAAAATCTTTGTCTTTAGTATGCACTGCTCTGCCTGCCATTATCATAAGGCTGATGTTGAGGCTGCCGAACAAAAAGAAGCCGCAAGATATACTTTTGAAGTTAATGGCAAGGATGACTTGTCAGTTCGTGTTGTCAGAAGCAGCGAAGGCATAATCAAGATTCCGCACGTCGGCAGTCTTGAGCCCGGTCCTAACGCCGAAGGTTTTGTGTCAAATGTTGAAGGCGTGATTGAGAAGTTCAAAAAGCAGATTGAAGTTCTCAGAGACACAGCCGAAGATGATGAAGATAGGAAGAAAGCAAAGAATATGCTAAAAAAGCTTCAGAACGTCCTGTGGGGCTCTGAAAAATTAAAAATCATCATCGAAGACCCGACAGGCAATTCGGCAATTGTTTCTGATAGGGCTGTTAGGCAGAAGCTATAAATACTCCTTTGCTTGTATGCTCTCCAATATGAACAAGATAAAGCCCGAGTTAAAGATTGCAGACAGAATGTTAGACCTCAAAACATTAGACACAAACATCATTCTGAATCACTTGGACGATCAAATTAAGCTAAGAGAACTGCCTATAAACGCACGTGTGAAGAAAGGTCTTCTGAAGTAATTATTTGCTGGTCGCAACGTAGCTTTTTTGCGGGGTGTATGACGTCTGCGCTTCTTTTTGTTCTATGCGGTGCTCTATTCTTGTATTTGGCGTGTAAGAACTCATTGCTTTGTATGTCGCGCCGCCGACAATCGCTGCTGCGAGAACAATTGTTGTGACAATTCGCTTCCAGTCCCAGCCTTCTCCGCCGTACTCTGCCCACTTTCCGTCTTCGTAGACGCGGATTACTTTTTCTCCTATGTCCTCTTTGCTCATTTGGATTCTGGCAGGTTATATTCTGGTTTGAGCGCGTATGCTGGTGTGTGTTTTTTGACGTAATCAGTCAGGTTTGGCTCGAGTTTAACCACGACCTCTGCTGCTGCAAGGACGATTTTCGTTTTTCTTTCTTCGAGTGTTTGCTTCGAGTTCGGGTCGTGCCGCAGTGCGGCCGCATATCCTATTGCGCCGTCAAATACTCTTTGGAAATATTTTTGTCGTTCAAGAAGCAGAATGTTCGTGATTTCGCCTATGCAGGCAACCATTTCGTACATGCCTGCCTGTCTTAATCTTGCTGTTGCTTCATCTCTGGATTTTTGATTTGGGTGCAGGTACCATTGCCACATTGAGTATATTGCTTTTGCAAGGCGTGCGGCGTCGCTGTGCGGCTCTGTGACTTTGAATTCTTCCACAATGTCTGTCAGTTTTTTGTCGCCTATTCTTCCTCTGGCGACATTCTGCAGAAACTCTATCTTGAAGTCATCATCCGAGTCTTTTTTTGTAAAGAATTTTCTGTATATCTCGCTTATTTCTCGTGTAACAACTTCAACTTCTTGTACTGCTGTTGTCATGGGTCCTCACTCTCCGAACAAGGTGGATAAGCGTGTGAATGATTTATATCTCTCGACACAATTCAGTATACGTTTTTGTATCCTGACACAGGTGTGTCAAAATGACAATAAATTGTAATCACTCCTGAGTAATTAATAAACGAAAACTTTATATAGCCTATCTGCATTCTCTTATTAAAAGAAATGGGGTGTTCAGTCAAATGAACGATCACTTTGAGGAATTAAAATGAACGCGCAGGACATCCGCAGGGGTATTGAGTTTATGGTGAAAGTTATTGATCACCTGCACAGGCGCGCTGGCTCTACTCCGCGCAATGTCAGAATTAATGTTGACGCGACAGGCCCTGATTATGCCCGTTTGAAATATGCGAATGCAGAATTGCACGTGTATCGCGGCTTAAGCCAGGAGCAGCTTCATGGTACGAGTGATCGTTTTGCGCAATGGATGCTTTTTCCCTATGTGGCCGAAATGCAGGATAATTTATCATATATTTTCATTACAAAAGCTCCGAAAAAACATATATTCTTTACTGAAGATGAAATCGCAAATTAGTTTTGGAACATTGAAAGACATGCAGGCGCAGATTGCGCAGCAGATGCAGGCAGAAGATTCTGTAAAAGTTGATGAAATCAAGTACGTCGCCGGATTTGACTTGTCTTATTTCGGCAACAAGTGCGTCTGTTCTGTTGTCGTTTTAGACTTTAAAACTTTGGAAGTTGTTGAAAAGAAATTCCTAGTCACAAAAACGCCGATGAATTATGTTCCTGGCTTTTTAGCCTTCAGGGAAGGCCCTCCAATTTGCCAGACATACTTCGACTTGGAATGTGAACCTGATGTTATCATAGTTGATGGGCATGGCATTGCGCACCCGATGAACTGTGGCTTGGCAACTTTTGTCGGTGTCGAGCTTGGCAAGCCAACAATTGGCATTGCGAAAAGTCTATTGGTCGGCGAAGCAAAAGATGACCAAATCATATTGGAAGGCGAAATTGTCGGTAAATTAGTTAAAACCAAAGAGCATGCCAATCCATTATTCGTGTCCCCAGGCAATATGATTTCGATTGAAACAGCAGCAGAAATCGTAAAGCGCTGCGTTGTGCCTCCGCACAAGATGCCGGAGCCGTTGCACCAGGCGCATCGTTTCGCAGACAAGATTGCAGAAAAACATAAGGATGATCCGATTAAAGAGAAGATGGTGAAGGAGTTGCAACATGACTAAACAATATACTGTTGGAGATTATGTCGGTGCAAAGCACCGTATGATTACAAGCGTTGCTTTTGCGGCTGGCTACGCAATGGCATCGTGGCCTTTAAGTTATCAGGCGCATAATAATTTTGATCTTGCCAGAATGCATTTTGAAGCAAGTAGGCTTCATGACGAGCACATTGAGCGAAAGCCTGAGGATTTTTCATTCAAGGAAGTTCAGGCAGCGCGTGAGTATTCTAAATTATGTTATAATACTGCGGTAAAGGAAAGCGCGATGAGCGCAGGATGTGCTCTTGCAGTGTTGCTTCCTGTTGCCTTGCTGGCAAAGCGTTTCTTATCGAATTTCAGGCTTAATCGTGAATGGAATAATGCGAAATCTTTGGAAAAGAGATTGAGAGAAGCCTCAGTTATGTCAAGCGAATAAAAAAAGAATTATTCGGGCGCTTCTTCGTGCGTTTCCACTGATTTCATTTGCTTGCTTCTGTAAATTGAAGCAAATGATGGAGTTACAACCAAGAAGTCGTCTCCAAATCCGGCTATTTCTCCTTCAATCGCGTCGGTTGTTTTCTTGAGCTTGTTGATTGCTCTCTTCAGTTCAACCAAATCTTTGTCTTTCAATGGTCGAATGTTGATAAGCGCAATCGTGTATCCTTCGCGTAAAGAATCCAGCACTGGTTTGACGTCATCAAAGTCTTCCAGTAAGAATGGTCTTACGAGAACTTTTGATTTTGACATTTCTCCGTCGTTTTCAAGCTCTACATAGCCTGATTCCTGTTCCAGCTCTTCGTATTTTGGTCCGGAGAATTTTTCTTTCAATTTGGAAAAAAAGTCCATTTTCACAACACCTCATCACACCTGCTTTTGTTTGTTACTCTTGAATGGATAAGAGCTTAGCTCATATTTAAACCTTTTGTATACTGGAATACATAGTAATCTTTATAAACCCCTCACTATCCCCAATCGTCATGTCAAAGCGTAAGGGTGGGTCTCGGGCGGGCTCAAGAAGGATATTCCGCAAGTCTGCGAGAACAAGAGGAAAAATCTCTTTAACAAAGTTTTTCATGCCGTACAAAGTGGGTGACAGGGCAGTTCTTGCTGCTGAGCCTGCTATGCAGAAGAACTTGTATCATCAGAGATTCCACAGCCGTTCCGGCACCATCATTGGAAAGCGCGGCGACTGTTACGAATTGCAAATTAAGGATGGCGGTAAAACAAAAATGATCATCGTGCACCCGGTGCACATGAAGAAACTGTAAAATGGCGCAAAAGATTATCTCTCAAACACCGATTAATTCTGCTGAACTTCATGCAGAGATGAATCGCATTAAAGCTCGAGACAAGGAGCTTGGTTTCCGTGCTCAGAAGACTATTGATTATTTGGAAAGCATGGGCACATTGGATGCGAAGAAGGGCAAGGAGCTCATGGACAAGTTGTTGAAATTGGAAGTTCCTCGCCTGCGCGACATGCATTTCCACAAAATAATTGACTTGATGTCAACAAACGCAAAAGACGTCAAAATCATATTGCAGGGCTATAACGTGACTGTTTCTCAGGAAAGCTGCAAGAAGATAGCGGATACTGTTGCCGAGTTTGTTAAGTAAAATTTATATACCAGTATACACTTTTCCACCTCAATATAAATTTAAAACAAAGAGGTGAACAACAATGTTTTCTAAAAAAGCAAATAGTTTAGTTCTAGGTATTATTGTTGCTGCAGTTGCAGTCATTGGTTTGGCTGTAGTATTGCAAGGAGGAGTAACTGGTCGTGCTGTCGGTGGCGCGAAACCGGTTGGAACCGCTCTTAAGACTATTGATGGTTTACGGTCAGAAATACCCGTGTACGATAACATCTTCGGTGACCCACCAATCGTTACAGGTTATCTTGCTCTAGTATTCTGCCCGAGTTCTACCTGTGGTGCAGGTACACACGTGTTAACTCTTGGAGATGGAATTGACCCAGCTAAACTGCAAATAGACGGCCCACTAGGTGGAGATCTTACGTTTTCTGCGGGAGGAGCGCCTAAATGGCAAATTAGTGGAGGCATTAATGGTGAGATCTTAGATGTGGCTGACGCCCTTGCACGCCTGCAATTCAAGCCAGCGGCTTTCGGCGGTGACAGCATATTTAAGGTTGCAGGTCCAGGCGGGTTCCACTTTGAAGGCCCCGCTGGAGCAGACCTTTTAACTGTTGACAGTGCGGGTGACGTGCAAGCCCCCCAAGGCAACCTTCAGCTCGGAAATCCAGCGGTCAGAACAGGAATCACGCTGTTTGATCAAGCAACCGGCTTACCATTCTGTGTAGTAGTAAACTTTGGTGCATTAGCCGCTACTCCAGGGGCCTGCATCTAAGAATTAAATCAATTTTTTTCTTTTTTTATTTCTTTATAGTTTCAAGAAGATTGCTGATACTGTTGCAGAGTTTGCCAAGTGAATTTGTTGTCACTTCACAGTTTCAAAAAGAGAAACTTTTATATATTGGAAAAGCATTCTTTGAAAACATGAATGATGTTTCAAATGGCGCTCATATAAGAATCTATGAAACAGATAAAGGTATTATTGTAACAGATCAAAGTAATGTTGTGCCAAAAGAGTATTA
This sequence comes from uncultured Methanosarcinales archaeon, assembly GCA_964432255.1. GTDB lineage: Archaea > Nanobdellota > Nanobdellia > Woesearchaeales > ARS49 > CABMGU01. Next base: position 1,072 of record CAYSMN010000049.1, on the reverse strand, counting down.
TGCTGATAACGAGCGTGTCGAGCAAATGCTTGCCAAAGTCGAATTGTCAGGAGTCGGCGCCGTAAAGAGTTTTAATCCTATAGATTCAAAGGTAGAGAAAAGTTGCGCACTATATCAACCCGGGATGTATGCCATTCTTTGCTTCAAACCATGTGGTAGAATGGCCCTACAGGGTGATGATCAGGAACTTCACGTCATAAAAAAAGTTAGCATACTTTCGTCAAACGAATACGATGCTTTGAAGGAACAATTAAATAAGCAAAAAACTGATTATTTTGACAGGATCAGTGAAATAAAGGCACAGACGAAACAAGAGATGAAGCAAATTGAAGAGAATGAGCGTGGAAAAATAAACGCACTCGGACCGGAGCCGTCTTTAGAATCTCTTCTTAAAGCTTCTTTTCCGGCAAACAACTTTGATTAACGTACAATATGTACCAAATTCTTAAATAGGTCGGTTTTAATCAAGCGGTATTACAAACAGAGGTGAAATTATGAATAAGAAAGCAAATCACAGTGCAGTTATTCTTAGTGTTATAGCTCTTTTCGCTTTAGGCGGAATTGCTATTATTAACAGCGGCGCGACTGGCGCAGTTTCTACGGCTTTGCCTTGTACGACTGCTGCTGATTGTCCAAATGGACAGGCTTGCATCGAAGGATTTTGCCAAGTGTTTGAGCGAGCCGGCCCTATATCGGAAGGTGTTGAGTTCACAGCTGTTCCCCTAGGCAACCCGTCACAGGCTACTATCAGAATTCAAAGAATTCAAAATTTAAGAGCGAGTGCGGACAGCTACTTCATGCCAAGAGCGACGGTACAGATGATTATTACGACATCTGGACAAACTATTCTAGGGCATTCGAACGGACCACTAGAATTAATTGATCCGCTAAAGAATTCTGAAAATTGGGAGTTTAATTTTAAACTTATTGATGATACAATTGTTAGCCTGTCAATTCCAAACCCTGCATTATTTGGAGAGTTAAATGCAAATGAAAATGGTTTCAGAGTACAGACTGACTCGGCACACTATTCTATGCTTACGGATGCCGCCGCGCAGATTCGTTCACTATG
>CAYSMN010000048.1:0-6938 GCA_964432255.1 uncultured Methanosarcinales archaeon | reverse complement strand
ACTTCGTCTATTCCCCAGTGCGCGACGTCTATCTTGTCTGCTGGTATTTTGTAGTGTTTGATGATATTTTCTTTGCTGTAATTGCTGTTGGTGATTATTTTGTCTGCTTCTTTTAATCCGGTCCATTCAATGTGGCTGATGCGCGGGTCTGGATTGCCTCCTGTTCTGTCAAACTCTGTTGCGTGCAAATGGACAACTAGTGGTTTTTTGCTGGTTTTCTTTGCATTTATTGCTGCTTGGTATGTCATCCAGTCATGTGCGTGGATTAAGTCGTGTTCTTCTTCGCGTGCGATTTTTACGGCGCGCAATGCATACCGTGCTACTTCATCAAACAGGTCTTTGCCATACACGTGTTTGCGTTTCGTGTTTGAGTAGTGTTCTTCGTAGCTGTTGCTGGTCATGTAGGCTGTGAGCAGGCTGTCGATTTTTTTGATTCTGATGTTACCGGCGCCGATGAGTTTGACAAACTTTGCTTTTGCTCCTTCTGGCGTGACTGGCATTACAAAGGTTACGTGCACTCCGTTGCTCGAAAGTCCTTTTGTCAGTCCGTAGCATGCAGTGCCAAGCCCTCCTGATTTGAATGGCGGGAATTCCCATCCGAACATGAGCACGTTTAGCTTGCTCATTGGCCAGCCTCCGGTGAAGCCATTTTGGCTCTCGGTATGTCGGAAATCAAAGATTTCCGAGCATGATCGGAAATGCAGAGTATTTCCGACATGTCGTGGGGTTGTAGCGCAGCGAAAACCCCACATGAGTGCGCTTTGATCAAACTTTGGATAAAGTTTGATGAGCATCCGAACATGAGCACTTTTAGTTTGCTCATACTTTCACCCGCAGTTTGTAAATTCTTACGTATTCGCTGACAAAGACCGGCTCAACAAGTCCTCTGCCAATAAGATGGATGAGATGATTGTCAACTGTGCGCCACGTTAATTTCGTCGCTGTCGCAAGCTCATTTACTGTTTTCTGTCCTTTCTCTAGTTCTTTGAGAATTAGCGCTCTGATTTCTTTGAAGGTCTTCTTAGGTCTTCTGCTCACAGTATACTATTCCGTATACTAGTATTTAAATGTTATGCTTATAATGACTCTATGATAATCCTATATTGAGCTTATCTTATGCTTATAATTTTACCCAGTAACTTTTTAATTCGCCTGCTTTCTTCTCCGTCTATGGCTGTCGAAGAATTCCAAAGGTGGTATGTTCGGGCGGAAAAAATAGAAGAAGCGCGCAAGCAGAGAATTAACACTCAGGACGATAATGTTTTCAGGAGGAATGATGATTTGGTGAGGCTTGTCCGGCGCGCATATAACCTGCCGGTTCCCAGAGGCCAGAAAGCAGAAATCAGCACCCGTGAGAATGATATTTATATGTCGTTTGTTGATGGCGAGTTTGAGGTTGAAGTGTTCGCTCGGCCAAGCGAGGCTGTTGTCTGGTACAGGCATTACAAAGCCGAAAAACGCGTTGAGCGCCGTTTTAAGCGCCAATCTGCGTAATTATTTTCTCTGATACTTTCCCATCAACACTGCTTCTGCCAGAACGTGTCCTTTCATTGCAGCAAGTACTTGTTCTTTTGTTGCGCCTTCAGGCAAATTCAATGTTGTATCAAGCGCGTACAACTTGAAGAAGTATCTGTGCTCTCTGTCTGGCGGGCACGGACCGCCATACTTCAATTTGTTGCTCGTTGTTATTCCTGCCGTTCCTTTTGGCTGTGAGTTCTCAGCAACTCCTTTTGTGTCTGGTGGAATATTGAAGACAACCCAGTGGTTCCACATTCCATCCGCTCTTAAGTGTTTTGGCACGTCTGGGTCTTCCATGATAAGAACTAAACTTTTTGCGTTTGTAGGCACGTCAGAGAATTCCAGCGGTGGATTGGTGTTTTCGCCGTCGCATGTGTATTTTGAGGGTATTTTTCCTTCGTGTGTAAACGCAGTGCTGTTAATATTCATTTGGCATAGTCTTGCAGTAAGTCTTTTATGGTCATTATGCCGACTGGTTTGTTGTTCTTTACCAATATTATGTTGCACACGTTAGTCTCATTCATAATCCTTACTGCTTCTGGGATTTTTGTGTCTGGCGCCGTACAGCACATGGGTTTTCTGCTCATGCAGTTCTCAATCGGCAGGTTTGACATTTTTGTTTTTTCGCCGTGCGCGTAGCCGGTTCTTTTTCCTTGTTGGTGGCTGGCTGCTTGCGATATCTTCTGAGAGCTCATGGACCAAGAGTTGGGATTTTCAAGAAGGTCTGTCATTGAGACCATTCCTAAGAGTTTGTTTTGCTCGTCTACAATAGGCAGGTGGTCTATTCCGCTTCTGCTGAGTGTATTGAGGGTTTTGTCCAGGCCGTCGTTCGGTTTGGCAGTGATTAGTGCTCCGGCGAATTCCTGGCACTCTATTTTTCCGTATTCTTTTGCTATTTCAAGGGCTACGTCGTGCGAATCCACTATTCCAATTACTCTGTCCTTCTGCAATACTGGCAATAGGTGGGTGTCTGCTGCTGCCATTTTCCTGCAGATTTCCTTCAAGCTGGTGTTGAGTTCCAGTGTTGGGACAAAGAACTGCGCTTTTGCTTTTGAGCGTTTTTTTATTATGTTTCCAACTTTCATTTTTGATGGGTCTATTCTGCTGGTGAGAAGGAATCTCTTGGTAACAACACCCAGATATTTTTTGCCTTCAAATACGAGCGCAGAATGCGTTTTTGCCTGTTTCAGCTTGCCTAATAAGTGCGAAATAGTATCGTTGACATCAACTGAAACATACTCTGTCCGCAATAAGTCTTGTGCTGTTACCATTTAATCACCTTTTTATGCTAATTTGGTTGTTATCATTTTAAATCTTACTGCTTTGAAATGCTTTGCATTTCAATGCCCAGCCGAATCTTCTGATTCGGCGTGTCGTTAACTATTTATATGCGTTGGTTTTGCTGTTTTTCGTGGTCGAATATTATCTTCTTCCTGAAAAAGAGGTGTTGGCAGAGCTGAAGGCTTCGGAGAAGGGCTTGTCAAGTGCAGAAGCGGCTGAGCGCCTGAAAGTGTACGGCTATAATCAGATTCGTGAGGAGGCTCATGTTCATCCTTTCTGGATTTTCTTGGGCCAGTTCAAGAGTCCTATTGTTTGGATTTTGCTTGTCGCAATGCTCATTTCTTTGTTTGTTAAGGAGTATGTTGATTTTTACGTGATTGGCGCTATTGTCATATTGAACTCTGTTCTAGGTTTCGTGCAGGAGTATCGTGCTGAACGAGCAATAGAAGCTCTGAAGAAGATGATTTCTTTGAAAGCCACGGTTTTGCGTGATGGCCAGGAAAGAGATATTGATGCTTCTGAGGTGGTGCCCGGCGATATTCTTCTTCTCGACACGGGCGATAAGATTCCTGCTGATGCGCGTTTGCTTGAATCGGTTAACTTGCAGACGCAGGAAGCTGCTTTGACTGGTGAAAGCTTGCCTGTTAGGAAGGAAATTGGAACTTTTAAGAAGGAAGTTGCTGTTGCAGACCGTCATAATGTGGTTTTCTCAAGCACAATTATCACGAATGGCCATGCGCGTGCTGTTGTTACCAGTACTGGCATGCGTACTGAGATTGGCAAGATTGCTAAATTAATCCAAGAATCAGAGCCAGAGCCTACTCCTTTGCAGAAGACGCTGAAAAAGCTTGGCATGTATATCGGCATACTTGTAGTGATTGTTGCAGTTCTTGTTTTTGTTGTTGGCGTGATTAAGGTTGACCAGCCAATTACTGCCATTTTGTTGACGGCTATAGCGTTGGCTGTCGCTGCTATTCCTGAAGGCCTGCCCGCCGTTGTTACGGTCGGGCTTTCTATTGGTGTTCAGAGGATGGCGAGAAAGAACGCGCTTGTGCGTAATCTGCCGAGTGTTGAAACGTTGGGCGCTTGTTCTGTTATCTGCAGTGATAAGACTGGCACGCTGACGCATAATGAGATGACTGTTAGAAAGTTGTATGTTAATCGTCAGGAAGTTGAGGTTGCCGGCTCAGGTTATTCTCCTGAGGGTTATTTCAGCAGAGATGCAAAGAATTTTGAGTTGTTGCTCCGCATTGGCGCGGTAAATAATAATGCAAAACTGAGGAAAGAGAATGCTGCGTGGCAGGTGTTTGGTGATCCGACTGAGGCGGCTTTGATTGTAAGCGCGAAAAAGGCAAAGTTGGATACTGAAACACTGCACGATAAGTATCCGCGTGTTGGCGAGATAGAATTCACGAGCGAGCGCAAGCGTATGACGACGCTGCACGCAATTGATAAGACCAAAGTTGCGTATGCCAAGGGCGCGCCGGAGGTAGTATTGTCTTTATGTTCTAAAATTTTGGTTAATGGCCATGAGCAGCGGCTGACTAGGGAGGAAAAGCAGTCTATTCTTGTTCAGAATGAGAAATTTGCAAAACAAGCATTGAGAGTTCTTGGTTTTGCGTATAAAGAATTGAAAGGTGTTGATGCGAAGAGTGATCCTGAGAAGGACATGGTTTTTGTTGGATTGCAGGCAATGATTGACCCGCCGAGAAGAGAAGTGAAAGATGCGATTGACAAGTGCAGGACTGCTGGCATTAAGGTTGTGATGATTACGGGCGACCATATCACAACCGCTCAGGCTGTTGCGAAGGAGCTGGGCATTGAAGGTCGTGCAATTACTGGCCTTGAGCTTGACCAGATTGAAGACTTGTCTGAGGAAGTTGAGAATATTGCCATTTATGCGCGTGTGAATCCTGCGCATAAGCTGAAGATTATTCAGGCGTTGAAATCTAATGGTCATATTGTTGCTATGACTGGCGATGGTGTTAATGATGCTCCTGCGTTGAAGAAAGCAGACATCGGTATTGCTATGGGCATCATGGGCACTGATGTTGCGAAGGAAGCTTCTGGCATGATTTTGGCTGACGACAATTTCGCAACTATTGTTCGTGCTATTGAGGAAGGCAGGAGAATTTATGATAACATCCAGAAGTATCTTGCTTATCTCTTGTCAGGCAATATTGGTGAAGTGTTAGTTATTTTGTCCAGTATTCTTCTTGGTTTGCCGTTGCCGTTGATTGCCATTCAGATTTTGTGGATTAATCTGGTCACTGACGGTCTGCCAGCACTCGCATTGGGTGTTGACCCTGCTGAGCCTGGCGTAATGCAGCGGCCGCCTAGAAAAGCTGATGAGAACATTTTCAGGAGCATAAGGCCTTATATTTACGTGTATCCGTTGATTTTGACAGTTGCGACAATGTGGTTGTTTGACGCGTTCCAGCAGACCAGCCTTGTTAAGGCGCAAACAGTGGCATTTACTTCTATTGTGATGTTTGAGTTGTTCCAAGCCATTAGTTGCAGGAGTGTGCGCCAGCCGGTGTTTGCTGTGGGCCTGTTTGCCAATAAGTGGCTTTGGGCTGCAGTGTTTTCTTCTTTAGCATTGCATCTGCTGATTATGTATGTGCCTTTCTTGCAGGGCGTTTTCAGTATGGCTGCATTGTCTGTTGGAGAATGGGCGCAGATTGTCGGCGCAGCGCTGACAGGATTTATCTATCTAGAAGTTCATAAGTTTTTAGTCAAAAAATAACTATTTTCTTTTCTTGCTTCCGGACCGCTCGTATGTTTCCAATTCATGCATTTCCATCGAGCGTTCCAAGCTTACGAGGCACATTACGAGTCCTGCCACGTTCACCAGAAGTCCGAAGGCAAATGTTAGGAAAGCGTTTGTGGAGATGAACGCCCATACCAAATTCACCATCGCTGCTGCGAAGAGTATTGTGGTGAGCGGGTATGCCCAGGGTTCTTCTATCCAGAATCCGAAGATGATGCCTGCCATTAAGATGGTTCCAATCAGGATAAGCACGAGTTCAACTGCAAAGTTTGCAGTCATGTTCGACTCGAGCATGAGCGCGGTAAATAGGCTTAAGCCGAGCAGAATGGTGATGACGAATGACTTCATATCTTCAGTATGCATAAGATTCCCCTCCTTGCTGAGTTTTTCACAGTTGCCCTTGTTAATATATTTTTCTATTGTTGAGGAGTAACAAGATGGTGGTGAATTTTTGCAAAGGGTTAAATAATCTTGGTTATCTGAATTGGCCATGCGCAGGGCTCAAGTGCAGGGTGCGATTCTTATCTTGATTCTTCTTGTTGCTTTTATTGGCACGTATTTTATTTTCAAAGGTGTAGGACATGCCGCCATTGCGCCTCCAATTAGTGTTGTTATTTCTGGAGAAGTGGCTTTTCCTTCAGGATTTGATATTAGGGCGCCTTTGGCGTATGTGTTGTTTGTAAACGAAGGTGCGGTTCGTCAGGAAGTTGCAGTTTACCGGTATGATAAAAAGGTGTTAGGTTTTGCTGTGAATCCTGGAGATGTCAAGAAATTCTCATTTAGGCGCGGCGAGTATTCGGTATTATTGATTGGTAAGGAGGAGTGAAAACGCTTAAATAGTTCGTCTCGCGGTATTTCTTTTCATGTACGACGTAGTTATTATTGGCGCTGGTGCTGCGGGTCTTACTGCTGCAATTTATGCCGGGCGTAAAAAGCTGAAGTGTGTCTTAATTACCGGTCCGAATATTGGCGGCGAAACAAATACTACTAATGACATTCAAAACTATCCGGGTTATGAAGGTCCTGGTCCTGAGTTGATGAAAAAGTTCTGGGTGTCTGCGAAGAAGTGGGGCTGTGAAATTAATGAAGCCATGGTTTCCAAAGTGTCAAAGCCAAAGGACTTTGTTATAACGCTTTCTGATGGCAAGACGATTGAATCAAAGACAGTAATTCTCTGCTATGGCCGTGAAAGAAGAAAGTTAGACATTCCGGGTGAGGACAAATTCTTTGGACGTGGTCTTAGCACTTGCACTACTTGCGATGCTCCTTTGTTTCCAAATAAAGACACTGTAGTTATTGGCGGTGGCAATAGCGCGCTTGAAGGCGCATTAGAATTAGCACGTATTGCGAAGAAAGTCTACTTAGTCCA
>CAYSMN010000047.1:0-7110 GCA_964432255.1 uncultured Methanosarcinales archaeon | reverse complement strand
TTTTGTCGCATTACCCCCACCTCCCGTTGAACTTTCCACTTATAACCGATATAATGGCAGGATTTCATATATATTTTGTCCTGATAGAATATAAAATTTATATAATAATCCCGGATTTATAATTACAGAAAGATTTATATAGAAAAGAGGTTTTTATCAGCTTTTATTAGTTAGTGTATAGACGATTAAGGGAGCATTTGAAATTATATATGGGGGATTACGATGAGAAGAAAGGTCATACAGATTGCTGAATCAACGCAATTGATTTCTCTACCACGAAAATGGTGCCTTGCAAACAGCATAAAAAAAGGAGACGAACTGGAAGTAACTGAAGAGGGTTCAAAGATCTGGGTTGCTGCAAAGGAAGACGGGCCAAAAATTGAAAAAATCACCATTGACGCAGGCGAATACGGGCTTTTCACCCTGCGGTCAATAGCCGCAATCTACAAGGCAGGCTACGATGAAGTAGAAATCCATTTCAAATCACCAGAAAATCTTGAACAGCTGCCAAAGTTCTTGAACGAAGACCTTCCAGGATTTGAGGTATTTGACCACGCAGAACGCCGCTATTTGATAAAAACCATATCAAAGGAGGCGCCTGAAGAATTTGACCCTGCATTGCGGCGCATTTTTTTGATTGCGGTTTCCATGGGCAAGAGCCTGGCAGAAGCGATCAAAGAAACAAAAACGGACGTTCACAAGCTCAACAACATAATGGCGATGGAAATAACCATAAACCGGCTATGCAATTTCTGTCAAAGGCTGCTTAACAAGAAAGGATACAAGCAATACCGCAAGACGCCATTCATATACACCATAATCTGGGAAATGGAGAAATACTGCGACGAGCTCAAATACCTGGCGCAATTTGTCCGAGACCACCCAAAAACAAGATTTAGCGCGGAAAGCATTGCGCTCTTTGAGCGCGCGACTTCCCTGTTTGAACTATATTATAATGAATTCTACAAATTTAACCAGACAAGTGTTGGAACACTCGCCCAAGAACGCAAGAAAATCATCCGTGAGTCATTCCCCTTACTAGAAAAAGGCAACGATGCAACGCTCATACACCACACGATTACAATCACCCAAATGGTCTTCAACATGCAAGGATCATTTATGGGACTGCTCTTCTAACGAGCGTACACGCTCGTACGCATCTGCAATGTGCTTGTAGAGCACCTTATCAAACGATGAAATCTGGTCAGCAGCCTTTACGATACCGTCATTTCTTCCTGCAAATATCTTTTGACAGGCTTCTGTCGCTTGAAGAGAATTTGTAACAGACATTTTTGCAAGCCCAAGCAGCCGCTCGTATTCAGGAATATGATTGCGATCCCACGGGTGATTGGCATGTGCGCACGCGGTATAACGCTTAATATCTATCATCGTGTTAAAAATTGCACCAGCGGCAATCAAGCCACGTTCCATCATTGCAACAAAGTATGCCGGCACATATTTTTCCTTTACTGCAGCCTCATATGCTGCCTGGCCGCCCTCGAACTCATGAGCAGATTGACGCGGCGTCAGGTTCTGGGTGAAATTCTCAAGCAGACCCACATATTGCGCGGGCTTCGCATCAAATTCTCTATACAATATTTCAGCAATATCCTTTTGATCGACATCGCCTGGCAGAATGCTGAATGCGGTCTTAATCCTGGACAAGATCTTTTTTTCCTTGCTGAATGCATTCTTTAACGCCGCCAGCATATATAAAACCAAGGGCTCCCCGCTTTTCGAGCGAATAAAGGAATTATGTGCACTCGAGAGGGTTTGCTTTATTTCAACAAGCGTGCGCTGGCTGGCTCTCACATATTCGCGAAGCCGCTCATAAATCGTGTCAACCGCCACGTCTCCACCCAACGATTTAACCGCATCCGCCATTTGAACAAGCGTTTCCTGATTGGGACGAAGCAATATACTTGAGAGAGAACTCTTGTCTGCAAGACTCATGAACACCGGATCTTCAATTGCCTTTTCCGGTGTTCTGGCACGCAATTCGTACTGCTTCCATTCATTAATATCCTTGACAATCTCCTCCAAAATGAAATCTCTGGGATTAAGCTTGCTTTTTTCAACGATAGTGCTATTGAACGCAAGCGCCGCATCATTAAATTCGTCGAAGAACAATTTGATAAATTGTTCCGCATCCTGAATTTTCTGGTCGATAGAATCAGATGGGAGATAATTGGTGTGCTGGAATACCGTTACATTCTCTATAATGGCCGGAAGACGATAACACATTCTGAAGCCCAAATTGTAGTATTCGTCTCCATTTCGCACCCCGATGTTTCCCGGCCACCTGTCAGAATAGAATCCGCTCACTAATTTCTCATTCGCCAAATAGTTCCACACCGCTTCCAATGCCGTACGCAGTGAGTCAAATTCCCTGGATCCGATACTTATGTCAAACAAATCCATTCCTTCGTTAATCGGCGAATGAATTCTTTCCCCAAAACGATCATTCCAGAACGTTGCCAGATTTTCAACCTGCTTCGCTGAAAGAAGCGGTCCTTGCGCAGACATGCGTGCTGCCTGCCTGACTGCGTTTGAGAGGTCTTCCCGTATGGCACTGCTGTCTTCTTTTCTTTTGCTCAAATGATCAAGCAGCGTTTCATATTTGCCGTGCGCCTCCACTTCGGCCAGCAAAAACTTGTCTTCGGCTATTTTCTGCGCGCAAATGAGCTCTGACAGGCCTACAGTGAATTTTTTAGGCGCGTTTTGATAAATACGGTTTATCCTTCTAAGGAAATCAAACACTTTGACATACTGCTCCCCTTCTTCCGTTGAACGGTACTTTCTGAAAATGTCGTAATCCGGAGGATACTGCGTTCTGAATACAACTCTTCGCAGATTTCGAACACGGCTTCTCAACGGATCGTTAAAAGCAACAATATGCCTTTGGATGTCGTACAGCGTAATCCTGTCATTTAATACCTCATAATTTCGGCGCACCGTCTGTTCAAATGCATCAAGTTCCTCGTGCGAATTCAGCAAACAGTATGCCAGCGTAGCGGCCGGAAGACCTGTCTCAGCCTTTTCAACCGCATGGAACAGCGCAACCACTCCTTTATGAATGCGCGCATCTTCTTGACTAAGGATATCCTGCTCTGCTTCCCTGCATACATCGGCGATTTTTGCATCCCATTTATCAAACAACGCCCTGAATGGAAGCCGCGGCTTGCGCTTTACATTGCGGAGCAGCACGCGCAGCATATCAATGCTTTTTCTTTTAAGCGGAATAAACGCGTAACTGCCTGACAAAGCAAACAGCAATGAGCCAAGCTTATCCATGCTGGTTTCATACGGCGTCACACCAAGATACCGCGCGTTGATGCGATTTGTATCTCTTATAAAATTTACAAAACTCAGATATTTCGGTGAAATATCGCCCATCATAATATCAGTTTTCGCTGGAATTGCTTCATTCAGCTCATCCATATCACTCGGCTTTCGCAAATTCCTCCTAAGCAGTGCCTTGATAAACTCAACATCATCAAATTTGCCGTATCCCTTCAATGGACTGACCTCGTTTCTTCGCCCATCATGCCTCAGCTCACGCAGCCAGTTTAACAGCGTGGCATCAGCAGTCATTTGCACATACGTGACATTTCTTGGACGATCGACATCCTGTTTGTAATAATCCGCAAGCGCCAAACGCAACACGCCCAATACCATTTCTTCATCCATTAACTCTGACGGTTTTAGCACATACTTGTTTGGTGAATCCTTGTTTTCAGCTGATATCAGGACTGTCGGCAGACTGAGATTCTTGAAAGGCCCGCTTGCTGTTTGACTTCCTTCTTCAAGCACGATAACATCCGTGTTCATATCAGGAATGCCTCGGCGTATCTGACGCTGCATGTCCAATTTCTCAGCAGTCTCGCCAATAACCGTGCCAGCAAACTTCCTGTACGATTCAACGGATCCAACGAACGAGATTCCAACATTCGCATTTTCGATAAAAAGTCTGTCAAGCGTAACAAGACTTTTCTTAATGTTCGGCTGAGTTACAGAACTAAAATCACACACATGAGTTCCTAAACCAACTTGAAGCGGTGTTTTTCCCTCAAGCACATCATGTGAAACAATATCAAAGCCGCCTTCCCGCGCAAGCATCCTGTACAACTCTTCAGACTGAGCAACGAAAATATTCCACTTCCCTTCTGAAAAAACCTGAAGATGCCTATCAAGAGGCGCAGTACTTGGCAATTTGAGCAACAGCGAGGGACTGGTTGCTTCATCTATAAGGCGCTCTAGGTCTTCAAGTTCAATAGTGGTATCAATAGTCCATAATCCCACAATAACCACCCATAAGTAACTATTGCCCAGTCGTGACTTTATAAATCTTCCGACCTAGAATCAGCCGATATAGTCGGTAATAATGCGCCCACCAGTCTTTCCAGGCGGATGCAGGATTTTCTCATCGCGCGGCGGGTTTCGCAGCCAGATATCTCCGCCTCTCATGTCGGCGCCCAAATTGGGACCATGTTCACCCTGCACATAAATTACTCCAAACAGCATTCCCTTCCCAACATTTGCTCCTGCATTGTATCGCACGATAATCGTTGTTCCCCTGTTGCCCTTCCCCAAATTATCTCCGGCATAATCAATGATGGCTGTCCCGCCTTTGCCTTTCAGCGCAACGTTATTTCCTGCACGAACGATTTTCACGTGGCCTGCTTCAATGCCTTCGGCAGTATGGTCACCCGTTTCGATGAAAACAAGGCTGCCGTCCACAAATCCGGTCGCGTTACGGTGGCCAGCCTTTCCTTTGACTTCCGCATACACCTTTGCCTGATAAAAGCAATCATTGCCAATGGGCCCATCAATTGCAACGCGATGACTCAAGTGCGGGAAACGATAGAACAAGTAGTCAATGGTGAAACCCATTTTCCTGTGGATACTCTCAGTCGAGATGGTGTACTCCGTGAATGGAAGACTCGCGCACATGGCAGAGATAAACACGCCGACAACTGGAAATTCCTGCTCTTTTGAGAATTCAGGACCGCTGGCATCCTCAATATTTTTTAACGCCCGGGGCAAATCGCGCATGAATCCTTCTAAGGTGCCCGGTGTTGCTGCTGAGAGCAGATTTTCCTTGAACAGTTGACGTGCAAACTTGTACGCCAATGGAATTTCGTACCTCTCAGGACCAGCAGTGCGTGCTTTCTCAGCTATAATTCCATACCACTCGACAAGAAGGTTATCCAGTCGCTGTACTAACTTTTCCCCCACCATCGTAGCTACTGTATAGTGATTAGTATTTAAATGTTTTTACCATTCTATTCATAAAAAGTGCAAATACCGTTTGTGCGCTTAAAGAAGAAACACCTAGGTTCATGATGAGCCTCTTTAATCTCTTCAATCTTGCCCTTCAATCCCTCGGGTAAATAAATGCGGTCATATTTACGGTTGGACAGTTTTTCCAACGCCTTTTCCCACGTTTCTGCATCGTCAACCCACGGATTCAGTCTCTTCGTCAGGCGTTTCATTATGCTTTTCTTGGCTTCTTCAAATCCAATAGGCGCTAAAATAAACACGTTCAGCGGATCTTCCAACACCCCAAGGAGGTCTTCTTTGTACCGCTCAACAGAAGCGGCATCATCAAGCAGGGGTGTTCTGACATACCCAAACAGCTCAAAATCATACCTGCCATTTTCTCCAATCGGCCTGAGTTCCGCCTCGGCTGGCTTATCAGTAACCATGACAATGCGACCGCCTCTAATTCTGTCTTTCAACACAGTCATGCCACCGCGGGGCAATTCATAATCCAACGGCAGCAAATACAAGCTGTGTGAACGAGAAAGCTTTGGGTGTGATGTGAAATCAACATCATCCTGCTCTCCGACTCTCAAAGATTCCATGCTTATGCCAATCTCACCAAGAATTCTTTCCAAACGATTCAGAACAACTTCGTTGTTGTAAACGCCCAGCGCAGTATACCTTCTAAACGAAGCCGTATCACGCCGCGAAGGGTCTTCAGAGTGATGCGTACCAGAATTACCCTCTACACTATCTGAATCATCTGCATATGGCATACCACACCTACAAAAGTAGATGGAACCCAAATTTATAAACCTGTCGTCTCCACCCACTCACACCAGCAATAAAGAAACCAATGATATTTAAAGCTTTCGACGAGAAATTAGCGAAAAAAAGATAAACCCGTGCGTTCTAGACAGTCCTATGGGAATGGTGGAACTAGATCTTGCGGCACAAGTTGCGTACATAACCGGCCGCAAAATCATGGAATTATATGGCAAATCTTCCACTGCACGGAAAAAATCCGATACTTCTACAATCACCATGGCAGACACCGTGGCAGACGGGCTCATCAGACGAGAGCTTCAACGTGCTTATCCAGCACACGCCTTACTAACTGAAGAAACTGAAGAAAGCCCAGAAGACATCAAAAAGAGATTAAAGAGCACGCACCTCTGGATTGTTGACCCATTAGACGGCTCGGATGATTTTGACAAAAGAACAGGCGACTTTGCAGTCATGATTACATACGTGTTTGAAGGACAGCCAAAAGCGGGCGCAGTCTACCTGCCAGCCAAAGACAAGCTTTACACCGCAGAATCAGGAAACGGAGCATTCCTCAGACAAGGAAGCACGACTACCCGAATACGCGTCTCAACACAGTCGTTAGAGCACTCAATTCTAAGCATCAGCCGCAAAGCATACACAGATGAGACAGCAGAACAAGTTTGCAAAAAAATCGGTACGAAAACATTCAAAAGAGAAGGCTCCAGAGGTGTTAGAATATGCACTGTTGCCGAAGGAGGAGCAGACTTCAGCTTTATCAATGACACTTCGGCAGGAGAATGGGACACATGTGCACCAGGACTCGTCTTAATTGAGGCAGGCGGCCGAATTACAGACTATGAAGGCCAACCCATCAATTACAACAAAGAAAAACCTGTTTTGCCATTAGGAGCAGTAGTAAGCAATAATGTTGTGCATCCTGAAGCGCTGAGGTTGCTGCGAGAGTACGTGCCCCTTAAGCATTAGCATAACCTTTAAAAAGCAAGTTCTGATAATCATTAACAATGCCAACAGAAGAAGAACTCATCAATGAGCGCAGGAAAAAAAGAGATGAATTGC
>CAYSMN010000046.1:0-7267 GCA_964432255.1 uncultured Methanosarcinales archaeon | reverse complement strand
AGTAATCTTTAAAAGCACGGAGAAAAGAGTGAATCCTCATGGCCATCGCAACGCAGCTGATACTTAACGGCATCATTGCTGGCGCCATTTACGCTTTGGTCGCTTCTGGTTTTTCGCTGATTTACAGTGTTACAAAATTCATGCATTTTGCTCACGGCGCGGTTCTTGCGCTGGGCGCTTATCTGCTTTACACGTTTGCAGTTATGTCCGGCATTAATTTCTGGCTTGCAATCATTCTAACGCTGTTGTGCAGCTGCATTGCTGGTGTTTTGATGGATTGGTTTGTGTATAGGCCTTTGAGGAAGAGAAAAGCTTCTGGTGCTGTACTATTGATTGCCAGTATTGCGCTGATGACATTGGTGAATGCGGTTGTTCTTGCTGTTTGGGGTGCTGATGTTAAAACAATTCCAACTAGAAATCCGGTGTTTGATGTTGTAGGCGCAAGAATTACATTGATTCAGATTATTATCATTATTGTTTCTGCATTGTTGTTGCTTGCCTTATGGTGGTTGATGAAGAAAACAAAGCTTGGCAAAGCTATGCGCGCTGTTGCTGATAATAAGGATGTTGCGCAGACTGTTGGAATTAATCCTGAAAGGATTTACACGTATACTTTTGCTATTGGTAGTTTTTTGGCCGGTGTTGCTGGTGTCTTGATTGGTATTGAGCAGAATTTGTTTCCCACTATGGGGCTTGCGCTCGTCATTAAGGGTTTTACTGGTGCTGTGATTGGTAGTTTAACGAGTGTTCCCGGCAGTGTTCTTGGCTCGTTTATTCTAGGCCTAGTTGAAAATATCGGTATTTGGTGGCTGCCTTCCGGCTATAAGGACGCTATTGCGTTCGTCTTGCTGTTCATTTTCCTGTTGTTCAGGCCTTCTGGCTTGTTGGGCGTGAAAGTGAGGGAAGCTTAATGGCGTTCATTAATTACTTGATTCATCTTGCAATTTTGGTTGGAATTTACAGTATTTTGACGATTGGTTTGAATTTTGCCGTTGGTTTTACTGGCTTGCTCAACTTAGGACATGTTGGTTTCTTTGGAATTGGCGCTTATGCGAGCGCTTTGTTGGCTGTTGCGGGTCTTCCTATCTGGTTGAGCATTATTTGTGGTGCTATTCTTGCAGCAATTTCGGGTGTTTTGCTTGCTTTGCCGACGACAAAACTGAAGGGTGACTATCTTGCTTTAGCAACTCTTGGATTCTCGTTCATTATGGGAAGTGTTGCTAGGAATTGGACTGATGTAACGCGCGGAGCACTGGGCATTCCCGGTATTCCGAAGATTGTGAAAGGAAATACTGAGTTTTTGATTATCGTTGCGATTATTGCGGTCGTTTCCTATTTGATCTTCTGGAAATTGTCGCGTTCTCGTTTCGGCAAGACGTGTGAAGCGATTAGGGATGACGAATTGGCTGCGAAGATGCTTGGCAAAGATACTTTTATGCACAAAATTGCAG
Organism: uncultured Methanosarcinales archaeon; assembly: GCA_964432255.1. Taxonomy (GTDB): domain Archaea; phylum Nanobdellota; class Nanobdellia; order Woesearchaeales; family ARS49; genus CABMGU01. Next base: position 5,816 of record CAYSMN010000046.1, on the reverse strand, counting down.
CTCTGGGCATCAGTGCTTTTTTCGCTGGTCTTGGTGGCGCGTTGTTTGCGCATTACATTACTTTTATTGACCCCTCTATTTTCGGTATTGGCGATTTAATCTTATTATTCAGCATGTTGATTGTTGGTGGCCTCGCCTCTGTCAAAGGTTCTGCTATTGGAACAATTATTTTGTTCTTGTTGCCTGAGCCTTTGCGCTTTATTGATTTTCCAAGTTCTGTTCTTGGACCGGCGCGTGAGATTATTTTCGCATTAATCCTGCTGCTAATCCTCATTTACAGGCCGAGGGGTATTTTCGGGAAGGTGGACTTGGCATGATTAGCGTGCAAAGACTGGATAAGCATTTTGGTGGCGTGTATGCAGTGCATAATTGTACGTTTACGGTAAAAGATAACACTATTACGAGCATTATCGGTCCGAATGGTGCTGGCAAGACGACGTTGTTCAATCTTGTTTGTGGAATTAGCAAACCTGATGGTGGCAGGATTTTGCTGAATGGCAAGGACGTTACTGGTTTGCCGATTCACCAGATCGCACGTTTGGGCATTAGCAGGACGTTCCAGCAAGCGAGATTGTTCAAGAATATGAGCGTGAAGGATAATTTGTTGCTTGCAAAGCCTTCAAGCGATGCTGAATTGAAAGAAGTGTTGAAAAAGGTTCATTTCCCGCTTGACATTAGTACGCGCGCGAGTGATTTGAGTTATGGACAGACGAGACTGGTTGAAATTGCGCGCGCACTGTTGAAGCCGCATAAATTGTTGATGTTGGACGAGCCGACTGCGGGTGTTAACCCGAAAGTGCGACAAGAATTGAAAGAGATTTTGCTGAAATTGAAAGAGGAAGGCAATACTATTGTGTTAATCGAGCATGATATGGAATTCGTGATGAGCATTAGTGATGAAGTTATTGTCATGGCTGAAGGAACTGTTTTGACTCGAGGAACGCCGAAGGAAGTTCAAGCCGACAAGAGAGTTTTGGAGGCGTACTTGGGCAAATGAGCTTCCTGACTGTAAAGAATTTGGAATCGGGGTATGGTAAACTGCAGATTTTGTTTGGTGTAGACATGGACTTCAAGCCCGATGAGATTACAGTCATTATTGGTCCTAATGGTGCAGGAAAAAGCACTATACTGAAAAGTATTTTCAACTTGTGCGACATTTATGGCGGTCAAATTATTTACAAGGGCAAGGATATTACGAAACTGCCGACTTATGAACGCATTCAGATGGGAATTTCTATTGTTCCACAGGGCAGACAAGTGTTTTCAGGACTCACAGTCAAAGAAAATCTTGAAATGGGCGCGTTCTTGACAAAGGAAAAGGATTTGGTCCAGAAAAGAATGGATGAAGTCTTGACGCATTTCCCGGTGCTGAAGGAAAAACTGCACCAAAATGCATATAATTTGTCCGGTGGCCAGCAGCAAATGCTCGCTATCGCAAGAGGACTGATGCAGGACCCGCAGGTTTTGTTGTTGGACGAGCCGTCTCTTGGCCTTGCTCCGAAGACTATGAAAGAGATTTTTGACAAGATTTGTGAGATTAACAATGAAGGCACTGCTATTATCATTGTCGAGCAGAATGCTAAGGCTGCGTGTGAGATTGCCGACCACATTTACGTTTTAGAAGAGGGTAAAGTTGCCTTGTACGGCGGAAAAGAAATCATGAATTCAGAGAAAATCAAGCATATTTATCTTGGCGGGCATGGGCATAAGTAAGTTAAGAAATGCCTCCATCTTTTCTTTTGAGCGGATGTGCTTCAAATGCTGGCGCATCCTTGGCAAGTATGTCTTTTATCTCATGCGTTCCTGGTTTGCCTGCGTGAAAGCCTGCGTTCACTCCACTGACCGTATTTTTGTCAATAACGCAGTAGTGTTCGTCGCCTCTGCCTAGATTATACATTAAACGTATGCAGGTAAAGTTTGAGATGATGTACCCTGCATCCCATAAAAGGTTGAATTGTTTGACGCCCTTGAAAAGGCAGAAAGTGCCAGTGCTGTCTAATTGTATTTTCAGATAGTCGTCAAGACTGCCGTGTTTTTTTGGATCATACCAACATTGTGGTTGAAACGGGTCTTTCATTTCACCAACCACTCCAATTCTTCTTCATCCAACTTTAATTCTTCTGTAATTTGCTCTGCGGTTGGATGTTTTTGTTGATACAATCGGTAAATGTATGGCAAAGTGTCCTGTAATGCTTTTTTCTTTGAGCAGTGTGTTGCTGCTGCCAGTTTTTCAGCAACTCTCTTCCTTCTGGCGTATTTTTGGTTTGCCATCCAGTGCTTTAACAAGCGCGTTGTTCGTTGGTATGATACAAACGCAGTTGATTTTTTGTCTTTGGCAACAGCCACACCCGCCGTAATAAGAACATCAACGTATGCTAAGTATCTCCAGTATTGCCATCTTCTAATGCGCCCGCGGTAGATATCAGCTTTGGATAATGCCTCATACGCACGCGCCAAGTCCTGTGGGTTTTTGTATTCTTTTGGCAGGTTTTCGTCTATCCAAAGGAAGCATTCATCAATGTCCTCATCTACAAGGTCGAGCGCGCTTACGGCTACTGCTGGGTCTGTTGATTTCAATATCTTGACGAGTGCTTGCATGATGCTTTCTGAATGTTCTCGTTCGTTGATGGTTTCTAATCCTTGAATGGTTAGCGCGTTGACCTGTGCTAGCATTTGAAGGTCGGTTATTGCTCCTCGTAGGTCTCCGCCGCTTCTGCGCGCGAGTGTTTTTAGCACAAGATCGTCTGCAACAATGTTTTCTTTTTGCATTATGCGTTGTAATGCTATCACCATGGCGGTCATGTTGATTGCAGGAAATTCTATGAGCGTGCTTTTTGTTCTTAGTGTGTTGAACTTGCTGTCCCACGGGTCGTTTGCTATCAGAATTATTGGAAATTTTGATTCTGCGATAAGGCTTGCCAGTGCTGAGATGCCGCCTCGGTCTTCAGTGCCGGCTATTCCGTCAAGCTCGTCTACCAAAACGATTTTTCCTGCCGAGAATAGGCTGTATTGTTTGAGTGCGTTGCCTATTTTCGTGTTGATTTCTTCTGCGTTGCGGTGGTCTGATGCGTTTACTTCTATTAGTTCAAAGCCTGTGCGTCGCGCAAGTGCTTGAACCGCGGCTGTTTTGCCGGTGCCGGTTGGTCCGTGAAGCAGTAATGCTCTTTTCTTCTGTTTGGAGTAATTGGTAGCAAAGTCGTATAATTGTTTGGTGTCATGCGGTATGTGTTCTAGTTCCGGTTTGTACTTATACGCCCACAGCATAGTAGTTTTGATGAAGTAATTTGTTATTAATATTTGTATTCAGCAATATTTATATATGAAATCATTGGATAAACTGTTCATGAAGGCTGTGGATGTTGACTTTAAGAAGGCTGATGTTGTTGATTATTATTCTCAGCTTGACCAGGTAAAGGTCAGGGTGTTGTTTAATGATGGCAAGGAAAAGGCGTTGGTTAGGCAGTTTTCGATTACTGACCCTGGAAAGCAGGCTGCTGAGATTCTTTCTGAGATTCGTACTAAGTTGAAAGAGCAGCATAAGGAGTTTACGCTTGATGACCATCCTTTGGCTGGCGCGTTGGTGTTGCGTGTCAAGCCGGACGAGGATGTGTTGTTTGAGAAGATGGCAAAGTTTTTGGCTACGGTTCGTGAGCGTATTCGTTCTGCAAAGCTGGCTAAATTGAGTTATATTGATACTGAAAAGAAAGTGAAGGGTTTGGTCACTAATTTTGTCTAGAATTCAACAGTGATTTTCACTTCTGGTGTTAATTCTTCTGTTCCTTTGCCAATTTCTATTTTTTCTGCTGCAGTTGTTGCTTTTAAGTCATCTAGAACGCCTGAAATGTCGATTTTTGTGTCGATTACGAGCTTTTTGACTGGTGCTTTCATTGATACTTTCATTTCTGATTTTTTCTTGCGAACTGCTGCAAGCACAACAACTGCAATATTGCCTGCTTGTTCTGCTTTTTCGTTCGTAGCTGGCATTTCAGGCCATTTTGACAAGTGGACGCTTTTGTAGCCTTCTTTTTGTTTGAAGTAGAGCGTGTAGACTTCTTCTGTGATGAATGGTGTGAATGGTGCCATGAGTCTGACAATGGCTGACAGGCTGACGTATAGTGCGTGTTGTGCGCTTTTCTTTTGCTGTGGTGTTTTTGGCTCGTACATTCTGGTTTTGATAAGTTCGAGATAGTTGTCGCAGAGGTCTTTCCAGAAGAATGCTTCGATGGCTTGTTTTGCTTTGAAGTATTCGTAGTTATCAAAGGCTTCTGTTGCTTCTTTGATTGTTTTTGCCAGTCTTGTGTGTATCCAGAGGTCGAGTGTTTCTGTTGAGGTTCCTTTGTAATCATAGTTTTCTAAGTGCATGTTTGTGAATTTGGCTGCGTTCCAGAGTTTGGTGACAAATTTGTCTCCTGCTACTAGTTCTTTTTCTTGGTAGGCGATGTCTTCGCCGAGTTTGCTGCTGCCCGCCCAGTAGCGAAGTGCATCTGCGCTGTATTTTTCAAGCACTTTTTGTGGTTCGACGACGTTTCCTTTGCTTTTTGACATTTTTTCGCCTAGCGGGTCTGTGACGTAACCTGATAGTACGATGTCTTTCCATGGATTGACGCCGTAGTGGAGTTGGCTTTTGACTAATGTATTGAACAGCCAGAAGCTGATGATTTCGTGTGCTTGTGGGCGAAGGCTCATCGGGTAGAGTTTAGCGCGGTATTTCTCTGGAACTAATTGGACTGCTAGTTGTGGTGTCATGCTGCTTGTTGCCCATGTGTCAAGCACGTCTTTTTCTCCAATGAATTCTGTTGATTTGCACTTTGAGCATACCTTGGTTGGTGGAGCATCTTTGAGTGGATCTATTGGTAGTTTTTTGTCATCTGCAAAAGTTGGCTCGTCGCATTTTTTGCAGTACCAGACTGGGAATGGGACTCCGAAGAATCTTTGTCTTGAGATGAGCCAGTCCCATTGGAGTCCTTTGACCCAGTTGTTGTATCGGTGTATCATGAAGTCTGGGTTCCAGTTGAGTTGTGCTCCCCATTCCAACAATTTGTCTTTCAAATCAAGGTATTGGATAAACCACTGTTTGCTTTGGATGATTTCTATTTCGGTTTGGCATCGTTCGTGGACTTTTACTGCGTGTTGAATGGGTTTTTGTGCTCGCAGCAGGCCTTGTGTTTTGAGATCTGCAAGTATTGCTTTTCTGGCTTCGTGGATTTTGAGTCCATGGTACTTGCCTGACTTGTCTGTCATGGTGCCGTTTTTGCCAATGGCATCAACGAGTGGCAGGTTGTATGCAAGGTACCATGCAATGTCTGTTTGGTCTCCGAAGGTGCAGCACATTACGATTCCTGTTCCTTTGGCTGGATCTACTCTTTCATCAGGCATGATGGGGACTTCTTTGTTAAAAAGCGGCGTAATGGCTTTTTTGCCGAAGAGTTTTTTGTATCTATCATCATTAGGGTGTGCGAATACTGCGACGCAGGCTGGTATGAGTTCTGGTCGTGTGGTCGCGATTATGAGTTCTTTGCCTTCTGCTTTGAAGACTATGTCGTTGAACGTGCTGTTTTTTTCTGCGTCTTGGCATTCGACTTGTGAAATTGCTGTTTCACATAGTGGGCACCATAGTGCTGGCGCGTTTTTGCGATAGACGCGCCCTTTTTTCTGCAAATCGAGGAAGCTCCATTGTGAGATTCTTCTGCTGTGTGCATTGATGGTGCTGTAGGCGAGTTTGAAGTCGCAGCTCATTCCTATTCTTTTCCAGTCTGCTACGAATGCCGGCATGATTTCTGCGATTGTTTGTTCGCAGAGTTTGATGAATTCTTGCC
>CAYSMN010000045.1:0-7404 GCA_964432255.1 uncultured Methanosarcinales archaeon | reverse complement strand
ATAACAAAACTTGAAACAACCATAGGTGACTTAACAAACCAAGTTACCGTCCTTACAGGACAGATTTCTGACCCAACAATTGGGTATACGACGCAAATTAACGGTCTTCAAAACAGCCTTGGAGTAGAACAAGGAAAATACACGCAAATTGAAGCAGACTTGAAAACAGTTTCAGGTCAATTAACCCAAGCACTTGCAGAAGCAAAACAATACGCTGCAGATATAAAAGTAGCAGAAGAAAAAGTCACTTTATACAAAGACAAAGTTGTGCCTGGACTCGAACAGGACAAAACAGATTTGAAAGCAGAAAAAACAGCTGAAGCAGGAAAAGTTTCAGATTTGACTACCAAATTAACAGATGCTCTTGGAAAACTGGCGACTGCCATTACGGACGCACGCTCACAAGAAGTAGAAAAAGCAAAAGCAGAAGGCGAACGCGACACTCTAAAAACAAACTATGGAAACCTTGAAACAATACACAAAGAACTTGCAGGCAAAACGGCAGATTTGAAAACCACAATCGAAGGCGCATTGAAAACTGCAGAGGAAGAGTTACGAAAAGCAAACCTTGACCTCGTCAAAGTCACAGCAGAAAAAGCAGGCGCTGAAGCACTCAAAGACGAGTACAAAGAACAACGTGACGATCTCCAAGAAAAAGTAGAAACTGCACAGGGAAAATATACCACACACCTTGAAGGATTAAACAAACACAAGACGCTTCTTGGCTACGCACTCGGAATCGCGACAGCAGGAGCCCTTGTTTTAGCAACGTTCTTAGGTACGAAAGCAAGCTATGCTCCACAACATGACAGCAAGCCGGCAGTTGAACAGAAAGTTGACGACAAGAAAACAGACAAGCCAGCAGACGGCTCAAAGACAGACAAGCCGGCAGATGGCGCAAAGACTGCAGATGTTCCAAAAGTAGAGCCAACACCAGGACCATTCAAATACCACGGCATTGAAGCACGCGTTGGAGGCTCATGGTACGCCATCGAGCCAGGCGCGACCGCAACAGAATACCGAGTCATTGTAAAAAACAAACAAGCTGACGGCAAAGAAGTCATTCTTGCAGAGAAGCTCATCGGCGTAGACGCTATAGAAGGACCAGAAGGATACAGATCACTGGTCAACCGGCTGGTCGAATATGAGAAAAGACCACTCGATCCTCCAGAATACGAAAAACTGGTCAACAAACTACCTAGCCTGGAAACCAAATCAGGCGGAGATGGTAACATCATAACAGCAGAAGACGTAAAAGCTGGACACAGCCGCGTAAGCGGCGGATTGAAAGCAATCCTGGGTGACTAAATGAACTTCAAAGAACTTGCATTAGTATTGGGCTTGCTTGCCCCGACCACAGCATTAGCACAAGACGCTAAAGAACCTCCAAAAGCTGCAGAAAAGCTTGACGTAATAGTGGAGAAAGGCATCTCATTCCACATGCCATTCCACACAGCGGCAAACCACGGTATGGCACTGTCAATCATAGAAAAAGTCCAAAAAGAAATGCAGGCACAGGCTGACAAAATAGGCAGTAAAGTCAGAATCGACTTCAGCACTGAAGAAATCATGTGGTACGCTGAAACCCACCTAAATACAGACGGCTACAACGGCGTCACTGTGGGTGAAGTTCTTGAAGAAAAAGCAAAAGACGAAAAATACAAAGACCTAATCGCAAAGAACGTCAGCTCAGCAAGCATGGAATTACAAACGCCACGCTTTGCATACGAAGACTCAGAATCACAAGATAAATTGAACGACCTTCTTGCAGAAAAAGCAAAAGAAGACAAGGTTGACAATTCAGCGCTTTACAGAAAAATGATGAAAGTAAAGATTGCAAAAGCAAACGGCGCCAAGAAAGTAAAAACAGAAGAAGGCGAAGCAGTCTATCTAACCAAAGAAATGATTGCGAACTTTGAGAAAGACCGAGCAAGATTCGTCTTGCCAGGCGGACAAATTGTCGCAGATTTGCCAGAAGGACCAAAAGTAGGACCAGAACCAGACAATGCATACATTGTCGACTTAACAATCAATTTTGAAAGCCCAGTTGTAAAGGCATTTGCATTCAAATACATTGATGTCAAAGCAGCATACAACCAATTAACAAAACAACCAGTGCCAAAAACCGCAGAAGACAGCCTCTACATTCTCAGCCAGATAGCTGGCGAGGACAATGCTGTCAGCGGAAGCAAACTTGAGGCAAAAATAAACGGCCTCAAGGGAAAAATAGCTGAATTGAGAGCAAAAGACGACAAGGAATACAGCGAACTCGACTGGGGAGACGTTTCAGTCGACTCAGTAACGACAGCCGCAGGCTACATCAAAATTTCAATGGCTCCAGAAGACAAAAAACAGATGAAAGAAGCGGCAGAAAAATACAGCCTCACGCTGGCACAGCAATTAGTCTGGCTTAGAAACAACTGCGGCACATACGACGCAGCAAAGAAAGAAGGCAGCATGACAAAAGAACAAGCCAGCGCCGCAATAAAGGCCCTTGATGAACAATACACTCCTAAAGAGGACAAAAAATGAGTCTCAGACTAACACTTGCGGGCTTGGCATTAGCACTAACTGCCGGATGCTCAAGCGGACCAGACTGGAAAGAGCCAGACATGAACCAGAAACCAATCTCATTAGAAGAACAGGTCAAAGAAACACCAAAGAAAGACAAGCCAGTATACGATAAGGAATCAAAAGAATACAGCACAGTCGAATTAGAAGTCTCATACAAATTTGAAAACAGCATTGCTGCCAGCTCATTTGACGGCTACATCAAACTCCTTGAAAAAGACAAAGGCAGAGAATTTACTGATTACGAAAAAATGCAGGTTGCTTTCAAAGTCAACAAAGAAGGAAATATCGGCTCAAAAGACATCAGCAACATTATAATTCTATACGCCTTGGAAAAAGGCACCAAAGAAGTCAAAATGCCATTTGTCGACGTGCAGGAAGACGACCTCATACGCAAATACAATCAAACCATCGCCGTGACCTCAGACGAAAGCGGCGACGAACTCCTGAAACTGATTGATGAAAAAAGCGATGCTGAAAAAGCAAAAGTTGCAGAAGCAGTACGCTCAGTCTACGGCGGAAGCAATCCGCTACCAATTGGTCCGAAACAACTTCAGAAGATCAAAGATTACAAATAATTCTATTTTTTTCCCTGCTGCAAACCAGCAACAATCAATACACCAATAGCCAATACTGCGGCGATAACGCTCAAGACTGTGCCATTTGTAATTGGTATCGCATAGCCTGACGCTTGACCGGTCAAGCCGCCGCCAAGCAGGCCAACACCAAGAACAGCCGCGAACACTAAAACAACAATCAACGCAGTAGGACTTATCTTCATGTTATCACCTTTTTATCTTTTGAAAGCGCACGCGTATAAATAGTTTTTGCAAACCAAAGCTATATAAATCTCCAGACATAATTCCATATCATGGAAGAAAAGAGGTTTTGCTGCGAAATATCCAAAAAAGTCAAAGCGCCAACCGTCATCGAGGGCTTTCCCGGCTTTGGACTCGTCAGCACGATTGCCACTGGATTCTTGATAGACCATCTGAAATGCGAGCAAATAGGAAGATACTGGTTCGAAGAAGGACAGCCGACAATTGCAATACATGACTGTCATTTAATAGACCCAATTGGTGTCTATTACAACAAGAAGTACAACCTAGTGCTTGTCCACAGCATCGCACCTGCAGCCGGTACGGAATGGAAAGCAGCAGAAATTGTGCTTGATGTTGCAAAACAAGTCGGAGCAACAGAAATCATCACACTTGAAGGCGTCGGCAGCCAGGAAGCAGACCAAACCAGAGGATTCTTCTACACTTCAAACCCGGCGCACCGGAAGAATTTCGAAAAAATAGGCATTGACTGCCTCGGAGAAGGCATTATTGTCGGCGTTACTGCTGCTTTGTTAACAAAAGCGCCCATTAAAGGACTGGACGTTTGCGCGCTGTTTGCAGAAACACACAGCAACCTGCCTGACTCGAAGGCAGCTGCAAAGATTATCGAGGTTTTAGACCAGTATCTTGGACTTAAAGTAGACTATCAGCCACTGCTAAAGCAGGCAGAAGCGTTCGAAAAGAAACTCCGCTCAATGCTTGAACAACAACAGCAAGCAAAAGACATCAAAGAGAAGAAAGATATTACTTATGTCGGATAGCGAATCCACGCAGGATAACTCCTTTCTGGACCGGCTTCACAAGACCCAAACTTGAAACCGAGCAATTTCATCGGATAATCGGCATTCTGGGTAACTGAACGCGCACAGCACTGGCTCAAGGTTTCCACAGGGTCACAATACCCAGTCTTCCTCTGCGCTGTGCCTTGCGAATAACCAGTAGGCGCATTCAGCCACATTTCACCACTGCAGCACGCAGTATAACCGCCAGGAATCGGCGCAGGATAAGCCGTTTCAGGAGGATTACAATCACCTAATTTGGCGCCAAGCACGCGAACGCGATACTGCGTTCTGCTTGCAGCATTTCTGGCACAACACTTCTGCGGTGCCTCCGAACCAGTACACCTTTCTGTAGACGTCTCAGCTTCACTCTGAATGAAACCAGTCGGAGCGCTTCTCCACGTCTGCACACTGCAGCACGCAGAATATTCACCGCCGAACGGATAATTCACTTCCGGACCAACACAGGTTCCTTCATGCGAATACAATAATCTGACTGGAGAATTATAACGGTCTCTCGCCGCTCGGACACAACACCGCTGCGGCAACTCGGTTGGCGTACAGACTTCTGTCGACGTGATACCCGTACCAGGATTATAGCCTGTAATCGATGAACCCCATGGCTCGACAGTACAGCAACTTAGAAATGGGCCGGAAGTCGAGTAAGGACCGGCCGTGTACTGGCCGGTAATACTTGCCTGCCAGCCGACGAATAACAATCCACCAATAGAAAGAAATGCTAATAACCCTAAAACACCCGGCGATACACCATGCTCGGGCTCCACTGCTTCTTCCATGCACTTTTTCATTATTGCTCTTATTTAAAAGAACTTATCACCACTACACAGATAATAAGAAAGCGGGTTTTCAGGGATTTCAACATAATCTCAACAGCAACTCTCACTTTTTTAGGCCTCAGAAACGTGCCATCCAAATAGTGCCTATCTCTGCTTTGTTGATTTTTGGCAGAAAACGCGCCAATCCTCACTTTACAACGCCCAACCCTGCCCATTGAATTGAATTTTGAGCTTTTCAGAACGCCAGCACTTGCCAAAAAACTGTTTACTATTAGGCATCAGAAATCATCATGTAAATTAGGCACGAGAATTTTGAAATGATTGTTTTACTCACGTCTGAGCGCAATAATGCCAGCCAACACCCAACACTCACTTTTCACTCACAGACTTTGAAGGAAAAGTGAGGGTTTAGAATTCTTTTCACTAGTCTGTGAAATATATTTTGTTAAAAGTAGTTCATATTGTGTACTTTCTGTTCTACTTTTTGGTAAACTTATTTTTGTAAAAATAGTTTGTGAAGAATAGTTTCCAGAATAATCCTTATTTAAACTTTTATCACCACATCACAGAAGTTAAAATATAGTGAAGATAAATGAAGTACCGACGATAAAATCGGGAAATCGTAAGCTTTAAATATGACCGGCTTGCGCCAAAAGACAGGGTGAAGACAAATGACTACAACAGCATATGCAGGACAACCAAAAACAGAAGCAAGAGCTAACTACGAATTCCCAATTCCACAAGGCGGATTCACAGACGAAAACGCAAGGCAACTCTTAGAGTTAGCGCAAGCATACCGCAAAGAAAGCACCAGAGTAATGCTGGTTTACTTCGACAACAACCAGAGCAGGCTGCTCAATGCAGGCCTTCCAGATACGTACTTGGAAATAGATGGCGAAAAATCAATCGTATTCAGCATTCCACAACAGCCAAAAAGCCTTTCAAAACGCGTCAAGAAAAACCTCGAAACAATCCTCGGAAAAAGCCAGGTTTAAAGGCGTCTACAAAACTGTCAGGGATTTTGCCAGAATTTCTCTTTTCTTGCATCTTTTGCCAACTTTTGGCACAGAACCAAGGGGTTAGGCGCAGACCCCCTTGACCTAATTTGTCGGAAAAATCGGATAAAAACAGGAAAAATGCCAGCGCTGACGGGAAAATCGGAGAAAAAGGTTGTTGGGTGGATGACAGTTTCGGAATGGGTTGCGGAAAGTGTCGGGATTTTCTGCGAATTCCTTGCCGGCAAGGCAGAATTTTGATGCTTTGGAAAGGTCATAACGCGTCTTTTCAAAAAAGTCTTTTCTACGGCCGTTTAATGCAGGAATCGGCAGTTTTTGCGAAGATGTTTACACTTTGAAAAAGATTTGATTAAAAGTTTTAAGCAATTATCGCAAGTTTTAATGTCGGGATTTCAGTGGACACTGGACAGGCATCATCGGAAAATTTTTAACCTGTGAAAATTTTGAAGGTATCGAAAAGAGGCTGACAATGGAATTTTTGCTCGATAACGCGGAACCGGTAAACCACGAAGTTGAAGAACTCGCGAAGGTACTTCTTGCACGCTTTGGACTCCTGCCGAGAAAAAAAGACGGCAGCGCGCAACTGCACAAACTGATTTTGCAATTGTACGAGCGCAAGAAAGAAGCCAACCGGGAAAAAAAGCCAGAAGCAGCAGTCATGCCAGTCGAAGAAATGGCCCTGCACGCAGGCATCAAAAGGCAGACGATGTACGACTATCTCCATCGCTGGCTGGACTTGCAGATCCTGAAGAAAACGAGCTTTGTTTCTGCCGGCAAGGTTGTAATCGGATACGAGCTGAACGGCACCAATCTCGAGGGGGCGTTCAGGAAAGCAGAAGCAACTCTCAAAGCCCACATGGATTCAAGCTTCAGAATTATCGAGCACTTACAAAACGAGATAAAAAAAGAAAAATTACGCTCTAGCGAACCCAAGCAGTCAGAAGAGCATTCAAGCCAATAACGTTCTTCTTTGCCTGCAATTGACGGAACTCCTGGTCAAGCTTCAAGAAAACTGTTGTGCCGTCCAACTTTTTCAGCACTGGAACACCCTTCTGGATCATGCTCGTAACATTGTCCATCACTATGCTCTTCGTGAGTAAAGTCCGTCTCGCAACCTGCTCGTAAGAAGCGTACGGCTGACTCTCAGTCAACACGTACAAAGCGTGAAAAATCTCCTTCTCCTTGCCCGTCAAAGGCTGGATTGAAAACTGCTTTTCCTCTTTCTGCCCCTTAATGAGCAAAGTCAGCTCGTCTACACGCTCGGTGAGCTTGTCCAGACGCCGGCCGAGCTCGTTCATGAACTCGTTCGTAGCTACCAGCTCGTCTGTGTTCTCGTTAATGGCCAACCTGTGGTCATCAAGCTCCTCGCGCATGCACTCAAGCACGGTCGAGATCTGCTGGC
>CAYSMN010000044.1:0-7769 GCA_964432255.1 uncultured Methanosarcinales archaeon | reverse complement strand
GTTTGCCCATATTCCTCCGAGTATAAATCCGAGGAAGAATGTCATGATTGCCAGGAATAAGGGAACGGAGTGGCTCATTCTGACTTTGTACCATAGCCTGCCGAATACGAGTCCTGTGAGAAAGCAGACGAGATAGAGGATGGCTGCATTTCCTGAGAAGAGTGCGAAAGCAAATCCAATGATGAGTACAACTGTGGCAACGAGTTCCGGCCAGTCGAATTGTACGTTTGCCGCCATTTATTTCACCCATTTGCTTTCGAAGAATATGTAGTAAAGAAGCCAGGTAAGGCCTCCTATTAAGAGTGCGATGATGTATGAGTATACGCTTAGGAAGTAGACCATGAAGGCGTATGAAGCTATTGAGCCGAAGAGGAATACGTATGTGAGTCGTGAATTGAATAATATTTTTGACCCGTCAAGGGGCGGAATTGGCAGCAAATTCCACGCGGCAAATGTGATGTTGAGTACAAATAGTTTTCCGCTTAGTGCTGGACCAAGTATTCCTGCCCATTCAAGGCTTTTGATTACTGCTGAAAAGAAAATGTTCGCTAAGGGTCCGGCGAGGGCTATTTTTGCAATTGTGGTGATGTTCGGTCCGTACCTGAACGCGCCGAGTCTGTGCACCGGGAGCAGGTAGACGATGAAGCCTGTGGCAGCTAGGAATTCGATTTTGCCGCCGGTGAGTGCAACAATCATCAGCCCGATTAAAATGCCGTACCACCAGATTCTGTGCTCTGCTCTGAATCCAAGTGAGAGTGCCATCATGCGCTGTCCGGCGTGGTGCACAAAGAGTGTGATGGCAATCAGGATGATGGCAATAGCGTAATTTTTGAGTCCGACGGCAGCATTGAATGCTTGTACTCCCCAATCATTCCAGGCGTAGATGAATGCCAGGCAGAGTGCGGCTATCCAGAAGTGCAGCCATTCCTCTCGTGAAAACCAGAAGTATCGTTTGAGTTTATCTAAGTAATTGCGTAAGCTCATCTCTTTTTCACAGTTGGTTCTTTTTTAGGCTTTAAATAGCTTTTCAAGAGTTGAACGATTTCTTTCTCGTGTCCTGCCCCGACAACAGCGACAATGGTTTCCCTTGGGTAGTGTTTGACAATATGCGCCAGTTTGTGTGCCATATGTTCATTTCGTTCTTTGACGAGCACGCGATAAACATTAGGATATCTTTTTCTGACGTCTTCGATGAGCGTGTCGATGACTTTTTGTGAGGGCACTTTTGCTAAATCAAATTGTATGCCTTTTCTCAAGACAACTCCTTTGAATAAATCTCCTAAAAAGGTGAATTTTTCTTTCCAGCTGATTGCTTTTGAGAATTTTTTGAGCGTGATTTCGATGTCTTGGTCGATGAGCGCGACTTTTGCGTTTACTTGTTGTGCTGCCGCGGCTGCTTTCAGCATTTCTGCGCCTGGTGAGACGCCTACTTTTGCGCCGAGTTTTTTTTCTGCCCACGCCCCTATCAAGGCAAACAGCCATCCCTTTAAACCAACGCGCTTTATGTCTCTGAAGCTGATTTTTTGTTTGCTTTTGCTGAGGAGCGCAATGAGCCTTTTCCTGTCCAGCTCGATGGCAACTATGTCGGGTTTTGTTTCCAGAATGACTTTTTCTACTTTTTTGATGCTTTCCGGCGCTATGTGCGATGTGCCGATAATTTTGAGTTGTGCCACTGTTTTCTAGTACGTTTTGCTATATATTAATCCTCTGTACCATAATCTTTAAATAGTTTTAACTCTCCTTAGTGGTGACCAAGAAAGGAGGGATGTTTCAATGCTCAGGATGAAAAAGATTTCAGAAACGTATGATATGAAGGTGTTTACTGATCAGGGTGATTATTTTGGTGATATTGAGGAGGCTATAATGACGCCTACTAAGGTGCATGGCTGGCGTGTTCGTGCTACTAAGAACTCGTTCTTGAGCAAGGTGTTGGGTAGCGCTAAGGGCGTCATCGTGCCTCATCAGCTTGTGAAAGCTGTTGGTGACATCATGATTATCAGCAAGGCCGCTGTCCCAAGCTATTCTGAGGAAGAGCCTGAAGCCGGCGCCGAAGAAGTAATCGCGTAAGTGTTGTCACGTGATTGGTAAGATAAAAGTTTAAGTAGCTGGTGGTAAGCTTTTTTGCGCATGGATGTTTCTGCCCAATTAAAGGAGTGGACGCAGATTTATTTGAAGAGTCGTGATGTTCTGCAGAAAGCCATTTCTGGTTTTGAAAGCCTGAATGGCGATTTTGTTGTGCATAAGACAACTGGTGACGTTCTGTTTTTAATCCGTCCAGAGTTCACAAATACTGACGAGGTTGTTGAGAAAGCCTCCGGCAATGCTGGTCTCATCTTGTTGAATACGAAGAAGAATGTTGATGTTGTTATCGCAAACTGGGATAAGCTTGCAAAGCTTAAGGGCTTGTGCATTTATTTTGTGAATCCAAAGCTGAATGAGAAGTGGCTGCTGTATCCGTACACGCATGACCAGATTACGGAAAAGCCCGCTCTTCGTCGTGGTCTTGAGAGTTTGTTTTCGATGGTTCCTGCTTATAGCTAGATACTCCAGGCGGGAATCGAACCCGCGCGTCAACCTTGGGAAGGTCGCATCATACCATTAGACCACTGGCGTGTCGACGTGCAAATGCGTAGTATCTGCAGTATGTCGGCGACGAAGTCGCCGATCATGCTCGGAAATGCAAGCATTTCCGACATGTCGTGGGGCTTTATGCCCCACTTGAGTGTTTTTGATCAAACTTTTTGATAAAAGTTTGTTGTGGAAGCTCCATCATACCATTAGACCACTGGCGTGCATCTTTTTTCTGGGCAGTTTTTCTTTTAAATTCTTCGTCGATAAAACACGGCAGTATACGAAATAGTAACATTTATATATTAGTATATTCTAAAATTAACTCACTGTTGAGTGTAAAAAGAGGTGTTGCGAGATGGACGATAAAATTCTTCAAAAGGTTGTTTCAAGTGTGGCGGAAAACGTCAATGAAATTCGCCAGCGCGAGGCGAAATTGTCTAACTTCAGGCAAATTCTTCCTGCTTTGCTGGAAAAAGGCCTGGAAAACATCAACTTGTCTATGTTTGATGACCAGACGCGCGTCGCCTTGTTGAACGCGTTTGGCGACGAGTATGTGCGTAAAGGCAGGTTGCCAGAGGCGATGAAAGCATTCATTCTTGCAGGAAATCGTGCTAAGCTGACAAACCTCGGCGAGGATTATGAAAAAGTTGGATTGTTCACAAATGCAATCGAATGTTACAGGCTTGCTGATAACACTGAAAAGTTGCTGAAAGTAGGAAATCGCTGTCTTGAAGAGGGGAAAACAGGTGATGCAATTCGCGCCTTTCTTACTATTAAGGATGTGGAACGACTTACCCGGGTTGGAGAAGACTGTTTGAGAAGGGAGAAGTATGATCATGCCATTGAAGTCTTTAGCGCGGTTGGCAACAAGCAGAAATTGGCAGAGGTTGGTGATAAGGCCTTGCGCGAGCGCCAATTAGGTTATGCTGCCAAGGCGTACGAGCTTGCCGGCGACCAGCAAAGACTGTCAACATTGGGTGATACTTGCCTGCGTGAGGGTTTGTTCGCAACTGCGTACAAGGCGTACACGATGGGCGGCAACATGATGATGGCCCAGTTTGTCAAGGAGAACTTTGGCGGCCAATTCACACTATGATAAAATGCGATAAGCATCGGAAGGACCACGTTGGTGGATGTATGTGGTGCGGCAGGCGCTTGTGTCAGTTTTGCATAGCGAAGAAAGAAGGCAGTAAATTGTACTGCGACAAGTGCGCGATAAATCTGGGAGGAATTCGCCGTGAGCATCTGCCAACACCGAGTACCCAGCCAAAGGCGCCAGCAGTTGGTCGGCGTTTTGTTCTTAAGAACGGTTATCTTGAACTGAACGGAGGACAATAAAATGGATGTGTTTAAACTGCAGAAAATGAATAATCTTGCGGCTGAATTGAAAAAACATAATTTTGCTAATTCGAGTGAGGATGCTTATCAGCAAGCTGAGCAGGTGTATGCTGAGAAAGAGCCGTCTGTTGTTTCTGATGAGCCTCAGATTGTTGTGCAGCAAAAGACCGATACATTGGCCGAAAGAAGATTTGAGATGATTCTTGAGCAGAACAACAGGAAGTATGAACAGGAATTGGGCCTGTTGCGCTCTGCGTTAAACACTCTTGCTAATGAGCTTGAAAGTGTGAAGTCTCACTTGCGAAAGCTTCACGAGCAATCCCCTCAGCCTAAAGAGCAGCAAGTTCCTTTGAAGACTGAGCCGAAGGAGGATCATCCTCGCCAGGGCAAGTTCACTTCAAACGATGTTGACATTCAGAAGATGTTCTATTTTGGGACGAAGCGCTAGATTTTATTTAAATTTTTGAAATATTCTTTCAATTTTTTCTGGAATTCATTATGAAATTCTTCTTGCTGCTTTTTCAATTCGGTTTTTTTCTTTTTGCGCCACTTTGGTTCTCTGCCATATCTGGGTGACCAAGGATCCATGGCGTCGCTGTATCCATGGAAGGAGATGGTTTTAATGCGGTCTGATACGAAAAACTTTGCTGTCATATATGGTCGGTAATCGACGTCTTTATTTTGCTCAAAAACGCGCGCAATAGTTTCCTGGCAGTCTTCAAGCCACTGCGGGTCATACTTTATTTTGTAAGCTTCCAGAAAGAGTCTGTATGCTTCGCGCACGTCTTCTGTGGTTACTTTCTCTATAGGTATTTCAACTATGTCCTCAAGCATATAACACTCCGATCGTCAATATGACCCACACTAACATTGAAATTACCATTCGTATGTCTGTAAATACATATTCTGGGTGTCGTGCTATTTTGCTTCCTGAGCTGACAAGGCTTTCGTATCTGAAGATTGCGTAAAGCGCGGGTGGCAGGTTGATGTACAGCCACGGGTGTTCGCCGAAAAAGACGAACAGCGTGTAAGATATTACGAGCGCGGTTGTCGCCAATGTGTTTAATCGCGAAACAATCTCAGGTGTGTATGCGTTTAATGTTCTTCGCTGGAACTCGGCTTTTTCTTTCAGCAACGCCAATTCACTCGTTCTTTTTCCGAATAAGAGGAATAGTGCGAGGAAGAATATTCCAAGTATGAGCCACGGGCTGACCCAGACTGAGATGGCGAACGCTCCTGCTGCTGCTCTGATGACAAAATTAACAGAAATAGTCAAAATGTCTGCGAATGCTTCGTGTTTGAGCCATGCCGTATACAATTGTGACAGCACAAAATATCCGAGTGCTGCGTATAGGAAGTTTGATGGCAGCAAAAGCGCGATTCCAAACCCAGTTATTGCGAGTAAAAGAACAATTACCATTGCTTCTATTCCGCTGACTGCTCCTGATGCTATTGGTCTGTTCCATTTTTCAGGGTGCAGTCTGTCTTTGTGTCTATCTGCATAATCATTTATTACGTATGTTGCTGACGACAAGGCGCAGAAGCTTGCAAATGCAAGGAGGGCATTTCCAATCGCAGCAACATTCAGTAAGTTTCCTGAGAATATGAGCGCCAGGAATACAAGTAAATTTTTGTACCATTGCCTCGGTCTAAGCAGCCTAAGATATTTCATACTACTATTAAGTAGTGAATTATATATAAGCTTTGTGCCTAATCGTTCTCTACTCGTGGAGCTAAAATGAAGCTTAAGAGAAGTTTGTCCATTACTTTGTATTCAAGCTTTAACGGGTAGTCTTGGTTGAAGAAAATCGACACTTCGTTTGCCAGCTTGCCGGCATTAATCATTTTTTTCAAATATTCGATTGAGTATTTTGCTTTGATTTTTGCCGGGCTTTGGCTTTGTATTTTTGTTTCTTCACTGCTTTTGATTTCGATGTGTGCTTTGCTTAAGTCTCCTTCTGCCGAGATGGTGAACTTGTCGGGTTCTGCCGCGAAGGTGACGCTTTCTGCTACGATGTCTGCGTCTGAAATGGCGTCGTTGAGGATCATGCTCGTTGTGCCAACGACAACAGGGAAGGACAGGTTCGGCACGCGCTGCTCTTTTTCTTCGAGTTCAATCAGTGGAAGGCTGAATGTTCTTGTTGTTCCGCCTTTGAGCTGGATTTGGAGTTTGTTGTCTCCGCTTAATTCGAGGGTGAGAATGTCGCTCGCGCCTACTCGCCTGAGTATTTGCTTGAAGTTTGCCAGGTTGACACCGATTTCTTGTTCTTTTTGAACATCGTATTCAGTAAAGCTGCTTGAAAGCAGTTTGAAGATGACCATGGCGACGTTTGCCGGGTCCATGGCTATGAGTTCGAGGCCGTCTCTGGTTATTTTGAATCGTGCTTCGTTGACTAGGTCAGAAATTACTGATATGCTGTCTTTGAGTAATGTTGGATCTGCTAATACGAGCCTCATTTTTCGTACCCCCGTGAGAATTTTCGTGCTGTCGTTATTTAAATGCTTTATTGTGCTGGAGTAGTTACAACTTGATTCGTTGTCCGTTTGTGAGCGGATACAGATTTTTGTTCAGTTTATACCCCATTTCCTGTGCTAGGGAATTGAATGCGTTCATCATGCTCTGTTCGCCGTGTGTTGGGAAAATGTTTTTCGGCTTGACCATTTGTATCATATCTCTGAGATCTTCTCGTGAGCTGTGTCCTGAGACGTGGATGTCTTTGAAGATTTTGACGTTGAGTTTTTTGAGTTTTTCATCCATGATGGCGCGTTGCCGTATGTTTATGTCCGCGGGGATAACGGCTGAGCTGAAGATGACGTGGTCGTCTGGGCTCCAGTTCCAGTCGTAGACGCCGTCTATCATTTTGCTCAGAGCGCTTTTCGGCTCTCCTTGGTGCCCTGAAACAACCAGCAAATATTTGTCTTTTTTGTGCTGTATGTCTTTGAGCGTTCTTCTAATTTGGCGTGCGTATTTCAAAATCTCGGCGTGTTTGAAGAGATCAATAACATCTGCGTCTTTTGCCGCATAGCAGTATTTGGCTATGCTTCTTCCCATAAAGATGACTTTTCTGTTGAGCATTCTGCCGAATTCTGCGATTGATTTCAGGCGTGCAATGTGGCTGGCGAATGTCGTTACTATGATGCCTTTTCCTTTGCTGTCAACGTCCAAAAGAACTTCTCTGAGCATTTCTTTTGCGACTTGTTCACTTGGTGTTCTTCTGTGTTCTGCTGCATAGAGGCAGTCTTGGATTAGTGCTAAGACTCCTTTTTCTCCTAAGTGTTTCAAGTGTTCAAAGTTTGCAGGGCTGCCGAGTGTTGGGTGCAAGTCAAGCTTGTAGTCGTTGCCGTACATTATGATGCCGTGTTGGGTGTGCAGAGTTGCAATGATCGTCTGCGGTGTGCTGTGGGTTATATGGCAGAATTCCAGTTTGAGGTTTTTGGACAAAGGCATGGTTTGTCCAGGTTTCAGTGCGATTATTTTGTTTGGCAAATCTATTTTTTCATCGCTGCAGATAGTTCTAATGAGTGCGGCAGTGAATGGCGTGCAGATGATGGGCACGTCGTATTTTGCCGCTAGGTATGGCGCGGCTCCCATGTGGTCTAGGTGTGCGTGCGTGAGAACGATGGCGACAACGTTTGCGTGCCAGTCTTTGATGGTGCTGTCTTGCGGGATGGCGTCTGCCCGTTTCAGTGATGCTTCTGTGTTCTTTACAAATTCTCCTATTTCTTCATCGTTGAGTTTGATGTAATTTGGCAGGTGCAGGCCCATGTCAAAGAGGACTACGTCATCATCTACTCTTACTGCTGTCATGTTTCTGCCGACTTCTCCCCAGCCTCCTACTGCCGCTATTTCTACGCTCATG